>JAZDLH010000030.1:0-5210 GCA_043802275.1 Planctomycetota bacterium
CGCTCGCTGGCGATAAGCGAGAAGGCGCTCGGGCCCGACCATCCGGACGTGGCGACATCGCTCAACAATCTGGCTGAGCTATACAGGGCTCAAGGCCAATACGCGGCTGCGGAGCCGCTCTACAAGCGCGCGCTCGCAATCCTGGAAAAGGCGCTCGGGCCCGACCATCCCAACGTGGGAACCGCGCTTGAGAATATGGCGGCGATGTACAGGAAAATGGGGAGAACGGAAGAGGCGGAAGCGCTGGCCGCCCGCGCGGAGAAGATCCGGGCGATCGAGCGTTAGCCCATTTATAGGCCGCGCAAGGCTCTCTCTACGGGAAGGGAGGCGCAGGGTGAAGTTCGGCGCGCACGTCTCCATCGCGGGCGGGGTGGCGCAGGCGCCGGGGCGCGCGGCGGCGCTCGGGTGCGACTGCTTCCAGGTCTTCGTGGCGAACCCGCGCTCCTGGGCCATGCCCGTGGTCTCCGACGCCAAGGCCGAGGCCTTTCAGGAGGCGCGGCGCAAGGCCGGCGTGGGACCCGTGGCGGTGCACGTCACCTATCTTCCGAATCTCGCCTCGCCCGAGAAGGGGCTTTACCAAAAGTCCCTCAAGCATCTTTTGGCGCAGTACGCGGCCGCGGCCCGGATCGGCGCGGAGCTCTTCGTCATTCACCCGGGAAGCCACCGGGGCTCCGGCCTCGAGGCGGGCGTAAGGCGCATCGCCGAGGGCCTGAGGCGCGTCTTCGACGAGGTGCCCGAGGGGCCGTGGCTCCTTTTGGAGAACACCGCGGGCGGCGGGGACACGATCGGCCGCACGTGCGAAGAGCTCGCTTCCATCGCGCGCGCCGCGGACGCGCCGGAGCGCGTGGGCGTCTGCCTCGACACCTGCCACGCGCACGCCATGGGCGTGGACGTGGGCGGCAAGGGGGTTTTTAAGAAATTCCTGAATGAACACGCCCGGGCCGTTGGGGCCGGGGCCGTGAAGTGCATCCACGCGAACGACGCGCTCTTTCTCCTCGGGGAGGGCCGCGACCGGCACGAGCACATCGGCCTCGGCCGGATCGGCGAGGAGGGCTTCCGCCACATCCTTGCAACGCCCGGGGTAAAAAAACTCCCCGTCATCATGGAGACGCCGGTGGACGAGCGCCGGGGCGACCGGGACAACCTCGCGGCGATCCGGGCCCTCGCGCCAAGGAAATGACGAGGCCGGGCTTTCGCCGGCGAGACGGCCGCGCTTCGTTCGCAAGGCCCTGTTTCATAAAGAAATTATGGCGCGGAGCGGAGGGGAAAGCGTTCTTTTGCGTGGTTTCAACCCATCTTTCTTTTGTGACGGGTATTTTTTATAAAAGCGGGGGAGCGCGGCCATGCGAGGCTTTTTCATCACGGGCACGGACACGGGCGTGGGGAAGACCCTCCTCGCCGCGGCGCTCGCGCGTCTTTTCCGCGAGGCGGGCGTGGACGCGGGCGTGATGAAGCCCGTGGCCACGGGCGTGAGCGCGCCGCCGGGGGAGGACGCGACGCTCCTTTTGCTCGGCGCGGGGTTACAGGAGGAAGACCCCTCCCTCGTGGCGCCGTGCGCGTTCCGGGCGCCCCTCTCGCCCCACGCGGCCGCGGCCAGGGAAGGCCGGGCCGTGGACCTCGAACGCCTTGTCGAGGCCTATGAAATCCTCGCCGCGCAACATGAGGCCATGCTCGTGGAGGGGGTGGGCGGGTTTCTCGCGCCTCTAACGCGGACAAAGACCGTGGCGGACCTGGCCGGGCGAATCGGCCTCCCGGCGCTCCTCGTGGCGGCGAACCGCCTGGGCGCGATCAACCACACCCTGCTGACGCTCCGCGCGATCGAAGCGGCGGGCCTCTCCTGCGCCGGGGTTCTCCTGAACGCCTGCGCGCCCGTGGAGGACGAGGCAACGCGCACGAACCGCGCCTCGCTCGAGGCGGTCCTGCCCGTGCCGGTCCTGGCGGAAGCGCCGTATCTTCCCGAGGCCGCGCGGGGAAGTTCCGAAGGCTTGATCCGGGCCGCGGCCAGGGCGCTTCGCAAGGCCCTGGGCGAGGCGGGCCTCTTGCGCATTACCGGGGGCTGACCGCTCCCGGGGAAATAGTTCCGGCTTTTCCGCAGAAGAGTCCGGACGAATTCCCAAAGGCTGCTCGTCGTGGGGGGAGAGGGAAGGCGGGGCGGGCGTTTGGGGCCTTAAAAAAGCCGTTACAAAATGGTTTCGTTTTGCGTTCCCGCAGGGCGCTCCAGGCGCAAATCAGCGGTTTTGAAACAAGCGTTAAGAATTCTTCCGGTTCCAGCGCTTCATGCCCTGGGCCGCGAGCGCGCTGTATTCCCGGGCGAGGGCCCGGGCGCGGCGGGGGGAGCGGGCTTCGCTGATGATGCGCAGCACCGGTTCGGTGTTGCTCCCCCGGAGGTGCACCCACGCGTCCTTCCAGAGGAACTTCACGCCGTCCTGCCTGTCCACGGCGTCGCAGCGGACCCTCTCCTCGAGCGCGGGCAGGATCGACCGGGCCGAGGCGCGGTCGCATTCGACCTTGGTCTTGACCATGGTATAGGCGGGAATCTCCCGGACGAGCGCGGAGAGGGTTCGGCCGCTCTCGAGGAGGTACTGGAGGATCAGGGCCATGCCGGCGATGCTGTCCCGGCTGTAGTGGACCGGGGGGTAGATGACGCCGCCGTTTCCCTCTCCGCCGATCACGGCCTTGGTCTCGAGCATCCGGTCGGCCACGTTCACCTCCCCCACGGGCACGCGCACCACCGCGCAGCCGAACTCGGCGGCCACGTCGTCGATCATGCGGCTCGTGCTCACGTTCGTGACCACGGCGCCGCGCTTGTGCCCGAGGACGTAGCGCACCGAGAGCGCGAGGGTGTACTCCTCGCCCACGTAGCGGCCCGCCTCGGAGACGCAGGCCACGCGGTCGGCGTCCGGGTCGAGGGCGAAGCCGACGTCCGCGCCCCGGCGCCTCACGAGCCGGGTGAGCGCGGTCACGTGCTCGCGGGTGGGCTCGGGCGTGCGGGGGAAGAGCCCGTCGGGCTTGCAGAAGAGGGGCAGAATCCGGCAGCCGACGCGCGACAGGAACTGCGTGGCCACCTCCACGCCCGCGCCGTTGCAGCAGTCGAGGGCCACGGTGAACTTCCGCCGCCGGAGCGCGCGCGCGTCGACGAGCTTGAGGATCCGCTCGACGTGGTGCTCCACCGCGTCCGCGTTCTCCGCGACCGTGCGCACCCCGTCCCAGTTCACCTGGCGGAAGTCCCCGCCGTAGTAGATGTCCAGAAGCTCCCGGCCCTGCGGGTCGTTCAGGTACACGCCGTCGGCGCGGAAGAACTTGAGGGCGTTCCATTCCACGGCGTTGTGGCTGGCGCTTATGACGACGCCGCCGCGCGCCCGGAGGAGGGGGATCATCATGGCCGCGGAGGGCGTGGCCGAGATGCCGAGGTCCACGATCTCGCACCCGGCCGAGAGGAGGCCGGAGAGGACCGCGTGCTTGACCATTTCGCCGCTCGTGCGGGTATCGCGGCCCACGACGATCTTGCCGCCGTGCGTGTAGGTGCCGAAGGCCTCCCCGAGGCGCGTCAAAAGCTCGGGCGTGAAGGTCTCGCCCACCACACCGCGCACCCCGGAGACGCCGATCATGAGCCTTCGCATTCGCTCGTTCTCCCGCCGTGGGAGGAACTCCCGGGGCGAAGACCTCCTTCCCACCCGCGGACTTCCCTGAAAGCGCACCGCCCATTATGGCATAGAATTCGACCGGCGCAAGAAGAATCGGGCCGGGCGCCTGGGCATGTGGCCCTGCCGTCGGGGCGTTTCCTCGCAGAAGGGAGAGAGCGCCTTGCCTGGGAGGGCCGCCGGGGAGCTTCCCCAAGCCGATTTTCCTTGCATTGTCCCCCCGGCCCCATAGGATGGAGGCAGATGAGGTGCATGAATTCAGCCATTGGGATGGAGCCAGTCGCTTCGTGTTGCACAATGCAAGAGCGGTCTCCGCGCTTGTCCTTTTTCTTTTCCTCGAATCCCCCTGCCCGCTCGAAGCCGCGGAAACGGACCGCGAGCGCGTGGCGCTGGAGATTCCGGCCGCCTACGGCCCCTGGCGCGTGGAGAAAGAGTCCGAATCGTGGCTGGGTCCGCGCTCGCTCGCCCTGTCGCCGGGGGAGCACCGGATCCAGGGGGAGCTCGGCTGGGCGGTGGACGTTTCCGTCTCCCCGGGCAACATCGCGCCCCGGGGGGTCGTGCCGGGCCCTTACGGCCGCGATCTCGGCGGCCTCTTCTGCTACGGCTTACGCCTCGCCCTGCCCCTGCCCCAGGGGATGCGCGCGATCCTCTCCCTGCCCAGGGAGGCCGGTTCCTACCGGATAGAGGGCCTTCTCCCCGGGGGGACCGGCGACCGGGCGGTCTTTCTCCCCGAGGGCGAGACGCCGCTTTTGGGCAAAAATTGGCGCATTCGCCTCCGCGTAAAGAACGGGACATTAACCGCCGGCTGGGACAAGACGCCGGGGCCTCGGAACGAAAAAAAATCCCGGCCCGTTCTACGGGTGGAAGGCGATCTTCTCCTTTGGCTCACGAAAACGGGCGATATCGCGCCCGTTCCGCCCCAGGAAGCGGCGATTCAATGCTTCATCCCGCGCGGGCGCACGGCCTTCCGCCGCGATGAAACCATATTGGTCGGCGCCTACATCGAGCTTCCCAGTCCAAGGAAAGCGACCTTCCGGCTCCTTGCCCGCGAAGAGGAGAAGGAGACCGAGCTCTGGTCGGAGGTCTTAAGTTTCTCCGCGGGACGCGAGACCTTGTCCTTTGAATTCTCCGCGGTCCTTCTCCACCCCGGGACCTATACCCTGCGCGCGGCCCTGGACGGGATGCCTTCCGAGGTCCCGCTCGTGATCGTTCCCTCGCCGGAGGAGACACCCTCGCGGGCGGTCGTGATCGCGGCGCATCTCTCGGGCGCGCCGGAAAAAGCCGCGCAAACGGGCGCAACCGGCTGGCTTATGCAAGGCTCGCGCTCCACCGAAGGCCCTCCCCTTCCCGTGCACAGCCGCATGGAGGCGGCCACCCGGGAGGGGCTGTTGGTCCATCTCTATTCCGCGGACGCGCAGCGGCTCGAAAAGGGCCTGCCCGTGGACGCCTCGGTCGCCGAGGCGCTGGGGCGGGCGGATGCAATCCTGGCCATGCGCGCCCGGGGCTTCGCCGCCTACCACGCCTTTGTCCAGGGCGGGGTGGATCCGGGCCGTTGGCCGCTGGAGGCTT
>JAZDLH010000031.1:0-6196 GCA_043802275.1 Planctomycetota bacterium
TGGACGATATCGTCGTGGCCAAGGAGAAAGACGCGAAGGCGTTCCAACGCCTCGAGTCCGAGCCCTTTTCCGGTCCCGTATATCCGGTCCCTTCCAAGGACACCAAAAGCGAACAGGAAGGGTTCTGAAAATGGCGGCTGCCCCTGCTCGGGCATTTCCCCAGGATTCATCCAAGGGCCGCGGGATCTTGTTATTCCGCCCTCTCCCGCCTGTTCCGGGGGCGTGAGAGGATAACCAAATCCATCGGCTTTTCGGCTCATTCGTTTGCAACGAATAGATGTGTGCGCAAAAGCATCGTTGCATCGATTTATTGCGAGGGACATGCTCGGAGAGATTCGTCATGAAGACCTTGCGGAAAATCCTGTTCGGCGTTGCCGTATTGGCGGTGGTAGCCGTGGCGCTTTTGCTCGTCTTTGGCGGAGGGGCGCTCAATGCCCTCATCAAGGCGGGCATAGAATCCGTCGGCTCCGCGTCCACGCAATCGAAGGTCAGTGTTGCGGGCGTGACCGTCTCGCCCTGGTCGGGCGCCGGCGAAATCCAGGGCCTCGTCGTCGCAAATCCCGGCTCGTTTCAGACTCCGAACGCCTTCCAGATCGGCCGGGTACGCCTGGCGCTCAATCCCGCCACCCTCTTCAAGGAAACGATCGTCATTAGGGACTTGACCGTGCAGGGCGCCACGCTCACCTTCGAGCAACAGGGCTTCACGCAGAACAACCTGCAGGCCATCCTTCACAATATCGAAGTCTATGGGGCCGCGCCTCCTTCAAAAACGACAGACTCCGGGGCATCCGGGGGGGAACCCAAAAGTGAAAAACGAGTGATCCTGGAGCATTTTTCCTTTACGGAGGGCACGCTCAACATCAAGGCGCCCCTCCTTGGCGAACGGCAAATCTCCCTGCCTCCGATCGAGCTCCATGACATCGGGAAAAAGTCGTCGGGCGTGACCGTCTCGGAGCTCGTGCCGCAGCTGGTGGGGCCGGTGATCCAGGCCGCGCTCAAGAGCGTCGTCCAATTGGGAGGGAAACTGGGCTGGATCGAGCCCGGCGTGATCCTGGACAAGACCAAAGAAAAGGTGGGCGAAGAGGTCGGCAAGGTCCTGGACGCCCTGCCTCCCCTGGACAAGGATGCCGGCAAGGAAATTCTGGATAACGTAAAGAAGATTCTGCCGTTTAAAAAATAGGGGCCGCTTTTTCTTTAGGCGGTGCCGTCCTCCATAGCGGTGTCGATACCCGGCATGGAACGTAACGACAGCCGACTTGTGCAGGAGCATCAAGGGCCTATCCTTGTCCGCTGAAGACGACGTCTCCCTCTTCGATTATCGCCTGCCACCGGATAGAATCGCCCAGGTCCCGCTGGCGAACCGGAGCGATTCGCGCCTCATGCACCTCGAAGGCGATGCGGCGCCTGTGCACCCTGTTTTCCATGACCTGCCTCATCGTCTCCGTTCGGGAGATCTCCTCGTCCGCAACGTCACCCAGGTCATCCCGGCCAAACTTCGAGGCCGACGCGTGGGCGGCGGAAAGACCGAGCTCCTGCTCGTGCGGGAGACGGAGCCGCTTTGCTGGGACTGCCTCGCGAGGCCCGCCTCACACCTCAAGCCCGGAAGGTCCGTCACCTTCGCAGCGGGCGAACTCGTCGCCCGGATCGTGGAAAAAGGCCGGGGTGGACACGTCCGGGTCCGCTTCGAGCTTCCTAAGGGCGGCAGGTTCGAGGATCTCCTCGATGCGATCGGCGAGACCCCCCTGCCCCCGTATATCCACCGCCCCGAATCGGGTCCCACCCTGGACGACCGTGAGCGCTACCAAACCGTGTACGCCTCCGCCCCGGGCGCGGTGGCGGCCCCCACGGCGGGGCTCCATTTTACGCTTGCGCTCTTCGATGCGCTCCAAGTTCGCGGCGTGCAGATTGCGGATCTCGTGCTGCACGTGGGACCGGGCACCTTCCGGCCGGTCAAGGTCGAACGGGTGGGCGAGCACGTCATGGAAGAGGAGTTTTTTTCCATCCCGCGGGAAACGGCCGCGGCCGTTCATGAGGCCAAACGCGGCCACCGCCGCGTGATCGCCGTCGGGACCACCGCCACACGCGCCCTCGAGGCGGCAGCGCTCGCTTCCTCCGGCATTGCGCCCGGAGAGGGCTCAACCGCCCTCTTCATCCATCCTCCGTACCGATTCCGCGTCATCGACGGCCTTCTTACGAACTTTCATCTCCCCAAAAGCACCCTGCTCATGCTTGCATGCGCCCTGGCGGGGCGGGAGCGAATTCTTGCCGCTTATGCCACGGCCATACAGGAGGGATATCGCTTTTACAGCTATGGAGACGCCATGTTGATTCTCCCATAGGCGCGCATGAGGGGCTCTTGCCGGTTTCATTTCTCTTGACCAAGGCGTTCCATAGCCCTATCGTATAGACTTGGTTAGAGTTACGATCCGCGTTTCCCAAAACTCGACAGAAGGGATCGCCGTGAAGAGCCTCATGACCCTCCCGCGCGAAAAACTGCTCCCCATCAAGCTCTTGGTGCTCGACGTGGACGGGGTCATGACCGACGGCCGAATGGGCTACAGCGAGGACGGGCAAGAGATCAAGTTCTTTGATGTGCATGACGGCGCGGGTCTCAAGTATTGGCATCGGGCCGGTCTCCAAAGCGCCCTTTTGTCCGGTAAGAGTTCCCCCATATTGGAGCACCGGGCCAAGGAACTCGGGATCAGCGCTCTTTGCACCCAGGCGAAGGACAAGGCCCTCGGCCTCAAGAAAATCCTTGACACCTTGAAGATTGCGCGGGAAGCCGCCGCATACATGGGCGATGATCTGACCGATATCCCCGCCATGCGGCTCTGCGCCCTTTCCCTGGCCGTGGGCAGTGCCGTGCCGGAGGTGCGGGATTTCGCCGACGGCGTGACACAACATTCCGGAGGCCACGGGGCCGTGCGAGAGGCGGTCGAGTTTATTCTCAAGGCGCAGGGGAAGTGGGCGCAAATCCTCGAGTGCTATTTTCCTCCGGAACCCCCAGGCTCGGCGCAATAACCACGCGCAACGTTTTAGGCTTGTGTAATCCTATGCAAGTCCTTGCCGCTGTCTATCGGGGCGCATGTTGAACCGCTTTGAAATCGTCCTTTGACAACGCGCCTCAGGGCTTTTACGCTTCAAGGATCGTCTTCCGGAAAGGTTTCCGTTCCCGGCGATCGACGGTCATTATCCCCGCGAGGAAAGGGAGTTGCGTGCGTTCGTGTAGCCTTGCGATTTCTTTCTTGTTCTGGGTGGGAGCATTCGGCGCGGGCCTTTCCAGCCTCGTACCGGCGGCCGAGCAATACAATTTCACGGGCGTGAAGATCCCCCTCTACCGGGAGGGACGCCTGGCTGTGGAGATCTGCGCGGAAGAGGCGCATGACATACGCCTGGAGAATACGCGCCGGCTCGAGAGCGCGAAACTTTCCAGGGTCACGCTTTTCATCTATGAAACCGCCCGCCGCACCTCTTCGCTCAGCCGCGCGCCCATAACGCCGGAGTCCATCCAGTCCCCCCCGCCCCTCCGCTTTCGGATCACGGGCGATAACGGAACCTTCGTCCGCCGGGAAAAGATCACGACCCTCCAGGGCAACGTATCGGCCGTTCGGTACGACGACCGGCAGAACGTCCAGGCGGTCGTGGAATCTCAAAATGTTGCATGGGACGAAACCCATTCCATGCTGACGAGCACCGGGCCCGTGCGCCTTACCCGAGGGGAGGACGTCCTGGAGGGGGAGGATCTCGAGTACTTCCTGACGCCCGGCAGCCGTCCGGATGAGGACTCCCTCCAGGGGGAGGTCATCCGCCTGAAAAAAAACGTCCGTATGACCCTCCAAAGCATGCAGGTGATCGCCCTCCCCGCTTCCGGCAAGCCCCAAGCCTCGGACCGGGAGAAGGCACCGGCAAGCATTCCGACGCCCACCCATGTCACTTGCAAGGGAAGAGCGGATTACTTCTTTGCCGACAACGCGATCTTCTTTTATGACCACGTGGAGCTTGTTCGCGGAGAGATGCACATCCAGGGCGACAACCTGATGGTCAAGATCGAGGCCGACCCTCGGACCAACGTTTCACAAGCCGCCGAGCTCCACGTCTGGCCCGCGGTCCTCGTCACGGGCCGGCAGCGCCTGGGGACGGGCGAGATGATCCCGTATCGGGCGGTCGGAAAGGACGCCGTGTACATCGCGCAGCGCGGGCTTCTCTCCCTCAGCGGCGAAAAGGGCCGCCAGCCCGAGGTCTGGTACGGCACGGACTGGATCCGGCACAAGTACATCGACTTCAAGCTGGGCGAGGAGGAGGGCATGCTCATCGCCGGCGGCGATGAAAGCGAGCCGCGCGGGGAGGCCCGCCTCCAGGCCCGGCTGTACAACCCCGATGCAAAGACAACTGCCCCGACGGAAGCCGCGGCCTCCTCTCCGGAGGCCACCCGGATTGCGTTCCAGGACCTCGTGTACGATCCCCGCCAGGGCACCGCGGCCTTCCGCGGCGGGGTGGAGACCGAGCACCCCGATTTTTCCATCCGGAGCGATGCCCTCCTCGCTGAGACCCCGGAGTCCCTCGCCCGGGAGGGACTTAGAGGCGTCCGCGCTCTCGGCGTCCGCCACGTGACGGCCGAGGGGAACGTCCGCATTCAGACCAAGAAAGGACAAAAAGCGATCGCGCGCAAGGCCATTTTCGACACCGCCGGCCAGGCGCTCAACCTCGAGGGACCTTCGCCCGACCCGGTGATCGAAGAGCCCGGGAAAAGCCGGATCCGCGCCGCGCGGATCACCAGCATCCGAATCAGTGACCCCACCGATCCGACGCAGCTCCACGACGTCGTCCACGCCGAGGGCCCCGGCGAGATGGTCATTACCGAGACCGGCGCCCCCCGCGGGGCCAACACCGAGGCCGATACCACCCGGATCCTCTTCTCCGAGGCCATGGAATACGACGAATCGCTCCAGGTGGCCAACTTTACGGGCGGGGTTCAGCTCGCGCGCGGCGAGGTGGTGGTGAACGGCGGATGGCTCGAAATCCACATGGAACCCGTCTACGCCCCCAAGGCGGGCGCGGACAAGCTGCTCGGCTTTTTGTATAAAAAGATCATCGGGCGGGACGGAGTGGAGATGCACGCGGAAGGACGCAACACGAGCTGCGATCACATGATCTACGCACTCGCTCCCGACGACACGCGCACCATCACCATGTTTTCCGGCGACAAGGGGCAAGGCGCGCATTTGGGAGGAGCAGGGAAGCTCACTCCTCGCGGAGCGCATCGACGACTATACCGACCGGTACCGCATCGAGGCCGTCGGCCCGGGAGAGCTCACCCTCGTGGAGGGCGCCCCCCTGGGCGCCATCGGCCGCTCGGCCACGACGCGTTTCGAGGGGCGCATGGTCTATTCCGGCGCCCCCGGCAAGCCGGCCGCGGCCCGCTTTTACGGGGGCGTGGCGCTGCGCTGGCAGGATGTCACCCTTTCGGGAGACACCCTCTACGCCGAGCTCGGAACCTCCGCCAATCTTGCCTCCAAGCTCAGGGAGCGCGAGGCGCTTGGGGAGATCGAGCCGCCCAACCCGCTGCTCGAGCGGACGATCCACGCCGCGACCATGGACGACAATGTCACGGTCAAGAGCGCCGGTCTGGTCGGGACCGGGGATAAGGCGATCATGATCGAAAACGGGGAAATGGTCACCCTCACCGCGCGCAAGGAAGCCGTGCTGGAGGATGTCCGGGGCCTCCGCCTCCTCTCGCGCAATTTCTCCCTGTTGCAGCGCCAGGGCCTGGTGCGCGCCGACGGCCCGGGCATCCTCTACATCTCCGCGGCGGCGGCCCAGCGGAGTGGGTTCCAGTCGCTCACGGGCCGCACCCGTCCCTCGACGGCGCCCGGCCGGAAGCCTGGAGAGAACCCGGGCGATTATACGGTGCACTTCGACGGGGAGCTCGTCTACAACCTCCTGACCCGGACGATCGTTTTCCACCGCAACGTTGAGCTCGAGCAGGAAACCCTCTACGGCCGGTGCGACCGTATGGACGTTTTGCTCGAGGCGGATCCCGGCAGGCGCTCGGAGGACCCCAATACCCAGGGCCTTACGATCGCGAGCGCCGAGTGCCGGGACAATGTTTTCTTTCGCCGCTATGAGCCCCCCGCACCGAACGAGAACCTGAAAGCCGTCCTTCTTTCCGGCGCAAGCACCGAGCGGCCGGGTACGA
>JAZDLH010000032.1:0-6504 GCA_043802275.1 Planctomycetota bacterium
TAGAGGTAGAGAGGGAAGATACAACTTTGAGTTGTTCGTTCACCACACTTAGTTTCCATAATATTTCTTGAACAAAAAAAGTGATCCATATCCTGTGATTTATTGCTTCTGGCTGATAATAAGGCAAGATTATCCCCGGCCAGCATGTGGCGCATGACTTTGTAGCGCATCCTTGTTACAACTTTTTTATCATAAACAATAAATCGGGTATCGAAGGGGCGATATGATATATTGTGTATTTTGTCATTAGGAACTAATTGAGATTCGACTAAATTCAAAGCTTCTTCTTTGGTGTACGAGATCGAGTTATCATCCTGACCTGTTACTATACCAACGGAATATATTTTCAATACATCCGTGATGGATATCGCCTTTTGATATTCCATTAGCAATTTATTATCCTGCGGCACGAAGAGATAAAACGGCGGGTCGGGCCGGATTTCTTTCCAGGCCGTTGTGTCTATCGCGTTCCCGTTAAGCCAATCGTACTTTTCCTCTCTCGAGCCGTAGCAATGCGCGTGAAAGACCTTGCACGCGCTCTTCCTGCCGCCGGCAGGGGAATCACCGGACGAGTCCTTTCCCTTCTTCACAAAAATCCCGATGGAGACGCCCTGCTGAATGTCGAAGACGTTTTCGTCCTTGCCGCCGTCGGGCGCGGTCTCCTTCTTCCGGGCGTTGCCATGCAAGTCCAGTACGTAGATGTCGCTGAAGCTACTCATTAGCGACTGACGCATACCGCGGAAGGTGGGGTTATCGAGATAGCCGTGATTGGTAATCATGCCGACCACGCCGCCGCCGGTCTGCTCGATGCGCCACTGGGAAAAACGGATGAACTTCACGTAATCGTCGTTCAGCCACTTCGGGTTCCGCTCGCCCAATGGCTTCCCGTCGCATTGTTTATAGGTGTCGATCAGCCGCTTGATCCAGTCGCCCTTGTTCATGGAGTGGCCGGAATACGGCGGGTTCCCCAAAATCACCATGACGGGCGCGGTCTTCTTCACGTCGGCCGCGAAGTTCGCCTCCCTTGCGATCATTCCCGCGAAGTGCTCGCTTGTGCGGACGTGCCCCTCCTCCAGCGTGTTCGTGAGAAAGACCCCGAGCCGCTCGCCGCCCGCGAGATCGCAGCCCGTTTCCTTGAGAAGGAGCCCCAGCTTCATGTGCGCCACGGTGTACGGCGCCATCAAGAGCTCGAATCCGTATAGCCGGGGCAAAAGGTCCTGCGCCACGTAGCCCGGCCACAGGCCCTTGTTACGTTCGAAAAACGCCTCGTAGATCAACCGTATCACCCCGTACAGGAAGGTGCCGGTGCCCGTGGCCGGGTCGAGAATCTGCACCCGGTGCGCCTCCGCGGAGAGGTGTTTCGGCCCTTGCGCCTTGCGCGAGACGGCGTCTTCCATGTTTCCTGCATCGTCTAAAGAAACCTTGACCTTGCTCTCGTCCCCGAGGCCCCTGGCCAGGCCGAAGTCCTCCTTGAGGATATGGTCGATGGAACGGACGATGTATCCCACCACCGGCTCGGGCGTGTAATAGACGCCGCGTTTCTCGCGCATCGCGGGGTCGTATGCCGCGAGGAAGGTCTCGTAGAAGTGGAACACGGGGTCCTCGCGCCGCGTATGCCTGCCGAACTCGTCCAGAATCGCGCCGGTGTCGCTCCGGCGCAAGAGCTCGGCCAGGTCGTCCACGGCCCAGACAAGCCTTTCGTCGAGCTCCGGCCCGGCGATGCGTCCGAACATGTCGCGCAGGAAGGGATTCGTGGCCGGGAGGCGATGCGCGGCGTTCTCGCGCGTGAAGGAGGCGACCTCCTTCGTCTCCACGTTGCACCGCGCGGCGAAGAGACCGTAACAGATGGTCTGCGCGTACATGTCGGCGAACTCTTCCTTCGAAAGCTGCGGAAGAAGCACATCCTTGAAGCCCTCCATCTGCGCGTGAAGCGAGCCGCCCTTGTCCTCGTGCGAGAAGGCATCGCGGATCGCGCGCCGCATGATCTGCGCGAGGGCCGCCATGCGCTGGGCGAGCTCCTGCGGGGTGTTCACCACGGACGCCCGGCACGCAAGGAATTCCCGCAAGAGCTCGATAAAGAGCCCGGCCCCCTCCGGCTCCGGGCGCAAGCGTCCGTCCTTGTCCAACGCGGCGAGGCGGACCGTCAGGCGCTTTTCGCCGCCTACGTACCAGCGGAATTCGAGGTAATCCGTTAGAATGAGGTTCCCGAGGCCGGAGCGGTAGCGGCCCATCTGCTCGGAGCGCTCCTCGCGGCTGAGGTCTTTGCCCACATCCTTGCACTCGATATAACCGAGGGGCGTCCGGCCGGACTGCACGATGATGTCGGGCGCGCCGCAGTCTGTGCGGCGTTTCGGCTCGTTCGTGGCGCTCAGCCCCCGCTCGAACGATTCCACGAGATTGATGAGCGCCGGGCGATGCGTATGCTCGGTGGCGTCTCCGCGCTTCCGGCCCTGCCCGATGGCCCTGAGGTAAACGGACACGGCCCGTTCCTGTTCCTTCACCGTCGCCATGCCTTCCCCTTTGTTTGAGTCCGCTTCGCTTTCCGTTCGCTTCCGTTCATGCCAGCCCCGAGGCGAGGAGACCCTTGAGGTCGATCATGCCGACGACGCGGCCCTCGGCGTCGAGGACCGGGAGCTCGCCGATCCGGTGCTCCCGCATGAGAAGCAGGGCCTCGGAGGCCGGGGCGTCCGCGCGGACGGTCCGCGGCTCGTGGTTCATCACGTTCATGACAAGGCGCGAGAGGATGAGGGGGTCCTTCAGAATCCCCCGCCGTAGGTCCCCGTCCGTGAAGATGCCCAAAAGCCTCCCGGCCCCGTCCGCCACGAGCCCCGCGCCCGCGCGCGCCTCGGACACGAGCCGGATCGCCTCGCGCACGGGCGTCTCCGGGCCCATGAGCGCCACGGCCTCGCCCGAGCGCATGACCTCGGCGACGGTGAAGGCTTTCTTCCCGAGCTCGCCCGAGGGGTGATAGCTCGCGTACTCGGAGAGGGTGAAGTCGCGCCGCTTCATGAGCGCCATGGCGAGCGCGTCGCCCACGGCGAGCATGGCCGTGGTGCTCGCGGTGGGCGCGAGCCCGAGGGGGCAGGCCTCCTTCAGGTTCCCCATCTCGAGCACCACGTCCGACTGCACGCCGAGGGTGCTCCGCATGGACGAGGTGACGGCGATGAGCTTCATGCCGTGCCGCCGGAGGAAGGGGAGGAGGCGCGAGATCTCCTCGGACTCGCCGGAGTTGCTGAAGATCAGCGCCGCGTCGCCCTCGCGCACCACGCCGAGGTCGCCGTGCAGGGCGTCGGCCGGGTGGAGGAAGAGGGCCTCCGTGCCCGTGCTCGCGAGCGTCGCGGCCACCTTCTGCGCGATGATCCCCGCCTTGCCGATGCCGCAGGCGATCACGCGCCGGCCGCCTGCCTCGTCGATCATGTCGAGGGCCTCCTCGAAGGAGGGCCCCAGCCGGGCGAGCACCGACTCGATGGCGGCGATCTCCGCCCGGAGGACGGTCTTGGCATATTCCAGGCTCATGCTTCACCTCCCCCCTTTAGGGATTCCTGTGCATACTTTGTCTCGATCTCGCGGATTTCCTTCCTGCCGACGAGGTACACGGGCAGGCCGAAGACGACGCCGATCAGGTTCATGACAATGCGCCAGCCGAGGAACAAAAGCGCGCCGTTCGTGACCAAGCCCCCGGTGCAGGTCTTCAAAAGCTCCCCAAAGGCGGTCTCGCCCACGCCGAGGCCCCCCATCGGAACGGGCACGACGTTGATGACAAAGGCCGGCGGCGCGGCGAAAAAGACCTGGGAGGCCGTCACGTTGAATCCGGTCGCCTGCGCGAGGAAGACCACGGCCACGAGGACCAGTCCCTGGAGCACGAGGCTGAGGAAAAGGGAAAAGGCCAGAATACCCGCCCGGTGGCGGTACGCCAGGAGCCCTTCTATGAGAGACATGACCGCCCGGCCGCCCGGAAGGCGCGAGCGCGCGAACGAGGCGAGGCCGCGGCCCGGCATGAGGCCCGGCAGAAAGAGCGCCGTGGCCGCGGCGAGCGCGAGGTCCGCGTTCGTCGCAAGATGCGCATACAGGCTCATGAGGCCGAAGGATTCCCCGGCCACGGAATGGGAAAGAACGAGGGCGTCGAGCCCAAAGAGAACGGCCACGAAGCCCAGGGCATGAACCCTCCCGAGGACGATCGCGACGAAGGCGGTGAAGAGGGAAAGGGCGACGCCCGCAAGGATAGCGAAAAGCACGAGCGCCAGGAGCGGAAGCCCCTCGGTCTTCAGGACCTCCTGCCAGCTGAGGATGATGGCGAATCCCCCCAGCGCGAGAAGCCCCAGCATGCCCAGGACCCGGTCCACGAGGACGCTCGCCACGGCGGCGGCGCGCCGACTCGTTTCCCGGACAATGTAGGCGATCTTGACCACGTCGCCGCCAAAGCCTCCGAACAGGAAGGCGTTGAAAAACAGCCCGATGAACCCGAAGCGGATGGCCGTAAAGAGGGGGATGGATATCTCCACGCCCCGCAGCAGGTAAAACCAGCGAATATACGAGAGGAGGCAGGCCAGGAGGAGGCATCCGACCGCCAGGGCGGCCATGCCCCAGCGTTCGCGGTAGAAGGTGAGGCCGTGGGGGCTCAATTTCCCCGTGAGGATGAGATACGAAAGCGCCGCGACGACGACGAGATATTTCAAGACCTGGATCGCGCGTTGCCCGGTCATCACCGGCCGCCCCCTGGATGGTAGGCTGTACGGGTGAGCGTCCCGTCGCCCTTGGAAAATCGCTTGGCGGATACGGCTCCCGTTTTTATTGTCGCATTCAGGCGTTGGAGCGCTCGAGATAGGCGCCGGTATCCGTATCGACCTTGATCCGGTCGCCGACATTGATAAAGGGCGGCACGGTCACCACGAGCCCGGTATTGGTCTTGGCGGGCTTGCCCACGTTGGTGGCGCTGGCGTTCTTGATGCCGGGCTCGGTTTCCACCACCTCCAGGACCACGGTCTTGGGGAAGACAACGGAGAGCACCTGGCTCCCCACCATGCAAACCGAGACAGCCCCCCCCTCGATGAGATAGGATTTTTTCTCCTCGATCATCCCTTCGGAAAGCTCGATCTCTTCATAGGTGTCGGCCTGCAGGAACACGTAGGTATGGCCCCGCACATAGGAAAAGTTGGCCTCCACTCGGTTCATGTCGACCTGCTCTATGGTGTCGGCCGAGCGGAACCGCTTGTCCAGTATCCGCCCGGTTACGGCGTGTTTGAGCTTCATCTGCACATAAGCGGGCCCTTTGCCGGGCTTTACGTGCTCCGCAGCCACGCAGACGAAGATATCGCCATCCACGCGAATGGCATTGCCGCGGCCGACCTCGTTGATTCCAATACTGACCATGTTTTCCCTCTCTTAAGACACAATAAACCCGCAATAACCCGCGATGCCAAAGTACAGTTGAGTCCAAAAACCCTATGGAATGGACTTTTCCCTTTCCTCTTCGTGGCGGGTATTCTCTTCGATTTTGGCCATCGAGTCAATTCCGTTCTTGCAAATCGTTTGGAAATGTCTTGAGCGTTCACGTCCATGGCAACTGAGAATGGCCGCGATAAATTGTCTTGCATTAAGTTGTTAGACGCGTTATTCTCCCGCCAGGGACGTAAAAATCCCACAGAGTGTTGGGTTGAGGTTACGGCAAGGAACTCATGATCGTGATGAATGCACCTTTTAAGAGGGAAAAACCTTGGCAAATGACATAGGTATATAAGAGAATAGGAGTTGCGCCCGGTCAAGGGGTGGATCATGAAGAGTAGAGCAGGATTGATCGCTGGGGTTTTAACGGGCGGTATTCTATTGACCCTGACGTTTTACGCGGGGCCACGGTTCTTTTCCAAACCTTCCAAGCCTGAATCTTATAAGCCGCTCGTCGGAGGAACGGTGGAGGTGCTATCGCCCATTCCCTCCGTGCGCATCTTGTTGGAGGCCGAGGAGGCGGAGGAAATCGAATCCCCCGTCTCCATAGCGGATGACGTCCCGGACGCATCCAAGGGGCGGTGCTGCTATCTCGGCCCGGAAAAAGTGAATGAAAAACCTGAAACCGCGCAATACAAGAAGGGGTACCCAGGGGCCGAACACCCCGGGTATGCGCGTCTCTCGTTTCTTGCCCCGGAAACGGCGGATTACACGGTATGGGTTCGCGTCCGATGGAGCGACGATTGCGGCGACTCCCTGGACGTGGCGGTGGACGACGCATTCTGGGGGACCGTCCAGGGGAATGCAAGCAAATACGAGCCCCGGTGGATATGGCTCAGGGTCGGAAGCCCCCGCATGCCGCTGACTCGACGTTTTATCAAGGGAACCCGGCACGTATTGGCGCTCTGCAACCGGGAAGACGACCTCTATTTTGACCAGGTGTTGCTGGTGGATGCCGGTTACGATGTAGATCCCGTGGGGATCGAGCGCCCGTAACCCACCGGGACCGGCATTCAAAAGCCCGTGTGAAAGAGGGAATGTCATGGCACTGGATCCGAATAA
>JAZDLH010000033.1:0-12466 GCA_043802275.1 Planctomycetota bacterium
GGCAGCACGCGGTTTTCGACGGGGAGTCCTTCTGGACGGGGGCGCTCGACGGGCGCTTGCCGGAGAGGCTCTGATCGAGTCCGGGGAGGGCCCTTAGGGATGCGTCGCTTGGAGCACGGCCGCGCGATAGGCTTCGAGCAGGCGGATCGTGGTTCTTCCCGGCGCGCCGGCTCCGACGGGCTTTCCCTCGACCCGCACGAGCGGCACGAGCTCCTGCACGGCGTTCGTGAGGAACGCCTCGTCCGCCTTTTCCAGCGCTTCCGGCCGGACAGGCGATTCTTCCAGGGTTAAGCGACCGGCCCCGGCAAGCTCCAGCACCACGGCGCGCGTGATGCCGGGCAGGAGGTTTTGCGCGGCCGGCGGGGTGCAAAGTGCTCCCCCGGCCACGAGGAAGAGGTTGCTGCAGGCCCCTTCGAGCACAAAGCCGTCCGTGTCGAGGAGGAGCGCTTCGTCGGCGCCGCGCGAGCGGGCCTCTTGCCGGTCGAGGAGGGCGGCCAGGTAGGAGGTCGTCTTGTGCCGCGCGAGCGTGGAGCGGGCGCTGCGGCGCTCCGACGCGTAGACGGCCGCGATGCCCCGGGCGTAGAGGGAAGGGGCCAAAGGATCGAGGGGCCTTGCGTACACGAGGAGATTGGCCTCGAAGGCGCGCGCGAGGTCCGGGCCGTATCCCCGGCCGCGCGTGAGCGTGGCGCGCAGGTACAGCTCGCCCGCGGGAGAGGGCGCGTTCGCGTCCGCGGTTTTTTGAAAGATTTGGGCAAGAACTCCCTGCCCCAGGGAGAGGGAAAACCCGAGCGCCTTGGCGCTCGAGAGCATCCGCGCGGCGTGGCGCTCGGCCGCGAAGACCCTCCCGCCGTAGGCGCGCATGGTTTCAAAGACGCCGTCGCCGTAGAGGTAGCCGCGCTCGTCGTGCGGGAGGGCGAATCCGTCCGAGTCCACCAGCCCGCCGTTGTAATAGAGAACGCCCATTTCAGCCCGCCTTTTTTCCCGAAGGGGCATAGAGCGCTTGCCGCTCGGCGGCGTGGCGGTCGAGGCCGTCCATGATGGCGCGGCAACTGTCCTGCCAGCGATGGGGCGGGATGTCCTCGGTGATGCCCATGAGGACGCCGTCGATGGAGTCGAGCTCTTCCAGGAGGTCGAAGGCGGCCCGGCATACCTCCCCGTCGGGCTGGAGGTGCAGGGCCGAGGGGAAGTTGAGCCAGAGCGCCTTGTCCGGCCAGGCCGCGCGCGCCTCGGCAAGGGTCATGTCCGTGCCCGGCGCGGGCGTGAAGGCCTCGACATAGTCCAGCCCGCAGCCGGCGATGGCCGGGGCGAGGAGGCGACAGTTCGCGTCGAAGTGCGCGCCCACGATCTTGCCCTTTGGGTGAAGGATCTCGGCCGCCTCGTTGTAATTGGCCACGTGGTATTGCTCGAAGTTCTCACGACCGATCATCTCGGGCACGACGTTCTCGCCGTAGTGGACGCACCAGGCGGGCGAGTCCGCGGCGAGCCGGAAGAGCTCGCGATGCTTTCGGCTCATCGCCTCGTAGAGGGCGAGGATCTCGTCCCGGTTGTCCATCCATTCGAGGCAATAGGTCTCCGGCCCCATCCAGTAGAGGTAGAGGTGCTGCAGGGGCTCGGCGTGGAGCTCGGCCCAGAGGAAGGCATCCCCGCCGAAGTCCCTTTCCGCCTGCGCAAAGGCCCCGTAATTCGGCTCGAAGACCTCGTCCTCGATAAGGAAGCAGAGGGTCTTGTAATCCTCCGGACTTTTGAAGAGGTACTCCTTGGTCCAGGTGGTGGAGCCCGCCGGCTCCACGAGCTCCGAGACCGTTCCGACGGGCGTCCGGTGGACCGTGCGGATGCGTTCCTGGCCGCCTTCCCAGGAGACCTCCCGGGTGGTCTTGACGTTGGGGCGGCGGCTCTTGTGGACGTGCACGCGACGCTGCACGATGCAGAGGCCGCGGTTGCGCATCTCGCGCTCGGCGGCGGAGGGGAGGACGAAGCCCTCGTACATGGTGAAGGGCACCCGGTCCGCGCGCCCGCCGCGGAGCGCGCGCTCGACTCGTTCACGGGGCGTCATGACATCTTCCTTCCTGGGCCATGTGGAAAGGACAAGGAAACGCGTTCGATTCATAGGAGGCTAAGCAGGTTCCGCTAAGCGTCGGCATACCATTCCCTTCGTTCCTCGGCGTGGCGGTCGAGGCCGTCCATGATGGCGCGGCAACTGTCCTGCCAGCGATGGGGCGGGATGTCCTCGGTAATGCCCATGAGGACCCCGTCGATGGAGTCGAGCTCTTCCAGGAGGTCGAAGGCGGCCTGGCATACCTCCCCGTCGGGTTTGAGGTGCAGGGCCGAGGGGAAGTTGAGCCAGAGCGCCTTGTCCGGCCAGGCCGCGCGCGCCTCGGCGAGCGTCATGTCCGTTCCGGGCGCGGGCGTGAAAGCCTCGACAAAATCGATGCCGCTCTCGGCGATGGCACGGGCAAAGAGCCGGCAATCGGCGTCGAAGTGGGTTCCGACGATCTTGCCGTGCCGGTGCAGGATCTCGGCGGCCTCGTTGTAACAGGGCAGGTAATACTCCTCGAAGGCGGGGAGGCCTACGATCTGCGGCACCACGTTCCCGCCGTAGTGAACGCACCGCGCAGGGCCTTCGGCCGCGATCCTGAAGAGCTCGCGGTGCTTCTCCCGCATGGCCTCGTGGAGCGCGAGGATTTCGTCGCGGTTGTCCATCCACTCGAGGCCGAAGGTCTCGGTCCCCATCCAGCAGATGTGGATCTGCTGCAGGGGCTCGTAATGGAGCTCGTTCCAGAGGAAGGCGTCCTCCCCCCAGGCGCGCTCCGCCCGGAGGAAGGCCTCATAATCCGGCTCGAAGACCTCGTCCTCGATGAGGAACCGAAGTACCTTGTAATCCTCCGGCCCCTTGAAGAGATATTCCCGGGCCCACGCGGTGTTCTCGCCCGACTCGGCCACTTCCGAGACCGTTCCGACGGGCGTCCGGTAGACCGTGCGGATGCGCTGCCGGCCGTCCTCCTGGTAGATTTCCTGGGCGACTTTCACGTTGGGCCGGTGGCTCCGGTAGCCGTGCACGCGGCGCTGCACGATGCAGAGGCCGCGGTTTCGCATCTCGCGCTCGGCCGAGCACTGGGGGATCATGCATTCGTAGACCGTGAAGGGCACCTTGTCCGCATGCCCGCCGCGGAGCACGCGCTCGACTCGTTCCTTGGGCGTCATTGAATATTTCCTATCCGATTTTTGGGGAATCGTATCTTGGTCTCCGGCGCAGCCGCCGTTCCCTGGCACGGTGTTGACATACCTAACAGAGAGGGAAGGAATCTTCAAGTGGAAAGGCGAAAAAGAGTTCGCCGACCGCGCGTTCCCGCCTTGCAAAATGCGCGAATCGGTCTACCATAATAGATATCCGGGAACAAGAATTCGCGCCACGGAAAAGGGACCCGCCATGCGCACCTGTCCGTTCTGCCGGCATTCGCTTCCCGATGCGGCGCTCGAGCGCCCCACCTGCATCTACTGCGGGGGTGAGCTCTCTTCCTTGCGCGGGGAGGCCGGCCCTGCTTCCCCGGGGGAGGGGTCGGCCCCTGCGGAGACGTGCTCGGCGCCCCCGTCCCCGCTCCCCGGGGGCGATTCCCGGGAGGTTGCCGGAGGGCCGCGGGAAGAGACCTTCTCCAGGCAGGTCGATCCCGAACCGCCCGTCTCGGGAGAACCGCCGCCGCCTGCAGGCGAGTTCGATTGGGCGGCCCAGACCATGAAGAGCGAAGAAGAGCCGGCGGAAGGCCTTCCCGGGATGCCCGGCGGATTGGATTCCCTGGCGCTTCTGGAGGACTTCGACTGGTCGGACGCGAGCGCGGGCAGGACCATCAGGCGCGAGGTGCCGGTTGCGCGGGCGTCCATGCGCCTAGCCGTCAAGAGCCGTTCCCTTCGCGGAGCCGGGGAACGGCTGTCGGACCGCACCTCCCCGGACTACGAGATCTTGCGCCTCCTCGGCGAGGGAGGCATGGGCGTGGTCTACGAGGCCCGCCAGACCGCGGTCGACCGCACCGTCGCGCTCAAGATGATCCGGACCGACGTGGCGGTCAAGGAGAGCGCCCAGGCCAAGTTCCTGGCCGAGGGGGCGGTCACCGGCGAGCTCGACCATCCCAACATCGTGCCGATCTACGACATGGGCACGAACGAGGAGGGCCTGCTCTTTTACGCCATGAAGCGGGTCCAGGGCGTTCCCTGGGACCGGGTGATCGCAGAGAAGCCCTTGAGCGAAAACCTGGAGATCCTCCTCCGCGTCTGCGACGGGGTCGCCTTCGCCCATTCCCGGGGCATCGTCCACCGGGACCTCAAGCCGGAGAACATCATGCTCGGGAGTTTCGGCGAGGTCCTCATCATGGACTGGGGATTGGCGGTCTCGGTGGAGCGGGGAGGCAAGGCCGGGACCGTCACCGCGGCGAACGCCCTGGCGGGCACGCCCGCCTACATGGCGCCCGAGATGGCCCTAGGCGACGCCGAGCATGTCGGCCTCCCGAGCGACATCTATCTCCTCGGCGCTATCCTCTACGAAATCGTGACCGGCAGGCGCCCCCACGCCGGCAAGTCCCTCCGTGACTGCCTCCGCGCCGCCTCCGAAAACGTCATCCAGCCCGGCCAGGGAGACCGGGAGCTTATCCCCATCGCCCTCCAGGCGATGGAATACGATCCCCGGGAGCGCTATAAGAGCGTGCAGGCCTTCCAGGGCGCCATCCGGGAATACCGGGCCCACGCCGAGAGCATCACCCTCACCCGGCGCGCCGAGGAGGACCTTCATAAGGCGACGGGTTCACGGAATTACGACGACTTCACCCAGGCGCTCTACCGCCTTCGCGAGGCGATCAACCTCTGGGAGGAGAACCGCGCCGCCCGGAACGCCCTCTCCGGCGCGCATCATGCGTACGCGGTCTGCGCCTTTGAAAAGGGCGACTACGACCTGGCCTGGAGCCTGTTGAATCCCCTTGACGCCGTCCATCTCGATTTGATCGGGGCGGTGCGCATGGCGCGCTGGCGGCGGGACATCCGCGCGCGGCGGATGCGGCTTCTCAAAATCAGCGCCGGGACGCTCAGCGTCTTCGTGCTCGGGGCGCTTGTTGTCATCGTCTACTGGGCCCTGTCCGAGCGGACCGCGTTTCAGGCCATGCAGGAGGAGTCGCGCCTGCATCAAATCAAGGTCGCCGCCCGGGATGCGGAAGGGAAGCGCGCGACGGGCGCCCTCGAGGAGGTCCGCTCGATCGCGGGCGCGTCCGGCGACGCCGCCGCGACGCTTGCCGGGATCCGCAGCCTCTTGAGCGCGGCGAAGGTCGGGCAGGGCGAAACGGACTGGCCCTTTGACGAAGAAACCGCCCGGCGGAGGCGGGCGGAGGCCGCCGCCGGGCTGGGCGTTCCGGTGGAGCGCGCCATCCGGCTCGCCGAGGGCGTGGAACTGCCGCTCGTGCTCATCCCCGCCGGGGTCTTCGACATGGGGAGCGACCCCCAGGAATCCTCCCTCGAAGAGGAGACGATCCACCGCGTCCGCATCATGCCGCCCTTCTACATGGCGAGGACCGAGGTCACCCAGGCCGCCTGGCAGGCGCTCACGGGGGCGAATCCGAGCCAGTTTTCCCGGGAGCCGGACAGCCCCCGGCGGCCGGTGGAGGGGGTCTCGTGGGAGGCGATTCGGAACGAATTCCTTCCCCGGCTGAATGCCCTCGCGCCTCCCGGGTGGCGTTTTCGTCTGCCGACCGAGGCGGAATGGGAATACGCCTGCCGGGCGGGCTCGAAGGAGTGTTATTCCCACGGCGCGGAAGAGGAAGCCCTGGAACGGGCGGGGTGGTACCGGGAAAACTCCATCGCATCGAGCGAGCCGAAGTCCGCCCGCGCCACCCATCCCGTGGGAACAAAGAGCCCGAACGCCTGGGGCTTGTACGACATGCACGGCAATGTCTGGGAGTGGTGCGAAGACCGGTACGACCCCGGGTTCTACAAGCGTTCGCCCGTCGAGAACCCGGTCAACAGGGCGGAGGAAGGCGACCGGGTCCTTCGCGGGGGCGCCTACGACACCTGGCCGAAGCGGTGCCGCGCCGCGGCCCGCAAGTCGAGCGAAACCGGGGGGTTGAACAGCCGATACGGGTTCCGCGTGGTCCTCGTGCCGTCCGAGACGGCCGAAGAACAATAATCTACCGCCACTCCGGCGGCTTCCAGGCGATCGATATCCCGCATTCTCGGATCAGGGCCTCGTAGCGGCGCTTGACCGTCTCGATGTCGAGCCCGAGCGCCCGGCTCGCCCGCTCCACCCGTTGGCGGTCGATGGGGAAGGCCGGATCGATCCAGGGATGGATCCCGTCGAAGTCGCGCGAGAGAAGCCGCTGGTCGATCTCGTCCCGCCGGATATAGGCGAGCGCCCCGAGCGCGGCCTGGCGCACGCGGGCGTCGCCGTGGGCCAGCTTGGCGAGAAGCGCCTTGGCGGCGTGGGGGTCGCCGATACGGCCGAGCGCTCCGAAGGCCGCGCGGCGCACGTCGCGGTCCTCGTCTTCCAGCCGACGAATGAGGGGCGCCACGCTCTCCGGCGCGCCCATGGCCCCGAGCGCCAGGATCGCGGCCCTGCGGCTTTTCGGGGAGGGATCATCGAGCTTGGTGATGAGGAGCGGAACCGCGACCGGGTCGTTCATCGCCCCCAGCGACTCCGCGGCCGCGCGGCGGACGCTTCCGGCCTCGTGGTCGAGCTGGGAGAGGAGCTCCGACAGCCGCTTCGAATCGTGGGTCAAGAGGGACGACGCGGGCTCGGGAGAGGGCGCCCTTGCCGCTCCCCAGCCGAAACCGGGCGCTTGTGCGACACCGGGCGGCCCTTTTGGCATGAGCGGATCGTCCGATGCCGCGACGGGGCGGGTCGATTCCATCTCCGCCAGCACCGGATCGACCACCGGCGCGAGGAGATCGAAGGTCCGCTCGATTTCTTCGGCGTTTTGGAATATCTCCCCCTTGGCCGAGGCTTCCGGGCCGCCCGGCTCAGGCCCCTGGAGAATCCCGGCGAGGTCCCGGACGCCGGAGGGATCGAGAAACCGGGGGAATTCCTTGAGCGCCGCCCGGCGGAGCGTTCCCTTTTCCCGCCATGCCCTTTGGATGGCGATGAGGAGCGAGGGTTCTTCCCGCAGCAGCCGGTAGAATTCGGGCAGGCGAAACGCGATGAGCGCCGCCTGGATAACGAGGCCGGGGCCGGGGTTCTCCGCCTCCTCCTTCCTGGCGGCGAGCCAGAGCGCGTAGGAGACCGCGTTCAGAAAATGCTTGAGGCGCCGCAGGTCGTCCCCCAGGACCCCGATGATCCGCTCGATCCAGGGGAAGACCTCCGGGATCTCCGCGGCGAGCTCCACCAGGTGCGCGCGAAGCCGCGCCGGGTCCGGGGGCGGGAGGAAGAGCGAAAAATCAAAGGAGACCCCCCACTCCTGCGCAACCGTCGCCACGACGAACACGAAGTTCGGCAGACCCAGGGCATCGAGAAGGTTCGAGGCCGCTCGCGGCGAAGCGCGGTCCATGTCGTCCACGAGCACGACGATCTTGTAATGAAGCCCCCGGGTCGCTCTCCGCAAAAGGTCCTTGAGGGATAGGTCCGTCGCCCGCGCGCGAGCCGGCATCTCCGCCCGGTGCGCAAGCCATTCGTCCAGCTCCGCGAGGACGTCCGTCCCGTCTTCGCTCCGGCCCGGTTCCGGGACGCCGAAGTCCTTGACGCCTCCGCGGCGGCGGAGCAGGGCGGAGAGCCCCTGGACGAACTGCCCCAACGCGTCGGCGCCGTCCGCCGCGTGCGCGGGATTGAGCCAGAGCGTGAGCGCCCCCTCGCGCGACGGGGATTGCAGGCGTCGTTCGATCTGCCTCAGGAAGCTCGTCTTTCCCCGGCCGCGCGGGCCCACCACGCTGATGGCAAAGGGAGTTGCGGCCGGCACGGACGCGATCATCTCGAGGAGGCCGTCCACGTGCTCGGCATGTCCGATTCGGTCCTCGAGAGCATAGGCGTCCGAAAGGACGACAATTCGCCTGGGAGGAGGGTTGGTCATCGTTTCCTTTCCTTGTTGCAACGGAGGAAAATATACAAGGATTTTGCGGCGGGCGCAATGGGAGAGCCGGCTTCAAAACCGGCCCCCGGGGCCTTGCGTATCGACCGGGAACGAATATTTTCCTTGCAATCTCTTGCCTCGCAACTTATTCTACAGACCAAGCTTTGCGAGGCGCCGCCGCTTGTTTCCGAGGGAACGGGACGATCCGCGGCCGCTTCCAACAGGGGAGAAGCCCATGCCCCGAGTGCGCGTCCAGAACGGTGCTCTGCAGGGCAAGGTATTCGAAATCGAGCAAAAGCCCATTGTGGTCGGGCGCGACCCCACCTGCGAGATTCAAATCCAGGACAAGGGCGTCTCCCGCCGCCACGCGGAAATCTTCCTCATCGACGAGATGTGTTTCCTCCGCGACCTCGACAGCCGCAACGGCTCCTTTGTCAACGGCGCCAAGGCGGACGAGGAGCTCCTGCGCGCGGAGGACATCATCCAGATCGGCGCCACGCTCCTCGTCTTTGAAAGCGGGAGCAAGGACTCCATCGAGTTCGCCGTGGAGAGCGAGGAAAAATACGTCGAGACGGCCACGGTCGGGGTGGAGGACCTGCCGCAGATCCAGATGCCCATGGCCGTGGGGGAGCGGGGCGAGGCGCGGCGGCTGCGCATGCTCTACGACCTCAGCCGCATCATTTCCCGGGAACGCGACCCCGAAGCCCTGACGCGCGAGGTCCTCAAGCTCTGCTGCGACCAGGTGAGCGCGGACGAGGCGTATCTCTTCGTGCCCAATCCCCAGAAGGGCAACATCGTCCCCCTCGGCAGCTACAAGCGCAACGACCGCAAGGGCAGCAAGATATCGCGCACCATCATCCGCCGGGTGCTCACCGAGAAGCGGGCCGTTCTCACGAGCGACGCCATGCACGACGACCGCTTCGAGTCGGGGCGAAGCGTCATGCTCAAGCAAATACGAAGCGTCCTCTCCTCGCCCCTCTTTGCCGGCGGCGAATGCTGCGGGGTTCTCTACCTCGCCACCGACGCGGCCAACCAAACCTTTGCCCAGGACGACATGGAGCTCGTCGTGGCCATCGGCGACCTCGTGGGCTTTGCGATCGAGAACCTGCGCATCCGGCGCGAGCACCGGGAGCAGATCATGGGCACGATCCGCTTTCTCATGCAGGTGGGCGAGATGCGCGACCCCACCACGCGCGGCCAGAGCGTGCGCGTGGCCACCTACGCGGCGGGCATCGCCCTCCAGATGGGCCTTCCGGAGGCCGAGCGGGCGAACGTCCAGCTCGCGGGGCTCCTGCACGATCTCGGGAGGCTCACCGTGGACGAAAGGTCGCTCCTCCGGGTGGGGCGCGAGATCACCCCGGACCTCGACGCCGAGGAGGCCTGCCGCCGGGCGACGATCGAGATCATCCGGAAGATGGCCTGGGCGCCGCAGGTCCTGGACTGCATCCGCTTCATGCGCGAGCGCTACCGGGGCCAGGGGCCCGAGGGGCTCTCGGGCGACGAGATCCCGCTCGGGGCGCGGATCCTCGCCGTGGCCGAGGAGTTCGACCGCCGCGCCAACCGCCTCTCGAACGAGCCGCCCAAGGAGCGCCTAAACCGCGCGGTCATCGGCATCGGCCACGAGGGCGGCAGCCTCTTCGACCCGGCCGTGGTCAAGGCCCTGCTCATCGCCCACCGCAACGGCATCCTCTACACCGAGCGTCCCGAGGTGGCCGACACCGACATCGTGGTCGATCCGAGAAAGATGCCCGGCCGGTAACCGCGCCCTGCCCATGCCCTCTCGCTAACGGCCGATCAGTCCTTTCAAGGCGTCTTTTGTGGACGAAACGATGGGCGCGACGCTTCCCATTCCTTTGACCGCCCGAGCCTCTATAGCACAGTCACAAGTTTTTCCATCGGATTCCTTGTTCGTCCGAAATTTCCCCCATGATGCAGATGCAACGAGGCTTTTTTCATGAGTAAAGAAAAGCCGGAGGTTTCACGAAATGATCGCTTCCTCAATCGACAGGCGGCCAATCGCCATGTGATCGCAAGAATTTTGGCCCTTGAAAGATTTTTTCTTTTTTTCCGCGGGTTCGGCATTTTCATGGGGCCTGTCTCGTTTTTCATAAAATACAGCCAAACGGGCAAAAGAATATGTTTGAGATAGGAGAATAACCCGAGCGATTTGCCATGCCCGACGCCAAAAAATCATGCGCGTCATTTCTTTTTCTCATCGGAAGTTATGAAAAAATGCTTGACAAGCACGCCCCCTTGTGTTAACAAGGAGAGCGTTCTGGGCTGGTTGGCAGTCCAGCGCGGTAGGTGTCTCCCCTCTTCCCTCGGGGGGTGCTACTGAAAGAAAAAAGGAGGGAAATTGTGAGAAGTCTCCCGGTGAGGAGACCGAAGGAGGAGATTCGTGGCAACGGGTGCGGTAAAGTGGTTCAGCGATCAGAAAGGATTTGGCTTTATTGTGCCGGACGATGGTGGAAAGGACCTCTTTGTCCATCATTCCAACATCCTCGGCGAGGGTTTCAAGACCCTCCAAGAAGGCCAAAGGGTTGAGTACGAAGCCGCGCAAGGGCGGAAAGGCCCCGAAGCGACCAAAGTTCACCCTTGCTGATGCAAGATACGTTCTTGTAAAACCACGGGCCCCGGTTTTTACCGGGGCCTTTTTTCTTTTCTCCAGACGTCTTCTCCGGCCGCCTCGCCCGGTCGGCGCACCCTGATGCGAGGAGAAGGAGGGCCGCCCGGCATCCGACACGATTCCGGCGTTATTCCGTCGAGATTTTTCTTCGCTCTGGGGCCTCAGCGCAGTCGCGGTTTCTTGGCTACAGGCGCGAGCCTTGGGGCTTCCCCCGTTCGTGTTCGATCGTTTTACCCGATGTCCGCGTGGTATTGCTGGAGGCTTTTGACCGTGGCCTCGCCCCGGCGGCGGGCGGCGATGCCCTTGGCCGCGGCCAGGGCCGCCGCCGTGGTCGTGATGTAGGGGATCTTGTGCTTGATGGCGGCCTTTCGGATGTACGAGTCGTCGGTCACGCTCCGCCGGCCGCTCGGGGTGTTCACCACGAGCTGGATCTCCCGGTTCTTGATGGCGTCGGCGATGTTCGGCCGGCCCTCGTACATCTTGAGGATCCGCTCGGACCGGACGCCGTGGCTCGCCAGGTAGGCCTGGGTGCCCTCGGTGGCCCGGATCGAAAACCCCATTTCGGCGAAATCGCGCGCCGCCTTCAAGGCCTCGGCGCGGTCGTGTTCCGCCACGGTGATGAGGACGCACCCCTCGGACGGGAGCTTTTGCTGGGCCGCCTCCTGCGACTTGTAGTAGGCGAGGCCGTAATTGTCCGCCAGGCCCAGGACCTCGCCCGTCGAGCGCATTTCCGGCCCCAGCACCGGGTCCACCTCGGGGAACATGTTGAAGGGGAAGACGGCTTCCTTCACGCCGAAGTGGGGGATGGGCCGGCGCTCAAGTCCGAGGTCCTTGAGTTTTTTGCCGAGCATGATCTGGGTCGCGAGGCGCGCCATGGGGATGTTGCAGACCTTGCTGACGAGCGGCACGGTGCGGCTGGCGCGGGGGTTGGCCTCGAGGATGTAGACCGTGTCGTTCGCGATCGCGTACTGGATGTTCATAAGGCCCACGACCCGGAGCTCCGTGGCGATGAGGCGGGTATAGCGCTCGATCGTGTCGATGTGCTTTTGGGGGATGCTGACGGGCGGGATGACGCAGGCGGAGTCGCCCGAGTGGATGCCGGCGAGCTCGATGTGCTCCATCACGGCCGGCACGAAGGCGTCGGTCCCGTCGGCGATGGCGTCGGCCTCCGCTTCAATGGCGTTCTCCAGGAACTTGTCGATCAGGATCGGACGCTCCGGGGTGACGTCCACCGCCGCGGCGACGTACTCCCGCAGCATCTCCTCGTCGTGCACGATCTCCATGGCCCGGCCGCCCAGGACGTAGGAGGGCCGAACGATGAGGGGATACCCGATGCGGCCGGCGATGGCGGTGGCCTCCTCGAGGGAGCTCGCCATGTCCGACTCGGGCTGGGGGATGCCGAGACGCTCCGCGACCTTCCGGAAGCGGTCGCGGTCCTCGGCGAGGTCGATGGTCTCGGGCGTGGTGCCCAGGATCCGGACGCCGGCGGCGGCGAGCTCCGCCGCGATATTGAGGGGCGTCTGGCCGCCGAATTGGACGATCACCCCCTCGGGCCGCTCCTTCTCGTAGATGCTTAAGACGTCCTCCACGGTGAGGGGCTCGAAGTAGAGCTTGTCGGAGGTGTCGTAGTCGGTGGACACGGTCTCGGGATTGCAGTTCACCATGATCGACTCGATCCCCTCGTCACGCAGGGCGAAGGCCGCGTGCACGCAGCAGTAGTCGAACTCGATGCCCTGGCCGATGCGGTTCGGCCCCCCGCCCAGAATCATTATCTTGCGCCGCTCGGAAAAAACCCTGGACTCGCACTCGTCCT
>JAZDLH010000034.1:0-4370 GCA_043802275.1 Planctomycetota bacterium
CGATAGAAGCCCTCCCCACCCAGGAATTGACCCTCAGCACGGACCGGACCGTCCAGCGGGAACGCGGGCCCAAAGCGCCGCCAAGCGCCGTGGAGAGGGAGGCGCTCGATCGGTTTCCCGAAGGGGAGCCGCGCATTCTCATCGTGGACGATTCCTATACCGTGCGGAAGCTCCTCGCGAATGCCCTCGCGAGCATCCGCGCCCAGTCCAAGGAAGCCTCCGACGGCCAGGAGGCGCTTCGGATGCTCCGCCGGGCCCATGACGAGGCGCTCCCGTTCGACCTCGTGCTTCTCAATCTTCACATGCCCCTCCTCGACGGGGCCCAAGCCCTCATCCGCGTGCGGAGCGATCCCAACCTCTGGTCGGTGCCCGTCGTGATCATGAGCACGGAGAGCGAGCGGGCCCGCATCTTCCAGTGCACCCGCTACGGAATCCACGGCTATCTCGTGAAGCCCTTTAATATCGCCAAGGTCCTGAAAACGGTCCGGCAGGCCCTGACAACGGCCCCCATGGATCCGTCCCAGGAATTTCAAGAGGAAGAGTTTCTGACCTACGAGGAGATTCTAAAGGTGCGGGACGCACTGATGGCCGCGGGCCAACGGGCCGCCCAGGAGGGTCTCTCCACGGTCCAAAAGCCGGAAGATCACCCCGTGATCAAGGGTTTCATGGAATTCCTGGAAACGCGAGGCTCGAGGCCCGATCCCGGCCAATCCTCCTTCTGAACCTCCATTTCACAGACGCGGGTTTTCCCCTCTCTGCGGCGAGCTCCTCCACCGTCTGCGTCCCTTGGAAAAATTCCCGGAGAAGCGCCCAAGCGGACCGGCCGGCCTCGCCGGTCTTTTCGCCTGGACGTGAAAAATTTAACGGCTCTTCCCTCGCACCCACCCCAATCCCCCTGCCCGAAGACCCGGAAAATCGAGACGCCCTTGCGGCATGAAACTTGCATCCTTCGCCGGGAAGAAGATATAATGGGGTTCGACCGGTTCGAGGGGCCGGAAACAAGGGGGAGGATACCCCCTCTTACCAAGGGAGCCGAGAGAAGCCCATGAACAGCCAAGCCCAACCGATCTATCTCGACAACGCCGCAACCACCCGGGTGGCGCCCGAGGCGGTCGAGGCCATGCGCCCCTTTTTTGACCTGAGCTACGGGAACGCCGCCACGCTCTACACGCTCGGGACCGAGGCCTCCGTAGCCGTGGAGGAAGCGCGCGAACAGGTCGCTTCGCTCATCCATGCGGCCGATCCCGAGGAGATCGTCTTCACCTCCGGCGGCACGGAGAGCGACAACTGGGTGCTCGCAAGCTCCGTCCTCGGCACCAAGAAAAAGCATCTCGTCACGAGCGCCATCGAGCATCACGCCATCCTCGAGCCCTGCGCGCGTCTTCAAAAGCTCGGGCTCGGCGTGGAGGTGACCGTCCTTCCGGTCGACGGGCTCGGCCGGGTGGATCCCGGGGCCCTTCGCTCGGCCCTGCGCGCGGACACGGCGCTCGTGAGCATCATGCACGCGAACAACGAGATCGGAACGATCGAGCCCATCCGGGCCCTGGCGGCCGTGGCGCGCGAGCGCGGCGTTTTGTTCCACGCCGACGCGGTCCAAACCGTGGGCAAGATCCCGGTGGACGTGCAGGACCTCGGCGTGGACTTCCTCAGCCTTTCGGGCCACAAGTTCCACGGCCCCAAGGGGGTCGGCGCGCTCTACCTCCGGAGGGGCGCGCGCCTCAAGCCCTTCCAGCACGGCGGCGCGCAGGAAAGGAACCGCCGCGGGGGCACGACCAATGTCCCGGGCGTGGTGGGCATGGGCGAGGCCGCGCGCCTGGCGAAGGAAGCGCTCGTCGGCGAAGGCCCGCGCCTGCGCGGGCTCGTGGAGCGCCTCTGGAAGGCGATCGAGGAGCGCATCCCCCAGGTCGTCCGCAACGGCGACCCCGAGGCGGCGCTGCCCGGCCTTCTCAGCATCTGCGTCGCCGGCGCGGAGGGCGAGGCCATGATCATGTACTTGAGCCTCGAGCACGGAATCTGCGTCTCCTCGGGGAGCGCCTGCAGCACCGGCAGCCTCGACCCCTCGCACGTGCTCCTCGCGATCGGCCGGCCCGCGGAGGTGGCGCACGGGTCGCTGCGCCTGAGCCTCAGCCGCTACACGACCGCGGAAGAGATCGAAACCGTGATCCGCGCCCTGCCCCGCGAGGTCGAGCGCGTTCGAGCCATGAGTCCTACGTGGAAGGGATAGCCCGTGGAAGAAACCGTGGGAAAGCCGCTTCAAAACTGGCGCTACTTCGCCCAGCGCCAGATTGACAACACCAATCTCTACGGCTTGCTCCTCATTCTTCTCGCCCTCGCGGTTTTCCTCGCCGCGCGGAGCTGGATGCGGAGGCGCCTCGCCGGCAAGGCCGAGGAGAAGTATTGGAGGGGGATGGTGCGCATGTGCGTGGAGCGCGGGGTGCGCGAGCCGATCGCCGAGACCTTCGTGGAGACCCTGCGCGGGCTCCGGCTCCGGCAGCCCCAGCACGCGCTCCACTCGAGCGCGGTCTTCGACGACGTGATGGCCGGGCCCCTCAAGCGGCAGGTGGGCGAGGAGGCGGTGGAGTCCCTGCGCTACGCCCTCTTCATCGCGCCCACCATGACGGTGAGCGCTCCCTCGGAGCGGGAGGCGGAAGGGGTCTTTGGCGGGGGTTTCGCCGGGCAGGACCTTTACGAGGGCCTGCCGCCGGTCGAGGACATCCTGGCCTCCGCGGGCCACGAGCCCGCCTCGCCCGCGATCCGGGAGCTCCTCAGGACCCAGGCCCTCTCCGGCACGCACGACCTCCTGCCCGGCCAGATGATCAAGGCCCATTTCGAGCACATCGAGGGGATCCACCCCTGCGGGGTGCTCGCGGTCGACGACAAGAACATCCTGCTCTCCCTGCCCGTGCGGAAGGGCAAGATCATCCGCCCCACGGTCGGCGAGCACGTGCAGGGGCACCTGGCCAAGGGCGACAGCTACTTCGCCTTCGAGACCACGGTCGACAACGTCTTCGTTCTCATGGCCTGCCGGGTGGGGCACGTGGACCGGCTCCAGGAGATGCAGCGGCGGGAGTTCACCCGCGTGCGCATGGACGTGCCGTTCCGGTTCTTCCATTTTCCCATGAAGGGGGAGGCGGTCGTGGCGCTCGAAGAGCTGCCCGCCTGGCCGCACGTGATCAAGACCGGCATCCTGCGCGACATCTCCGCCGGGGGGTGCGCGATCAAGATCCTGGACGAGACCGAGCCCGCCATTCACCCGGGGGACATCCTCCGCTTCCCCGTCGCCCTGCCGCAGGGCCAGGAGCCGGTCATGGTGCTGGGGACGGTCTTGAGCGTCAGGCCTCCGGCCGGGGAAATCCTCCCGAATCCCTTGTTTCCGAAGATGGGCGAGGAGGAATCCGCCTTCCGCGTCCACGTTCGGTTCCTGGGCCTTGAGGAGGCGGTGCAGGACCGCATCGTCCGCGCGGTCTTCCTGCTCCAGAAGGAGAACGCCCTCGCGCGGGAAAAGGAGGCGGCGGATTCCTGACGCGCGCGCGTCGGAGGCCCCCGGCGCGGGGCACCTTGTCGACACGCCCCCCAGGAGGGGAGACCCGAAGAAGACCGTGCCGCGAAGCCCTTCTCGCGGCAGGAAAGCCTTGCCGATCCGGAGAGTGCGATGTACACCCAAAAGGTGATGGACCATTTCAGCCACCCGCGCAACATGGGCGAGATCGAAAACCCCGACGGCGTGGGCGAGGTGGGAAACCCCGTCTGCGGGGACATGATGAAGATCACCATCCGCGTCCGGGACGGCCGGATCGAGGACATCCGCTTCAAGACCCTCGGCTGCGGCGCGGCCATCGCCACGAGCTCCATCACCACGGAGCTCGCCAGGGGCAAGACCCTGGAGGAGGCCGCGGCCATCACGCGCGATCAGGTGGCCGAGGAGCTGGGCGGCCTTCCCGCCAACAAGATGCACTGCTCCAACCTCGCCGCCGACGGTCTCCGCACGGCGATCGAGGACTACCGCAAACGCCGGGGCCTCGCGAACCATGCCTGACCCCTCCCGAAGACGCGCGCTTCTCACGGTCGCCCTTCTTCTCGCCCTCGCCGGCGGCCTCGCCTATAGCTTCCGGCGAAGGGCCCGGCCGCCCCTCTTCCAGGAGGAGGCCGCGGTCTTCGGCCCCATCATGATGCGCGTTACCCTTGCGAACGATTCCTCCCTCGCCGTCCCCGGCTCCGAGGCGATCGCGCGGGCGGTCCGGGCGGTGCGCGAGGTCGATGCCCTCATGAGCGCGCACCGGCCCGAGAGCGAGATCGGCCGCCTCAACCGCCTCGATCCCGGCGTACCCCTCAAGCTCTCGCCCGCCACGTGGACCGTCCTCCAGGAGGCC
>JAZDLH010000035.1:0-5607 GCA_043802275.1 Planctomycetota bacterium
CGTCACGGGGCTCGTGGCGAAGAGCATGACGCCGAGGGACGCTCCCTCCGTCTCCCCCATCCTGCGCCGGGCCTTGGGCAAGAGGATCAAGGTCGCCGCGAAGAGGACGAGGAGCGGCGCGCGCAAGGCGGCCACGCTGCCCGCCGAGGAGCCGAGCATCCGCTTCCACAACGAAAGAGCGACCGTGTACAGGATGTGGTTGTTCGGCAGGTGATAGTCCGTGAAGGCGTCCCAGACGCGGCCGGTGGCGAACCTCTCCAGCATGTACCCCTCGTCATACCATACGTCATCGTAGAGGTGGGGGAAGAGGAACGCGAACGCCGCGAAGAACGGCAGCAAGAGGAAGAACAGTTCCAGCGCGCCCCGGGACTCAGGCTCCGGGCCCGGCTTGCTTCCGTCGAGAGGTGTGAGGTCAACCGTCATGCGCTTCCGTCCTGTGGGAGGATTGCCCCGGTCCCGCGAAAGCGGCCTTGCGCCCGCCGTCCGGCAGCCGCTCGTCCACGGCCTTTCTTAATCCTTGCTCAGCACATTCCGCGATTGAATCTCATAACAGGCGCCGTCAAACCGGCCATGAAAGACAACGTCGCGGAGCATGGGCCGCGACTTTTCACGCAAGAGGATCCAATCATCGTACAGGCCGGCAAGCGCGGCCTGCAGCCGTCCATCGAGCGCGGGATCGCCCCCAGGCAGCTTGATCCCGGAAATCCTCCGAAGCATCTCACGGTGCGCGGCTTCCTGACCCGTCTTCTCCCGGAGGGCCTGGAGCCTAAGAAGGAAGGTCCGGGGCACGATGCAGCGGAGGTTGTCCTCCTGACCGCCCGGGGCGGGTTCGACCTCGGCGGCCATCTCTCCCCTCTCCTCCGCGGTCCGGGTGCGACGGAGGAAGTCCGTGACGTCGTTCCAGCCGCCCACACAGAGATAGCGGCCCGCATGGACCACGGCAAAGGAAGCGATCCCGTCCGGCTCGGCCTGGGGGTCGCTTACGTCCTTTCCCGCGAGATAGATATCGGTCCCCTCATAGGAGCGCTTGATCCAGTACCGCTCCAGCTTTTTCTCCTGCGAAAGGCGGGTGGCGAGATCGGAAAAAAGCGGGGCGAAGACCCCGGGATCCGCGAGGCCGAATACGATCGTGAAAGGGAAGACCGGCCCCTGCGGAGAGCGTGTTATTTCGCCGCTCGAAGAGGATGGTAACTCCGAGCCGCCGGATGCCCCTTCGGCCACATCCACGAAGAGATAGAAATCGCCCGCCAGCTGCGAGACGATATCGCCCAGGTCATGACCCGTTCTGATCTTCATGGCGAGCATGGCGATTTGGAAGACCTGCCCGGACTCCGCGTCCAAGGCTTGTACGACGGCGTCATAGACCTTCTGTGCACCCAAGCGCCCCATGAGGGCGATCTTTTCGCGGGCATCGAACTTCGGCGCCTGGAAGCGCGCTCCGCCGTCGAGGAGGTTCTGAAGGGCCGGCCCAACCGGCGGGTTCACCTCCAGGCTCATGCGGAAGTCGGAAAGGACCGAGCCCTCCTCCACGATGAAGCCGGAAGAGATCCCGGCCAAGCCCAGCCGGTCGAGGGAGAAGGTCTCTTTAAAAAACTGAAAGAGGCTGTTCAGACGACGCGCCTGGGCGAGCGCCGCGCTGGGAACCGGGGCGAGCTGTTCGCCGGAAGCCGGCTGAACGACCGCGAGCGCCTCTCGTTTCGCTTCTTCCAGATTTTGCCCCAGAACTCCCTCGATCTGCCGCACAAGATGGGCGAGATTAACGAGGACGCGAAAGTTGTCAAGAACGTCCCTCCGGTCGTATCGTTGGAACAGGGCCTCCCCGGCCAGGTTGGGCCGGGGCTGGGCGCGCAGGGTATTCCAAAGGTCTACAGGCTTGTCGGTAGACGCGACGATGTATCGGCCGATGCAACCCATGACCGCATTCGTGTCGGGGATCCGGATGAGCACGCCCGGCTCGCCCGGCAGGGACTCATATTCGCAAGCCGCATTCCCCGGATCCTTCGCCTTCCCGCGATCGAAGTAGGCCGTGATCTCCTTCAGGCAATCGGCCGCCACGTCCGGCTCGGTGGCGATGACGAGGGAAGTGGAATACCGAGACTCCGACGTGGCCGGTTCCGCGGCCCCGGGTTCCTGCTCCATCGCATCGCCGCCGACCACAGGATTCTCCTCCGCCGCCGGACGCGTCTTTGCCTGCGCAGAGGCTTCCGGCACATTGCGCAAAGGAGGGGAGCCATTCCGCGGGTCGCAGGCACTCACTAGGGATTCGGTCCTTCTCAGGACGACCAGATAGGCCTGGGTCTTTGTGAGGCGATCGACAAGCGCAGGATCCGTCTCCTGGCTCGTTGCCCAATCCTTCAGACAACTCTGGATCTCCCGGCACTGTGCCCGAACGCTCTCGCCCAATGCCGGATCGACGAGCCGGACAAACCTCTCGCCCTGGGTCAAGATCGCCTCGACGTCCAGCTTGAGGTAGAAGACCGTGGAGGCAGGAAGCTCTTGGGCAAGCTCCCCTGCCCAGCCCCGGCCGAGGATTGTCCCGGCTGCCAACAGAAGGCCGAGAAGACATCGCTTGACCATGTCAGTCCCTTTCCCTATACCTCCGGAATAGCGAGAGCTTTTCCCGGGATGTTCGCGGCAAGAGGAGATGCCTGTTCTCATCCGCGCATGACCACAGGCTGCCGATCGTATCGCGGAGCATGGAAAAGTGCAACCAACAATTCCCCTCTGCGCATCGGCAGGTAAGGCAAGACGCCGCCGTCGCCTCATGCCGCCCCATCCATGGCGGAACGAGTCCGCAGGCATCCATCCCCATCGGTCCTCAAGCCATAACTTATCGTTAGAAAGCCGGTACGGATCTTTTTTTGGGACCGGCAAGTTTTCCCCATCGGCCGGTGGGACTTGGAGTTGTATGAAGGGGGGAAAAATCCATCCGAAAAAAAATGGGCCTTCCGCGGATTTGCCCTTGACTCATACACTGCATATTGGGTTAATATGGTTGTGCAAACCCAATATCTGGTAGGTTCCTGGAATGGGCCGAATGATAGCAACCTCCTTTAAAAACAATAGGTTAGAGCCATGCCGAGGCCCGTTTTAAAGCAGAAAAACATGCCGGAAGCTCCGTAGACTTATTGTCACATTTGATGCGAAGGAGCCCCCCCAGTACGGAGTGTCGCGTTGGAGGGAAATGGGAAGAGATGCCTGTAAGTCAAGGTTTTGATTCCGGTTCAGAGGCGCGTAATGCAGTGCCCGTTCTGCCATCAAGACAATGATCGCGTGGTGGACACCCGCCCGAACGAGGACGGGAGCGCGATCCGCCGGCGGCGCGAATGCCTGCTGTGCGAGCGCCGCTTTACCACGTACGAGCGCCTGGAGGAGATCCCCTTGCGCGTCGTCAAGAAATCCGGCGAGCGGGTTCCCTACGATCGTGCCAATATCCTCAAGGGCATCGGCAAGGCGCTCGAAAAGCGGCCGGTGAGCGCGGCGCAAATGGAGGCCATGGTCGAGGAGATCGAGCGGGAGATATTGAACGCCCACGAGCGCGAGGTTCCCTCCCGTGTGATCGGCGAGATGGTGATGGAAAGGCTTCGCGTGCTGGACGAGGTGGCGTACGTGCGGTTCGCTTCGGTCTACCGGGAGTTCAAGGAGGTCGACGAGTTCGTGCGCGAGGTGCACACCATTGCGAGGGGGAAACGAAAGACGCCGGAACGACAACCACAAAGGGGGGACTACATTGGACCCAGGTAATACCGGCACCATACGGTTCGTGCGGAAGCGGGACAAGCGGCTGGTCCCCTTCGACCGGAAGAAGATCGCCGCCGCCATCTTTGCCGCGGCTAAGGCCGTGGGCGGGGAGGACCGGACCCTGGCCGAGGAATTGAGCGGCGTGGTCTCCCTCTTCCTCGAGAAGCGCTTTGCGAGCGAGATCCCGGGCATCGAGGACATCCAGGACATGGTGGAAAAGGTCCTGATCGAGACCGGGCACGCCAAGACCGCCAAGGCGTACATCCTCTACCGGCAGAAGCGCGCCGAGGCGCGCACCCGGACGCGCGTCCGCAAGGAGCTGAAGGAGATCACGAGCTCCACGGATACGCAGCTTCTGGTGGACCCCGCCAGCCGCGCCGAGTACTTCAACTGGGACAAGACGCGGATCGCGAACGCCCTCGTCAAGGAGGCCGGCGTGCCCGAAGCGGAGGCCCATGAGATCGCCTCGATCGTGGAGCGGCGCATCCTGAATTCGGGCATCGCGCGCATCAGCACCCCCCTCATCCGCGAGCTCGTGGACAACGAGCTCTTCGAGCGCGGCCACCAGAAATTCCTCGAACGCCAGGCCGTCATCGGCATGCCCAAGTACGACATCGAGAAGCTCATCTTCAGCAAGAGCAAGGAAAACTCCAACATCGCCACCAACAACCCCGAGGCGATCAACCTCGCCATCGCCGAGAACACGCTCAAGCAATACGCCCTGCAGGAGATCTTCAGCGACGAGATATCGGACGCCCACCGCTCGGGCCTCGTCCACCTCCACGACCTCGGTTACCCCACGCGCGTCTACTGCTCCTCCCGTTCGCTGGAATACCTCAAGAAGTACGGCCTGCACCTCGAGAACCTCGACACGAGCTCGGCCCCGGCCAAGCACGCCCGCACCCTCACCGGCCACCTCAACACCTTCCTCGCCAGCATGCAGGCCTACTACGCCGGGGCGCTCGGCGTGGCCTACATCAACATCATGTACGCCCCGTTCCTGGAGCACATGACGGACGAGGAGTTGAGGCAGGAGGCGCAGCACCTCATCTTCTCCTCCAGCCAGAACGCCTTTTCCCGGGGGGGACAGACCCTCTTTCTCGACTTCAACATCCACACCGGCATCCCGAACTACCTGAAGGACGTCCCCGCCATCGGACCGGGCGGACGCTACACCGGCCGGCCCTACGGCGCCTACGGCGAGACCGCCACGCGCTTCACGCGCGCCATGCTCGAGGTCTGGCAGGCGGGCGACCAGTACGGCCACATCTTCGCCTTCCCCAAGTGCGATTTCCACGTGAACACGGACACCTTCAACGACCCGGTCCAGCTCGGCATCCTGGAATTCGCCTGCGAGATCGCGGCCGAAAACGGCACGCCCTACTTCATCTTCGACCGCGACGAGGTGACCTTGAGCGCCTGCTGCCGGCTGCGCACCACGATCGAAGACCAGACCATGATCCGGCGCCCGGAGACCATGCGCTTCTGCGGTTTCCAGAACGTGACGATCAACCTGCCGCAATGCGCCTACCGGGCAGGCCCCGGCCATTACCCGGCCGTCTTCCCGGAGATCGACCGCGCCCTGGACATCTGCGTGCGGGCGCACCTTCAAAAAAGGGAATTCGCCCACCGCCTGATGAGCAACCCCTCGATGCCCCTCTGGCAGGTGGGCAAGCCCGCCGCCGACGGGCAGCCCTATATCGACCTCGACAAATGCACCTACATCATCGGGCTCATCGGGCTCAACGAATGCGTCGCGTACCTGACGGGCGAGGAGCTGCACGAGTCCGAGGCCGCCCTGCGGGCCGGGCTCAAGATCGTCAGCCACATGTATTACTGCATCAAGGAGATCGGGCGGAAACACCG
>JAZDLH010000036.1:0-8122 GCA_043802275.1 Planctomycetota bacterium
CAGCGCCCGGGCGTCCCCCCCCTCCACCGCGGAGATCTGCTGAAAGAGGCGCGCGGTGCCCAGGCGCCGGGTGGACACGAACACGGGGTGCTGGCCCTTGAGCAACATCATCTCCGTGGACCCGCCGCCCAGGTCGAGAATGAGCGTATACCCCTTCTTCGTGCCGAGACGCTTCTTGAGGAAGGGCTGGAGGAGCTGGTAGGTGAAGCGCATCTCGTCCACCGCGTCCAACACGTTGATCTGCAGGCCGGATTCGTGCCGGATGTGGTCGATGAGGATATCCTTGTTGGCGGCCTCGCGGATGGCGCTCGTGGCCACGGCGCGGCAGTCCGAAACCCGGTACTCGGAGAGGATGCGGCTGAAATTCGCCATGACGCGGCAGATGGCCCGCAAGGTCTGCGGCCGGACCTCGCCGATTCGGAAGGTGTCGTTTCCGAGGGAGACGGGATGGACGAGCCGCTCGCACGTATGGAAGGCGCCCCCCGGCTCGAGTTCGGCGATCTCCATCCTTACGGAGGTGGCGCCCACATCCACCGCGGCGAGCCGTACCGGAGGCTGAGAAGCCTCGCCGCCCGAGGCGGTCCTGCCCGCCATCGAGGGGTCCTGACCGGGCTGGGCAGTGTTGCGTGTCTTCCCGCTCGCCATACCGGGCCTTGCGCTACGTAAGCCGAAACGAAGTGCATCCGCGAGACGCTTCACCTAATAAAATAACAGGAAAGAAAGGCTAAGTCAAGGTTGCCTGCCGTCCCGCCCTGGAAGCGGCGCAAAGGCCCCTGGTCTTGCTTTGCGCGATTTATCGGCTATAGTAACCTTCGATTAAGGGTAGGAAAGAGGTGAGCCTCGCCCCGACGTAAGAGGCAAACGCCTCTTGGGCCGTCGGAGGCGCCCTCCGAAGATTCGAATGAGGAACAAGCCATGGATCTGTATCTCGTGCGGCACGGCGCGGCGATGGATCGCGCGGACCCCGCCTGTCCCAAGGACTCGGAGCGCCCCCTCACGGCGGACGGGGCGTTGAAAACGCGACAGGTCGCGGAAGGACTCCGCGTCCTGGGGCTGCAGCCCGACCGGCTGCTCAGCAGCCCCTACCGGCGCGCCCTGGAGACCGCAAGGATCATGGCCCGGGCGCTCGGCTTCCCGGAAGAGGAGATCGAGGAAAGCGAAGCGCTCCTGCCCGGGAGCGACCCGGCCGAGCTTTTCGCGTTCTTGCAAGAGCGCGGGGGGAGCGTTGTCCTGTGCTTTGGCCACGCCCCTCACCTCGACCACGTGATCGCCCGCGCGCTCAACCCTTCCGCCCCGGTGACCTCGCTCAAGAAAGCCGGGGTGGCGCACCTCGAAATCGAAAGCCTGGCCCCTCTTCGAGCGGAGCTCGCCGCCCTCTATCCCCCCAAGGTGCTCCGCGCCCTTGCAAAGGCGTGACGTGGTGCCCCCCTCATTGTTCTTCGTGCGCGGCCTTGTTCCGAGGAAAAGGGCGGGATTTTCAGGCGGTTTCGGGCGCAGAGGATATTGCGCGAGAGGGGCGCTGCGGCGCCTTTCCCGGCTTTTGCGCCAGGGGAAAAGTCTCCAGGCTCCAATCCGCGCGCAGGCCCGCAAGGATCGCCCGAAAGTCCTCCGCAAGCGGCGCGGCAACGACCAGGGGCTCTCGGGTGACGGGATGGACGACGGTCAGGCGCGCGGCATGGAGCGCGAACCGCGCGAGGCGGCATTCCTCCCCCGCGGGGCCCCTGCAGAGGAGTCCCCGGGCGTCTCCGTAGAGGTGATCGCCCACGAGCGGATGCCCGAGGCTTGCCAGGTGCACGCGGAGCTGGTGCTGACGGCCCGTCCTGGGCCAGAGGCGCACGAGAGTGAACCGGCGGAGCGCCTCGTCCGGCGATGCCCTCTCCGGGAGCGTTAGGCGCTCCTCCACGCGGAAGCGGGTCTGGGAGGGGCGGCCCGTGCCGTCCTCGCGGACGGCCATGAGCACCCGGTTTTCGCTTTGGGGCTTGGCGCCGATGGGCCGGTCGATCTCGCCCTCCTCCTCCGCCACGAGGCCATGCACGAGGGCGAGATACTCCTTGGTCACGCGCCGCGACTCGAACTGGCGCTGGAGATGGCGCTTGGCGACCGGATCCTTGGCCACGAGCACGAGGCCGGAGGTGTACTTGTCGATTCGGTTGACAAGCGAGAGCTCCTGGCCCGGGAGCAACGCGTCCTTGTAGCGCCAGTACAGGGCATTCATGAGGGTGTCGTGCCGGTGGAGCGCCACCGGATGCACCACGAGGCCCGGCTGCTTGTTCACTCCCAGCAGGCATTCGTCCTCGTAAACGACTTCGACCGGGATGTCGCTGCCGAGCGCCTCGCCCCCCTCGGGCATGCGGCATTGCAGCCGCACGAGATCGCCCGTGCGCACCTTCCAGTTGTCCGGCCGCCGGAGCCCACGGACGGTCAGGCGGCCCTCTTCGTTGTACTGCTGGATGCGAGTCCGGCTGATGGCGGGGACCATGGAATGCACGTAGCGGTCGAGCCTAAGCCCGTCATAGGCGGGATCCACGCGATACTCAAGATCGAAGGGCTTGGCGGGATCGATGACCATGCCTTGTCCTACGGCCCGACCGGCGGAAAGACGAAGTCGGTGACCTCCTGCCGCACAAAGCGGCCGCCTCCCTCCTCGTCGGCTCCGATAAACACCCGGCGGCGGCCCTGCACGCCGGGAAGATACAGGTCGCGCAGGGCCTGGCCCTGGCCGGAGCCGGCGGGATAGAGAACCATGGTCTGCCGGTAGATCGGCGCATCGCCCGCGAATTGGTAATAGGGCCGCATCTCCAGCCTCGGGGGGTGAGCCGCCCGGGTGTCCGGCTGCCAGAGAAGCGACAGGCGCAAGACCTTCCGCTCCGCGTAGGGGGAGGAGAGCGCCGAGACCTCCATCGCGACATCGCTCGTGAGATACGTGGTCCGCAAGAGGTTGAACTGCGCCTCGCCCGTGGCGGAGAGCTGGGACTCCAAGCGCACGAACTTGCGGCCGAGCGCGGTCTCGGGGGTCGGGCGCACGTCAAAAAACCACTGCCCTTCCACCCGATGGGCCGGGTCCTCCCCGCCGGGCGGTAGATGGACCTGGAGGACCGAAGGGTTGGTCCATCCCGGCTCGAGGCGCAGGCGGCCGTGGTCATCATGCGCCGCATAGAGAAGGCGCATGGAGCCGACCAGAGGCTCGGAAAAGAAATTACGTATGTAAAGCGCTTGGCGCTGGCTCGAGGAGTGGGCTCGAAGCGGCGGATCGTCGAGGATGCGGATGCTCATGCGCGTCCGGGCGAGCGGCACGGGCATCCCCTCCAGCAAGATGGGCATCTCCCCCAGCCGGACCGTTCCCCCCGCGAGGGGCGTCTTGTTGCCAGCGAGGTCGATCCGCATGAGGCGACCGAATCCAATCCCCAGGTCCACCGTCGTTTCGGCTTCAGGGCCGTTGTACCACAAGACTGCCAAGGCGGTCTCACGGGGGGTGCGGAAGATGTAATTCTCCATGTCGGCCCCGAGCTGGAAGCTGCCGAGGTATTGTGCGCCGCCCAGGTAATCCGCGAGGGTCCGCACGGCGAGGAAGGCGGGGCGAGGCACCAGGTCGCCCTCGCGCGTCACCTCGGCCAGGCCCTGTTCCGGATCGGTCAGGGACCCGAAAAAAATCCGCTCCACCCCGAGCGCGAGGCCCAATACGGCCTTGCGCACGAGGTCGATCGCCTGCCTCCGCTCCTGGTTCGGCTGCCGGAGATACGGATCGACCGGGAGCGGCTCGATCGTGAGCCAGAAGGGCCGCGTCTCCTGCAGGCCCTCTTCCCGCCGGACGCCCCCGCCATCGCCCGCGGCGGCCAGGCGCTCGGCCGCTCCCTTGGCCAGGATGGCCAGCTCTTCGGAGGGAAAGACCTCCGCCGGTTTTCGGACCAATTCCCGGAAATAAGAAGGGGTGAGCCTCGCCAGCGCGGCGAGCATCGCGTGCTCGTCAAGAGCGGCCGGCACATCGATGCTCACGGCATCGGCCAGCTCGTAGGGCGGAACGGCCTCCGCCTCCCCCAAAACCACCGGCAGGGCCTGTTGAAAGGCCGTGGTGATTTCATGGAGCGCGGCCCGGGCGGGATTCACCGTCTCCGCCCGGACGGCCCTGCCAAAGGTTTCATCCCGGTCGGATCCCCACTGCCAGTCGTCCACGTTGGAACCGAACGCAACGGCCGGGTTGCGGATGGCCCCCCGGAGAAGCGCGGCCCGGTCGCGCATGGCGGGCTGCATGCCTTCGGCCGGGATGAGCGCCGCCGGCAAGCGGCCGAAGACGCCGGTAAAACGAAACCCTTCTTCATGGAGAACCAGTACCAGGGCCTTGGCCCGCTCTTCCATCTTCTCCTCTTCCGCGTCGCCGGCTTCTTCCGGCCAGAGCTCGATCTTGCCCCGGAAGAGTCCCAGGCGGCGCACGGCCTCAAGCAGGGCCGAGTCCTTGGCCCGTCGCTGGGAGGCGAGGGGATCCAGCCACACGCCGAGCTGATCCGCCGCGCGGGGATCGTTCCGCGCTTCCGGCCGCTCCCGCGGCGGGAGGCATCGGCTCACGGCTTTGATGCTTGCCGCCAAGGGTTCTCCGCCGTCGCCATAGAGGGTTACCTGCACGTAATAAATGCCCAAGGGCTCCAGCCTGGGCGCCGTCTCGCCGGCCTGGCCGCCTTCAGGGGAAGAAGCCCCGGAGAGAACGATTTCCTGGGTTACGCTTTCGGACGGGCCGGGTTGAATGGGTTGCGCTTCTTCGGAGCGCGCCGGATAAATCCGCTGCCCATGAATGTCGTGAACCACGACTCGGGATCGATAAGCCTCGTGGAGGTACTGCCGGGGATCCTCCGGGTCGGGCTTTTTCTTCAATCCCTTGTAGGCGATCTGGAGGCGCAGATCCTCCGTCGCATCGTTGACGAGACCGGCGACCTCGATCTTGGGCCGCGGGAGGATGGTGATGTCATCGAACCATGCCTCTCCATGTCGATCCGCGCCGGGATGAACGGGATCGTCCCGAATCCGGCAGACCAGGCGGACCGCGTTGGCCCGCGGGGGGAGATCGTCGACCCGCCGGCGAAGCGGCGCCTCGTTCCAATCGCTTTGCCCGGGCGGCACGACAATCCGTTCCGGATCGCCCAGCATCTCCTCGCGGCCCTGTAAGTCGTTCTCGATATGGAGCCATACGATATCCAGGGAGACGATGCTCTTCTCAAGGCCCCGGGTCCGGGCAAAAGCGGACACCTCATAAGCAAGCTCGGGATCGACCGACTTGGGGATCACGGTCTCCGCACCGACCTCTTCTCCGGAATAGGTGAGGTACAAGACATGCCCCGGCCGGTCGGGATAGAATCCGTGCCGCGTGGGGTCTTCCACGAGCAACATCTTTTCATAGTCGGGATAGAGCTCCCCGCGCAATTTCCGCCAATAGTCGGGAAGGTTGTCGTGGTCGCGGTCGCGGGAGTCGGGAAGATCGCCCCGCGGCTCGAAGTCGTAGATCGTGAAGGCCCGTGCGAACCGTGCGCGTTGCTCGGAAAAGGAGAGGGCCGCCTCTTCCGAAGCGAGCACTCGATGCCAGGGGGGGAAAACCGCCAGGAAGAGAAAAAAAGCGAGCGCCGAGGGACCTCTCGCCCATTGAAAAACAACCATCGGCACGACCCCACCCCCCTTTAGCCGATAGGAAACCGGACCTCCAGGAAAGTCCCTTGGCCGCCACCCCCTCTGACCGGACTAAGGAGGGATTCCACTCTTCGCCAAGCCCGCTCACCGCCGGGCCTCTTACTTTTCCTGAGGCGGAGCGGAGGGAGGGGTCGTGGATCCCGGCGCCGGTTCCCTATCCGTGGATTCGAGAGCAGGGGATTCCAAGGTCGGGATGGCCTCCTCCCCCGTGGCCGGACCCTGGGATTCGAGCGCCTTGGCCTCGCGTGCGGCGCGCTCCTCGGCTTCCTTGGCCCCTTCTTTCAAAGGCAAAGGCACGGGCGGATGGGTACGGACCTTTTCCTGCTCCTTGAGCGCCGCGGCGGCCACGCTCTCGCGCGTCTCCTTGGCGTGGGTGAGGACCGACTCGATCTCGTCGACCTCCTCGATCTCGTCCAGCTCGTAATGAAGCGTGCGCTTGTCCTGAATCTTCTTGGGGACGAGCACCTCGCTTACGAAATCCAGCCCGGGGCGTTCGTAGAGCGGCGCGGCCACCTTCTCCTCCACCTCCAGGGGATAATAGCCTTCCTTCTCCACCCGGATCACGAACACCTGGTAATGCGTAAACTTGTGCGTCATGGGGGTCGTTCCCCGATAGGTGTCGTTGATGAGAACCGAAGCGCCGGAGGGCTCGCTTGAGATCTCGAGTTCTCTTGTCACGCAGCCGCTCATGCAACCCGTTGCAAGGCTTAAGGTTAACAGGGCCAGGCATTTCCGATTCATGGGGTTTTTCCTCACAGCCATATCGCAAGGTTTTTTACCGGTTCCCTTTGCCCTCGGTTCTGACGCGCCTGCTCATGAAAAATCCGGGCTTTCCATGCCCTTCTTCGCGCGTGCGTCGCTTGGGGCTTTCCTTTGTATACCGCTTTCCGCAAAAGAATTCAAGTTTTTTTGACCTGTTGAAAAATGAGGTCTTTTTCACTTCGGTTGCGACGGCCCCCTGTTCACTTCTCCCAAAAACCGCCCAGCCGGGCCCCAGGGCCTGTCGGCAGCAAATTTCTTCCCTGCCGGCATCTCCGGCGGCTTTTCTCTTGACAGATGTTAGGGAATGGTTAGACTGATTTTTCGTTTCCTTTGTTGTGTTTCGATGCGACGGCGGCGAGGAGAGAGCCAGGGGTTTTCCGATGGCATAATCCCATAGGACCCGAACAAACCCTGGCGGCTTCAAGGGAGGAGAACGGCTGGAATGACAAAGAACGATATCGTATTGCAGATCGCGGAAAAAACGAACATGCGCCAGACCGACGTCAAGCAAGTGGTCCAGATGGCGTTGGACGGAATTATCGATACCTTAACCGAGAACGGTCGGCTGGAACTGCGAAACTTCGGGGTATTTGAGGTTCGGCAAAGGCGCCCCCGGAAGGCTCGCAATCCCCGCACGGGGGAAGAAGTCATGGTTCCCGCCTGCAAGATCGTGACCTTCAAGGCAGGCAAGCGCATGGAGGAATGCATCTCCAACGGCAAGATCGCCTCGTCGAGGTAAACTTCACCGGCCAAGCCCCGGTGAAACGGCTTGCCACGACCGGAGGACATCCCTCTCCAGCATCCCCTCTCGCGCGCGTGAACGGGTTGCTCACAGGGAGGCGCCGTGGAAACCGCGCAGAACCGGGAAAAATCCCCACTCGAACCCCTCTTCAAGGGACTCGGCGTGCTGGTCCTGGTTCTGGTGGCGGGGTATTTTGTCTGGACGTGGAAAATCCGTTCCCCCTCCCCGGCGGTGCAGGCCGAAGTGCTCTTCGACCAAGGGATCAAGGCCTGCGACGAGGGGCGCTATACCGAGGGAATCGACGCGCTCCGGAAGACGGCCGAGCTCGCCCACCGGGGGCAGATGGGCGTCCAGAACAAGGCCGAAATCGGTGTGCTCCAGGAGCTTGAGGCGGGGGCGTCTCTCCATCTGGGGGGATACCTGCTGCAAGGAATCCAGGCAAGATACAAAGACGCCCGGGCAGAGGCTGGGCAATCCGGGGCCGCCTTCGCAATCCCCCGCGCGGAGTTCACCGAGGCGGAAAACGCCATCAACCGCGCCATCGAGCTCAAGCCCAATGCCCAGACCTTCTACCTCCTCGGCGTCCTCTACCGAGATTCGGGTCGTTTGCTCCAAGCCATCGACACCTTTGAAAAGGCGCTGAAAAGCGACGAATACTACGGCACCAAAGCCGCGGGAAACGAAGCCCGAGCGCGGATTCACAACGATCTCGGCGAAGCGTATTTCCGGGTACAGCAAAACGACCGCGCGCTCGATCATTATGGAAAGGCCGTGGAGCTCGACCCGGCGCTGGCGGACGCGCAGTTCAACCTCGGGCTTTTTTACAATGCCCTCTCCGACCAGCCGGGCGAGGCCGGTCTTCGCGAGAAGGCCGAGGAGCATCTCCGGCAGTTCCTCGTTCTTACCCGGAACAAACCCAACGAGGAGTCCGACCGCGCCGTAGCCAAG
>JAZDLH010000037.1:0-4563 GCA_043802275.1 Planctomycetota bacterium
GTCCTCCCCTTTGCCCGGTTCAGGAGGCCCAGGGCTCCCTGCTTCGCGAACCGGTCGTAGAGCGTGTAGAAGAGCTGCCGGCTCATCCCGTACTTCTTGCAGATGTTGCCGATGTGGGGGTTCACGGTGGTGGCGGCCTCCCGCATCATCTCGAGCCGCATCTGGACGGCGTCGGCGGGGTTGACGAACCGGCTGAACGGATATCGCTCCTGAGATATTGCGGGCTCTTCCGCGCGCGGGAGTTCCTTCTTGGAGGGGAGCTTCCCTTCCCCCCCCATTTCCTCCTCGAGCTCCTTGTCGGACTTCTCGAAAAGGCCGCGGACCCCGTATCGCCGCATCTCCCGGTCGAGCACGTAGAACATGTTCCGGCTGAATCCGAACAGGGAGGATATGCTGGTGATGTCGGGGTTCGAGGTGGAGTAGACCTTCCTCAGAAACTCGTAGCGGTGGATGACCTCGTCATCGAGCGGGTAGACGTACTCGGAGTTCGTCTTGAGTATGTTCTGGCAATACTCCTCGAGATATTCGCGGACGAGCTTGGTGAGCTTGATGAGGTCGAACGGTTTCCGCACGTAGTCCCTGGCCCCGCGCTTCATGGCCTCGACGGCGACATCCTCGGAGCCCATCCCCGTGACCACGATCACCATGACCTCGGGCATCTCTTTCTTGAGCTCCCTCAGGACATCGAGCCCGTCGAGGATGGGAAGGCTGTAGTCGAGGAGCACGATGCTGGGGCGTTTCTCCGTCGCGATGATCATGGCCTCGTGGCCGTTGGAGGCGGTGAAGACATCGAATCCCTGCCGGACGAAATTTCTTGAAAGCGTGGTCACGATGTCCCGCTCGTCGTCGACGATAAGTATCCTCTTCGCACCCATAGGCCACCTCCATTGGACACCTCCAAATTGTAACATGGGCGAGGCGCCTTGTCAATCGGAAGAGGCCCCCGAAGCGGCCCCCGAAGGCCGAGGGGCGGCCAGAACTGATGGACGGGGGAGGGGGCATCGGATATGATGGTACGCCGCGCGCGGAGGATCTATGAATCTCGCCCGAGACCTGGAAGAGAGGAAAAAGCCCGTGGAGGACGCACTCGACCGGCTCCTCCCATCCCCTGCCGCCCCGCCCGCCGCGCTTCACGAGGCGATGCGCTACAGCGTGTTCGCGGGGGGGAAAAGGTTGCGTCCCATCCTCTGCATCGCCGCCGTCGAGGCGCTCGGAGCCGACCCGTCGCCGTTCCTCCCCGCGGCCTGCGCCCTGGAACTCGTCCACACCTATTCGCTCATCCACGACGACCTTCCCGCGATGGATGACGACGACCTCCGGCGCGGGAGGCCAACCAGCCACAGGGTGTTCGGCGAGGCGCTCGCGATCCTCGCGGGGGACGCGCTTCTCACGCTGGCCTTCGGCGTCATTGCGGGAATGGAGGCGGCCGCGCCCGTCGTGCGGACGGCGCTCGTCGGGGAGCTTGCGGCGGGGAGCGGGCCGGCGGGCATGGTGGGGGGGCAGGCCCTCGACCTTGCCGCTGAGGGGAGCGCTATCTCCGCGGGCGCTCTCGAGGAGATCCACGCGCGGAAAACCGCTGCCCTGATCGAAACGTCGGTGTCTTTCGGCGCCCTGCTCGGCGCCGCCACCGCGGCTCAGGAAAAATCCCTCCGGACCTACGGGCGCTTCATGGGAATGGCGTTTCAGGTGACCGACGACATCCTCGACGCGACGGGGGATAGGGAAAAGATGGGCAAGAATACCCGCCAGGACGACGCGGCGCGCAAGGCCACCTATCCGGCGCTCTACGGCGTCGAGGAGTCGCGGCGCATCGCCGGCGGCTACGTCGAGGCCGCCCTGGGAGCGCTCCGCGGGTTCGACGCGCGCGCTTGGCCGTTGCGAAAAATGGCCCGGAACCTCCTGGACCGGGAGAAGTGAGCCTTCCGTTCGGCCTAGGAGCCTGTCCGAGTAATTGGCGCGGACGCGCCGCCGGTCGGGTGCGTGCGGAGCAAGGCGCGAGGCCGAAGGCGTACTCAGCGCCGTACGCCGAGGCCGGAGCAACGCCGAGCCGCGATGTAACCGGCGGCGCGCCGTCGCCCATTACTCGGACAGGCTCCTAGTGCAGGGAGATACCGCGGGGGTGCCCGGAAGGATAGCGCCGCGATGAGCGGAGGACAATGACCACGAAATCCTTTCCCGTTACGAAATCGCTCCTCATTGGCGCCGCTCTCTTCGTCTTCGCCGGGGTCATGTGCAGCGGGCGAATCTCCTTACCCCTTATCGCCCGGTACCTGAGCGGGGACGGGGCCCTTGAGGAAGGAACGGTCCAGAGGGTGCGCGAGATCCATCTGCTCCTCCTCGCGGCGGGGGGCGTTCTTGCGTTGCTCGGCCTGATACATAAAGGGGCGAAGCGGTCTCTCGCAGCCCTCGCGTCGTCCCCGGTTGCACGGCGCACTCTCCTCGCGGGGCTCCTCGTTCTTGCGGCCTACATGCTTTTCCTCCCTCCCTATTACGCCATGTCAATGCTCTATGACGACCCCGTACGGTATGCTTTCTCCGCGTACAACATGTTTGAGGGCAGGGGATATCTGATCAACGTCAACCGGCACTACTACCCCGCAAAAGACTTCGTCGGCTTCCCTCTTTTCATCCTTCCCTTTTATGCGGCCTTCGGCCCCTTCCCCGGCAATGCGATCTACGCCACCTTCGCCTGCGCGCTGCCCGTTCTCCTCATGACTTACGTTATCTGCCGGAGGGTGTTTGGGACCACGACGGCGTTCCTTTCCCTTCTCCTCCTCTGCTCGCACCATCTTTTTCTAGGTCTCGGCAGGGTTGTCAGAAGCGAAATGCTCTCGTGCGCGCTCCTGCTCTCAGTGATGTTGCTTTTCATGGAGCTCATAAAAAGGGAGAGGCTCTGGCCCGCCGGAGCGCTTTTGTTGGGGGTGGATCTCGGATGCTGCTATAGTGCGCGGCCGACTCTTCTCGCAGCGGTTGTCGCCCTCCCCGCGATCTTCCTTGCGTGCAAGGGGATGAGGATGACCGCGAAGGCAACGGCACTGATCTGCGCAGGGGGGGTGCCCGTGGTGCTTTCGCACATGCTCTTCTGCAACGCCGTGTATGGCGGACCGTTGCGCACAGGGTACTATGTGTGGGAGGTGCTGGATTCGCCCCTTTCGTTGAGGAACATCGCCTTGAATTTTACGTCACGCTGGATCCCGCCGGAGCCGCAGAACGTCATCCAAATGATCGAGCGGTTCCTGGAGACCACCAACGGCGCCTATTACGCTTCGTCACTGCTCGGTTTGGGGAATCTGTACAGCCCGGCGATCTTCCTGTTCATCATCGTGGGAGTTGCCGCGTCCTTCGGGAATGTCGATGCCGACGATCGCCCCAAGAGGGTGATCGTCCTCTCCTTCCTGTCCGTCATCGGGCTGCATATTTTTTTCTATATGACAGTCTACTGGGGGCACGACGCGCGATATCTCTTCGTCATCCTTCCACTCCTGTTCTCTCTCGCGGCGTTCGGCATGTCCCGGAAACTCGCCCTCGTATGCGAGGAGCGCATTACCCTGCCGGCCCTGGCCTGCGCGGCCCTCTTTTCCCTTGTCATATCCGGCGTGCTCCTTTCCCTGTACCGTGGAGTGACCTCTCCCCGCACACCACCCTTCCAGTATGAGGTGTGCGAAGCCTATGGAAGGCTCCTCCCGCCGGACGGCTGCGTCATCTCGGGCATACACCCCACCCTTGTGGACCATTATGTCCAGAGTGGAAACGAGCGCCGGTTTTACCCCATTTCAAAAAATGCGATGTACGTGGGGAAGAAGATACGGTTCGTCCACGACGGCTCCCTCGGCACGCTGCCCCTCGATCCGGTTCAGCGACACATGGACGAAGTGCGCGGCATGCTCCGTTCGGGGAAGGTCGTCATGGTGGATGATTGGTGCGATCCACTGCACCCGGGACTATTCGACGCCGAGAGGAGTATGCTCTTCGCGGAGTTCGCCCCCCGTGAGGTCTATCGCAGTGGGCCGTTCAGGATCTATCGGCTGTTCCCGCGGTAAGAACCAGATCCCTCGGCCCCGCGCCTTGATCCGCTCGCAACCGGCAGGCGGCGCGCCGTCGCCCATTACTCGGACAGGCTCCTAGCGGAAGGAATAATTCTTCCGTATCTTCTCGATGACCGTCCAGGTGCAGTCGAGCCCCTCGGGGAAACGGACGAGGTCGCCTTTCCCGAACTCGACCGTGCCCTCCGGGGTCTTTACCCGCGCCTTCCCCTCAAGGATGTAGCAGGTCTCCGGGGAATCATACGCCCATCCGAAAGTGCTCGGTTCGCACTCCCAGACGCCCCATTTTTCGACCCCGAGCGATTTCAGCGTCTCGGGCGTCGGTTTCTCGACGGTGACCTTCATGGTGCCTCCCTTCAGGTAATGACAAATGACAAACGCCCGCTGCGCGGGAATGACAAATGACAAAATCCGAATGACAAACGCCCGCTGCGCGGGAATGACAAATGACAAAATCCGAATGACAAACGAATGACAAATACCAAATGTCAAAACCCAAGGCTTTGGGATTTGAATTTTG
>JAZDLH010000038.1:0-4238 GCA_043802275.1 Planctomycetota bacterium
CCTCTGCCGCGCGCATTCCGTGTATTTTCTCGCGCTCCAGGGGCCCGAGTAGGCTCGCGGGCTTCCGCCGCCCCGTCCCGGGTCTTTTGCGTGGGAAGTCCGTTTCTTTCCCCTATCAGAAGAGCTCAGATCGTCAGCGGCAGGCGCAGAATTTCGCCCGGCTGGAGGATGACGAACCGGTCGAGGAGTCCCTCGAGATGGGAAAGCGAGTCCTCGGGGTCGCTCGAGGCCCAGGCCTGGCCGGGGAGGTCGAAGGTGCCGTAGTGATAGGCGATAAGCTTCTTCGCGCCCGAGCTCTTGGCGAGCGCGGCGGAGCCCTCGGGCCCCAGGTGCGCCCGCGCCGGGGCCACGTCGAAGAAGAAGACGTCCACCCCGCGCACGGAAAGAAGTTCGTCGATAAGCCGCGTGTCGCCCGGGTGCCAGATCGTGCCGTCGGGGGTCTTTACGAGGTATCCGCAGCAGTCTTCGCGCCGGTAGGGGTTCACCTTCTGGTGGTCGTGGAGCGCGGGCGTGACCTCGACCATTGAAGTCCCCACCGGGATCTCGAGGGAGTGGGTGGCGTCGCGCATCCGTTCCCGAGGGACACCCAGCGCGGAGAGCTTTTCCCCGACGAGAGCGGGCGCGACAAAGAGGGGCGTCAGCGCAAGGAGCGTCCGGGCGGTCGCCGGGCCGAAGTGGTCGTCGTCCGCGTGGGTGTAGAGCACCGCGTCCGCGCGCGGGACTTCCTTGGCCTCGATGGGAAGCGGGAAAAGAAAGCGCTCCTCGCTTTCGCTCATCTCCCGGCCGTCCCTGCGCAAAACCGTGAGCAGGGGATCGATGAGAAAGACCGTGCCGCGCGCATTGATCAAAACCCCGGCCATGCCGAGCCACGCGAGGATCGTGTCCGCGCGCGGGGCGAAGAAGTCCGGACCGATCTTTCGGGGATGAAGCTCGGTCGCCATGGCGTTCTCCTTTTTTGCTTCCGACGCAGCGCTTAAACGAGATCTCTTTTCGAAGGGTAGGCGAGGAGCATACGCGTTGGCGGAAGCCTCCGCTTCTTAAAAAAACCGCTTGCACAAGACAGTCGGCTGCGTAGTCCTTACCGCTCCATGCGGAAACCGAGGCCCGCAAGCGCCTTCGCCAGGCCGGGGGGCGCGTTTTCAAGCTCCAGGGTAACGCCGGCGAACTCCCGCCGCGGGGGGTACTCCCTGCGCAGCCGGTCGAAGTGGCGGGGCCGCTCCCCGGGCGGAAGGCGGAGCATCCCGCGCAGGCGCGCGTCGTCCGCATCGATGTCGTAGAGCGCGCGGACGGCCCGGCGGACGACCTCCTCGAAGGACCGGCCGCGACAATCGAGCGCGAGGCGGGGCGCCTCGGGCCGAGGGAGGCACGCGGCCGGGCACCACTCGCCCGCGAGGCCGAAGAAGCGCCGCGCCGCGTTCACGACCATGGCCGTGCCGTTCGCCTTGCCGTCCAGGGAATAGCCCGCGATGTGCGGCGTGGCGAGCTCGGCCCGCTCGAGGAGAGCGCCGTCGATGGCGGGCTCGTTCTCCCACACGTCGAGCACGGCCGCGGCCACGCGCCCCGCATCCAGGGCCCCGGCGAGCGAGGCCTCGTCGCAGACCGGGCCGCGGGCGGTGTTGAGAAAGACCGCGCCCGGCTTCATGCGCTCGAAGAAACGGTCGTCGGCCAGGTGAAAGGTGGCCTCGGGCCCGGAACGCTCGAGCGGCACGTGGAGCGAGACGAAGTCCGAGGCCTCGAGGAGCGCGTCGAGCGGGACAAAGTCCTTTTCCCCCTCCACGCGAGCGCGGGGGGGATCGTTTTGGAGCACGGTCATGCCGAGCACCCTGGCCCGCTTGACCACGCGGCTTCCGACGTTCCCCACGCCCACCACACCGAGCGTCCGCCCCTCAAGGGGGAATCCGCCTTGCCCGGCGAGCGCGAGGAGCGCGGCGACGACGTACTCGGCCACGCTCACGGCATTCGAGCCCGGGGCGCTTGCAAAGCCGATGCCCGCCTCTGCAAGGTACGCCTCGTCCACGTGGTCCGTGCCGATGGTGGCCGTGCCCACGAAGCGGACGGCGCTTCCTTCCAAAAGCGCGCGGTCCACCCGGGTCACGGAACGCACAAACAGGCATTCCGCGTCCCGCACGCCCGCGGCGGTCAGGCTCCGGCCGGGCAGAAGTTCGACCTCGCCCAGGCGCTCGCAGGCGTCGCACGCCTCGCAGGCGTCGCACGCCTCGCAGGCGTCGCGGATGTAGGGGATGTTTTCGTCCGCCACGATCTTCATGTGTTTTTTCCCGGCGATGGTTCTTCAGAGGCAAGAACAACGCACAAGCGCGCGGCATAGGCTGTAACTACGCGCGCCGACCGTCCCCTGCCGGCTAAAAAGCTTACGCCCCACGCTCGGCCCGCGCAAGGGAAAAGGGTCCCGCCCCGCAAGCCGTCCTGCCCGCCGGCCAAGGGGCGCGATTTTTCGTGAAAGGCATCCGATAAAAGTTGCCTTGGGCAGGCGAGATTCAATAATAGGAGACAGGGAAGGGCTCCGGGCCCGACCGGGTCGAAGGTCGGATAAGATCAAGGGGATGGCCATGGGGGAAAAGACAAAGAGAGAGCAGGTGGCGTGGATCTATGACTTTGTCCTGCTTTTTCTGTGCGCCTACGTCCTTCTCGCGCTCGCGGTCGATACCTTCTTCCGGTTGCCGAGGGAGGTCCGAACCATCCTGGAATACTCCGACACCCTGATCTGCGCGCTCTTCATGGCGGACTTTCTCGGCCGTCTGTGGCTGGCGCCGAACAAGTGGCGATATCTACGCTGGGGGTGGATCGATTTCTTCTCCAGCATCCCCGCGACGGGCATCCTGCGCGCGGGGCGGCTCTTCCGGGTCGTGCGGATCCTGCGACTCTTTCGCGGCGTGCGCTCGACCAAGGTCCTGATTGCCTATATCCTGAAGCACCGCGCCCAGGGGGTCTTCGCCTCGACCGCGCTCGTCTCCTTCGTGCTCATCGTCTTCTCCTCCATCGCCATCCTCCAGGCGGAAAAGGGTCCGGGCGGCAACATCCACACCCCGGAGGACGCGCTGTGGTTCTCCTTCGCCACCATCACCACGGTGGGCTACGGGGACATTTATCCCATCACCCGGCTCGGCCGGTTCGTGGCGGTCTTGCTCATGACCGCGGGCATGGGCATGTTCGGCGTCTTCACGGGGCTCATCGCCTCCTGGTTCCTGGGGCAGGAAGCGGAGGCGGAGACCCGGCAGATCCACAGGCTCGCAGAGCAGATCCACGCGCTCTCGCGCGAGATCGACCGCCTCTCCCGGGCGCCCGGCCCGCCTCCCGAGGACTGAGGCCCAATATAGTTGGCGAGGGGCACCTCGATAAGCGATTTCATCTTGCTCGGCCGCGGGCGCGCCTGGGGAGAGCGAGAGCCAGTCCCGGCGACGTGTCTCCTTTTCTGGAAGGCGGCGGTCGGTATCAGGACACCTCCTGCCTTGCCCACTCCCGATCGTTCCATGAGATCTTGGCCGTATCCCCCGGAGACGGCGATTGCTTTTTTTTAAAAAGCGGGGTAAGATGAAAAGCCGGGCGCGTGGAGCCGCGCACCGAGCACGAGGCCGGGAAAGGGGCGAGTGGCGGAACGGCAGACGCAAGGGACTTAAAATCCCTTGGGCCCAAACAGCCCGTGCGGGTTCAAGTCCCGCCTCGCCCACCAGGAATTAACGCTTGACCTCGATAATTGTTTTGCAATAATGTAGAATGATCGAACGGCCAGCGATAGGCGAATGAATGGGGGTGATGAATAGGCTTTCTCGAAGCGTTTTCACGTTGCTGGAGCAAAACTTATGACTAAAAAGGCTTCTAATACGATTAAATTTATCGATTTGTTTTGCGGTATAGGGGGCTTTCGCTACGCGATAGAATACGCCGCAAGGAAACTTGGGTTGCATGCAGAATGTGTATTTTCGAGCGATATAGATGAAGAATGTCAGAAGGTCTATAAGGAAAATTTTCACGAAAAACCGTATGGAGATATTACTAAAGTCTCTGCTAAATCCATACCAAATCACGATTTTCTCCTTGCGGGTTTTCCATGCCAACCCTTCAGTATAATTGGAAATCGTAAGGGTTTTGAAGACGCTCGAGGAACACTTTTTTTTGAAATAGCGCGTATAATTGAGGCTAAGCGTCCAAAAATATTCGTCTTGGAAAATGTAAAACTGCTTGCAGGTCATAACGGCGGGAAGTCACTTACTAGGATTATT
>JAZDLH010000039.1:0-2381 GCA_043802275.1 Planctomycetota bacterium
CTCCCAAAGAGCATCCGGAATCCGCCATCCATCATCCTGTACCGTCTTTGTCGCCATGGCAATCCTCCCATGAAAAATCATCATGGAAGGATTATCGTCAACTTCTACCGTATGTCTTGAGCCTTTTGGGATAGGCTCTTAGATACTCTTGATAAAGAGTTCCCCGGATTTACGAAAAAGCAAAAAGAGCTTTTAGATGCCTGGCCAAAGGAACCGATTATTGGCAACAAACCTTGAAAATGAGCACCCAGTAACTATGGGAAAATCCGGTAAAACAAGGGACACCATAATGAATGGGGTTACGATCGACTTCCTCTACAATGGAGACAACGTGCTCGTGGACTACGTGACCGGCAAAGGCACGGGGAACATGCGAAAATCCGGGGACACCATGCTATTTTCTCGACGGATTGGTTGGTGCGGGCATGTTTCCATTAGGGCGCGCATGGCCCGAGCGGTGGCTCCAGGCTTCCCGCACCTGCGGCCGCCGTCACGTCCCGAGGCGACTCAACAAAGGCGTTCCTCTTGCATCGCGTCATCGTTTTGGGCTTGCCTTGGCAAAAGGAACGGTTATGGTGGGAGTCGGGGTATGAATCGGAAAGGGCCGAAAGGACGAGGGAGGAGATGCCCGCTCGTACCGATGCCCATGCCGCCCGGCGGCGGAGACCGCCCCGTATCGCCTGCCAAAACGTTCGGGCGTTCACCCTGACCGAGCTCCTGGTCGCAGTCTCCATTATCGCTTGCCTCGTGGCCCTCAGCCTCGCCGCGTACGGCAAGGTCGTTGCCCAGCAGGAGATCGTATCCTGCGTCGCGCGGCTGCGCATGACGGGCCAGGCGCTCCTCCTCTATGCCGAGGACTACCGCGGGAATTTTCCCGGGGCCGCGCCGCCGGAAGGGTTCGGAGATCTGGCGAACTGGGGCGATCTCTGGGCGCAGACCGACATCCCGGGCGGGTGTTTCTTCAGCACCGACCCGGACGCGGATCATCCCGAGGTTTTGGAGGGAAACAAGACCGTCTTCCCGCGCGTGCCCCGGATGCTCGCGCGCTACGTCGGCGGGGACGTGACCGCCCTCCACTGCCCCGGCCGGGGGGAGACCCAGTTCTGGTTCGATCTCGGACCCTATTATTACAACACCACCGTTCCGTGGGGCTCGACGCGGCTTCCGTCCGACAAGCTGGCGAACGACTGCGGCGCCTGGATCCCGATGTTCTTCAAGCCCCTGCCCGACCCGAATCTCGCCCTCGTCGCCTGTCAAAACCCCGTGGGCGTGAAAACCCGGGGCTATGCCTGGCGCCACGGAACGCGCACGAGCCGCTCGCCCGAGGGGCTCAACAACCAGTGGTATTGTGACGGCTCGATCCGGACGGTCGCCAATCCCCAGGACTGGTGGCGGGAGGAGTGAGGCCGGCCGTGCGGGCGGGCCGAAGGATTCGTTCGCCGGGCCGCGGCGTCGGCGGGTCGTTCACAGAAAAACCGGTCGAAGGGTTGGATTGGGAGGACATGGCCATGAAGACGCTCATCGCCTATGGAACGAAGTACGGGAGCGTGGCGAAGTGCGCGCGCCTCCTCCGGGAGGAGCTCAGGGGCGAGACGGATCTCGCGGACCTCATGGAGGGCCCGCCGCCCGATTGCGCGCCCTACGACGGGGTCATTCTCGGCGGCTCCATCTACGCGGGACGGGTCCAAAAGGAGGTCCGGGCTTACTCACGCGCGAACGAAAAGGCGCTCCTCGGCAAGAGGCTCGGCCTGTTTCTTTGCGCGGGCGCGGAGGGCGAGCGGGGCCGCCGGTATCTCCGGTCGGTCTTCCCGCCGGCCCTCTACGAGCGCGCGCATTGCAGGGACGTCTTCGGGCACGAGGTCTACTACGAAAAGATGAACTTCTTCGAGAAGATCCTGATGCGCATCCTCTCGGGAGAAAAGAAGAGCTGCTCCCGGTTGAACCTGGAGGCGATCCGGGTCTTCGCCGAGGCGTTCGGCCGGACAGAGGGATTGCCGGGCGGCCCGGAGAAGATGCCGAGTCCGACCCCCCCGGCAGCCAGGCGAGCCTGAGGAGCCGGAGCATGGCCGCTCAAAGAGTCCGGGCCTTTACGATCGTCGAGCTTCTCGTGGTTCTCGGGATCATCGCCCTGCTGGCGGCGCTTGTCATCCCCGCCCTGACCCGGGCGGCGAAGACCGCGCGCATCGCGGCGTGCCTGAACAACATGCGCCAGGTGGGTTTGGAGACGATTGTATGGGGGCAAGAGAATCCCCTCTCCTCGCCCGCCGGCGAGGTCTCCCCGGTTCTCCCCAGGGCCCAGGACGCCGCCGGCCGCACCTGGGTGGATCTTTTGGGCTCGGACCTTCCGCCGGAGGTCTTCTATTGTCCCGAGCAGGCCGACC
>JAZDLH010000040.1:0-2230 GCA_043802275.1 Planctomycetota bacterium
CTCCCCGGCGCCGCGCGCCTTTTGGAGGTCTCGGCCCGCGCTCGCCCCTTCCAGGCGGATCCCTGCCTCGAGCGGGCCGAGCTTGCCCTTGAGGCGGAGGACCGCGACGCGGCGCTCGCCTGGCTCGAGGAGGCGCGCGCGCGCAAGGCCCGGTACGAACGGACCACCGACCTCGCGCTCCTTCATCGCATCCGGACGCTTCGGGGCGAGTCGTGGGAGCACGAAACCCATGACCTCGCGCTCGGCGCCGTGGACGCGGCGGCGTACACCCCGGCACGATTTCCCACGGCCAACCACGCCACGCTCCTGCGCGTGGTGGTGCGGCGGGTGTATCCCGACCGCTCGGTGGAGAGCCTCGTGCACACGGCGGTCAAGGTCTTCGACAAGGACGGGATCGACGCCCTGGGCGAGCTGCGCCTCCCCGAAAATCCGGACGACCTCCTCTACTGCCGCACGATCCTCCCGGACGGGCGCATTTTCACGCCCACGAACATCCAGGAGCTCGACTTTTCCAACGCCAGCATGTACCGCGTGACGCCGGGCTCGATCCTCGAATACGCCTTCCGCGAGGTCGAGACCGGGGGGCTCGGGGGGGATTTCCGCGACCGGTTCTGGTTCGAGGAACTCAACGTCCCCGTGGCCCGCGCGCGGTACGTCCTCCTTCTCCCGCCCGAGCTCGAGGCGCGGACGAGCGTCAAGGCCTGGCCGCGCGACTTTCCGCCCCGCGCCGAGTCCCGGGGGGGGCTTCGCACCTATACCTGGGACGCGGAGAACCTCGCGCCGGTCAAGCCCGAGCCGGCCATGCCCGACCGCGAGGAGGTGCTCCGGAACCTCGCCGTCCACGTCGCCGGCCCGCGATACGGCGAGGGCGCGCGGTTCTTTGCCGTGCCCGCGCCGCTCGAGACGAACGCGGCCGTGCAAGAGACCGCCCGCCGGGCCGCCCAAGGTCTCGCCACCGATCGGGAAAGGGTCCGGGCCCTGCACGCGGAGGTGCGGAGGCTCCTCAAGCCCGCCGGCGGCGCCCGGACCCCGCGCGACGCCCTGGCCCTGCAGAGCGGCTCTCCCGAGAACGCCCAGGACCTTCTCCGGGCCCTGCTCGATGCCGTGGGCATCGAATCCTGGCCGGCCAAGGCGAATGTCGGCTTCGACCGCGCCGGACCCCGGGCCCAGGATCGGAACGGGGCCATCGACGCCTTTGCCACGGACCTCCTCTTCATCCGGCCGAGGGAGGGCGATCCCTTCTGGGTGCGTTTCTTCTCTCCCCCCCAGTATTTCCGCCCCGGCGACCTGGGATTCTCCGTGCCCGGCTCGCCCGCCCTGGTCCGGGGCCCCGGGGGGCTCGTTACCCTGCGCCGCGTGCGGGCAACCGAGGCCGAGCGCACGCCCGCGGACGTGGAATCCATCGTGCGCCTCGCCCCGGACGGGAGCGCAGGCGTGGAGGCAAGGATTCGGTTTCACGGGATGGCGGCCGGCGAGCTCCGCAGGACCGCGGAGCTTCCCCAGGAGGGAGAGCGGCGGATCGAGCGCATTGCCTTGAGCCTCTACCCGAAGCTCGTGCTCACGCGCTCGGAGTATCCACGGCCCCAGGGGGAAGAGAACGCAGGGCCCCCGCAGGAGGAGCGGGCGCCCTTTGTGTACGAGCTCGAGGGGAGCGTGGCGCAATTCTCCCGCCGGGAGGGCGCGCGGCTCGTCTTCACCCCCTTCCCCATGCCCCTCGGGGCGCTTCCGTATCTCCTCGCGCCGCCCGAGCGCCGGACCGATTTCGTGATCCGGGACGACGTGGAGACGTCCCAGGAGGCCCGCTTCCTCGCGCCCGAGGGCTGGGCCTTCGTGTCGGTTCCCGAGAGCGTCCACTGGCAGGGCGAGTTCGGGCTCTACGTCATGAACTTCACGGTCCGGGGCGCGGAGCTGTGCGTCTCGCGCGCCTTAATCCTGCCGGCGCAGGCCGTGAAGCCCTGGCAGTATCCCACGCTCGCCCGCTTCGTGGAAGCCTGCAAGCGCACCGAGCGCCTGAGCGTCTCCCTCGCGGAGATGCAACCCCTCGGCATGGGCGAAACGCTCAGCGAGACCATGGAAAACCGTAGCGCCGAGCTCATGGACGAGGCGCCCTTGTACCTCCGCTGGTGGCCTTCGACCGCGGAGGCACGGCCGGACGAAAGCATGGAAAAGAGCGCGGAAGCGGGAGAAATATCCCATGCCGCGGAAGCAACCGGCGGCGCAGCCGAATAGG
>JAZDLH010000041.1:0-6229 GCA_043802275.1 Planctomycetota bacterium
AGGCCGAAGAGGCGGCTGTACTCGCGGATGCTCGGCAGGTACGCCTCCTCCTGGCGCTCGAACTGGATGCGGAGCATGTTCAAGACGTCGCAGGTGGCGAGGACCTCGTCCATGTCGTGGGTGACCGTGACGCCCATGGCCTCGATCCCGCGCGGGAGAAAGGTGCTGGGCCCGGCCACCACCACCTCGGCGCCGAGTTTCCTCAAGCCCCAGATGTTCGAGCGCGCCACGCGGCTGTGGGCGATGTCGCCGACAATGGCCACCCGCAGTCCCCGGATGCGGCCCTTGACCTCGCGGATCGTGTAGAGGTCCAGGAGCGCCTGGGTGGGGTGCTCGTGGGCGCCGTCGCCCGCGTTCACCACGCTGCAGGAGAGGTGGCGGCTTAAAAGATGCGGCGCGCCCGGGGCCTCGTGGCGGACGACCATGATGTCCGCGCCCATGGCCTCGATGTTCCGGGCCGTATCGACCAGGGTCTCGCCCTTGTCGGTGGAGGACATCTTGCCGCCGGCGTTCAGGGTGTCGGCGGAGAGGCGGCGCGCGGCGAGGAGGAAGGAGTTCACGGTGCGGGTGGAGGGCTCGAAGAAGAGCATGACCACGGTCTTGCCCCGGAGGGCCGGGACCTTCTTGATCGAGCGGGTCGAGACCTCCTTGAAGGTATCGGCCGTGTCCAGGATCATGGTGATCTCTTCCGGAGAGAGGTCTTCCAGACCCAGGAGATGCCGCCTCGTCCATTTCATGGCTCTTGCCCCTCCCGCACAAACCCGCCGGTCCGGGCGCGAGGAACGGACGGCTCCCGTTTCCCGGCCGGCCGCCTACGCCCCGTTTTCGAGCACGATCTCGTCGGCGCCGTCGATCTCGGTGACGTGGAGCTGCAGCTTCCGGTCGTCCTTCACGGTGACCGAGGCGCCCAGAAAGTCCGGCTGGATCGGGAGTTCCCGGCCCCCCCGGTCGATGAGGCAGAGAAGGCGTATCGCGGCCGGACGGCCGAAGTCCATGAGCTCGGTGATGGCCGCGCGGATCGTGCGGCCGGTGGAGAGCACGTCGTCCACAAGAAGGATGTGCGCGCCCGTGAGGTCGAAGGGGATGTCGCTCGCCCGGATGGCCTTGCGCCCGCCGCCCGAGGCGATGTCGTCCCGGTAGAGGGTGCTGTCGATCTGGCCGAACTCGAGGGGGACGCCCCGGGCGAGGAGAAGGTCCGCGAGGCGCCTCGCGAGGACCGCGCCCCGGGTGCGGATGCCCACCACGGCGAAGCGCCGGCCCGGGGCGAGATCGGCCAGCACCTCTTCGGCGAGGCGCTTGAGCGTGGCATGGATCCAGGCGGCGTCGTACCGCTTCTCGCTCATCTCTTCCCCTTGCCCGGCCGGGCGATGCGGATCGTCTTGGGCGCCTCGGCGCTCCTCCCCGAGGAACCGGAAGCCTGGAGCATCGAGCGGAAAGGAGCATACCACGATCTTCCGCGCCTCGTCAATAGCGGATTTTCCCGGGGAAGACCCCCGCGCCCACTCGGGTCCGGCCAAATCGTACGGCCGGCCCGAGCGAAATCTTACCGTGCACGCCCGTGACTTGATGCAGACGGGGCGCTCCCATGCGCGGCCCAAATAGACGGCCCGTTTTAGCGGCGTTTCCTTCTTGCTGCCGGATGTGGATCGCAGTATAGTCTTTTTTATGTAACCTTTGGGAGACGGCGTCTTTCGAACGCAGGTTTTGTCGTGCCACACATGTCCTACGTCGCATACGCCGTAATGGAGACGATCGGGGTTGTCCTGCTCGCACTCGGTAGTGTGGTCTTGGGCCTGTTGTTAAGCCGCCTGCGGTCCCCGTATAGACACTACGCACTTGTTCTTTCCCTCCTTTTCATCGTCCTCATCGCCGTCCCTTTCTGGCTCCCGGGGGCGGAGCAAGTCCCGCCATTCGGGTGGCTCATGGCGGGGCGCACTTTCTTCGCGATTCAGTCGTTCGCCTATCCCTTTTTCCTCGGGGGCCTCCTGACGAAGCTTTCCCGGAAACGCGAAAGGATCTTGGCAGGCGCCTTGTTGGCGGTGCTCGTGGCGCGGGTCTCCATCCTCCCCTTTCTTCTGCCCGCGCTCACCTACGACCATCTGTTGAAGATGCGGACCCGGATCGACGCCGACGGCGTCTGCCTCCAGGGCACGGACTACACCTGCGGCCCGGCGGCCGCGGTCACCGCCCTGCGGCAACTGGGTGTCGAGGCCGAGGAGGGAAGGCTGGCGGTCCTCGCCCACTCCTCCTGGGCGGCGGGCACCCCGACCGAGTGCCTCTGCCGGGCCGTGGAGGAGGCCTGCGGAGTCAGGTGCCGAATCATCCACGGCGACTCCCCGGCCGAGCTCCGCGGTCAGGAACCGCTCGTTGCGATCATCCGGTTCGGCGTTCTTGTGGACCATTTTGTCGCTGTCCTCGAGGTCCAGCCCGACAGTGTGGTCGTGGGCGACCCGTTGAACGGCAAGTGCCGGCTTTCCCTGGAGGAGTTCCGCCGGAAGTGGCGGAAGACTGCCATCCGGTTCGACCCGGTAGCGAGGGCCGGGGGCGAAAAGTCCTTGCGGAATCCCGGGGAATCCTGAGAATCCGGGGGGAACGGCGCGCCTGGGGCGACGGCCGGATATAAGTTCTTCCCAAAGAGGAGGTCGCCCGCAGCCGGCATGAATGAGGCACGCGATCCGCAAGAAGGCATCGCGAGGATTCGCTGGGCAACGCCCATCGCCGTGATGCTGGCCGTGGTTTCCTTTGCCTGGAACCCCTACCACTTTGTCAAGGGCGCTACGGACCAGGAGTTGTGGCTCCCCATCCTCTTTCGCGCGCACGACCCGGCGCTCTACCCGCGGGACATCCTCCTCCAGTTCTTCAACCAGGGACAGTACACGTTCTTTCCCGACCTCATGCTGTATCTGTCGCGCTCTTTCACGGTGGGGACCGCGTTTTTCCTCGTGGAGTTCTTCAAGCGGTCTCTAGCGGCGCTCTTTATGCTCTTCTTCGCCGGGAGGCCGGCCGGCAAGGCCTGGGCCGGAATCTTCCCGGCGTTCGTTCTCGTCTCCCTCCCCATTTCCAATGCGGGAACCTTGACCTCTCTTCTCGAATCGCACCTCATCCCGCGCGCGCTAAGCCTCCCCCTCTGCCTCGCGGCCCTCGGCCTATGGTGCCTGCCGAAAAGGATTCCCTGGGCTATCGTGGGGCTGGCGCTCGGCGCGACCTTTCTCATTCATCCGCTGACGGCGCTGCCCCTCGGCGCGGCCTTGGCGGCCTTTCTCGTTGGGCAGTATATCCGCCGGAAGGACGGGGATTTTCCCCTTCGCTCGGCCCTCCGGGCAGGGGGGGGCTTTCTCCTTGCGTCTATGCCCTTGTGGATCAAGCTCGCTTCCTCCCCCGGCCGCTGGAGCCGGTCTCCCGCCCTTTTCGATCCGGCGTGGAAGGAAATCGTCGACACTCGTTCGGCCTATCTCTTCCCGACGAACTGGGCGCCGGAATACTGGATGCTGGGGCTTTTCAGCCTCCTTCTCATCGCGCGGTATTGCCTCCTGCACTGGCGGGGTGCCGCTCCTGCGCACCACCCCCGGCGCCTGGCATTCGCGGCCGGCGCTTCCCTGGCCTGGATGTCCGTGGGGCTCATTTTCGTGAGCCTTTATCCCATCCCCTTCGTGGTGCAGATCCAGCCCTTGCGCGCGGTCTTTCTCCTGCACCTCATCGGCCTCGCGCTTGTGGGAGAGCTTTTCGCCTCCGCGTACGAAGCGCGGCAGCCCCTGACCGTCGGCGTGGCAACCCTGGCCGTCGTCGGCATGACCACGGGGCACGGCGAGGCGCTCTTTCCCTACACTGGGCACAAGGTCCTTTTGCTTCTTGCGCTGAACGGCATCCTGGGGGCTCTTGTAATCGCCGAATTCTTCACGCGCGCGCCCCAGGAAAGAGGAAGGTCAAGGCTTTCCGTGCGCCTCGTGGTCGGGATTTTAATCGCGGCCTTTGCAGTCTCGGCCGTGGCCTTGCATGGGGGCTCCTCTGGAAGTGAGCCGCGGCAGGGCTTTTTGACGAGCCCCTTCCCCTGGCTTCTTGCGTGTACGCTCGGCGGGATCGGGTTTTGGGCGCTCTTGGAAGGACTGCGGAAACGCTTCTTTTACAAGATCGGGAGGATGATATCGGCGGTCTTGTTCATCGCGGCGGGGCTGGTTGTCGGCTTTGTGTTCTTCTCTCAGGACCTCTTCGATGCGGTTCGGCAGGTGGGCATCCAAGACCTATGCGCCTGGGCCGGGGAAAGTACGCCCCCCAACGCGCTCTTCGCCTTTGAAGGAGGAGACACCGGCAAATACTTCCGCATCTTCGCTCGCCGCAGCCTATGGTATTCCGCCAAGGACGGCGCGCAGGTCGTCTTTTCCCGGGACTTTGCCCTGGAATGGCGGCGGCGGCGGCACTTGAAGAGGCTCCTTGAACAAGTGCCGGGCGATGCAAAGTTTGTAAATACGATCCGCCACGAGGGGATAGACTATTACCTCTCCCCACGGAAGCTTCCCATGCCCAAGGCATACGCCTCAGGCGAGTGGAATGTGTATCGCGTCCCGCAATAATTTTCCATAAGCGCGTCATTACTCTTCTTGAAAAGCCTCTCTACGGAAGCAAAGGAGGCCTGAGGGAAGAATAAAGGTTACCGGTAAAATGCCCTGTCAACGTTGGGGGCATTCGCCTTTCGGGCCGCTTAGGATGCGCGCAAGGCACCTTTGGCAGGCCTTCGGATCGCCCCGTTCCAGATGTTCCCGGCCCTCGCAAAGGAGATCGTGTTGCCGGAGGGTGAAGGCGCCCATGGGGATGGATCCCTCCCAGGGGCGGAAAGCGTTTTTTTTCACGAGACCTGTGCCAAACGCCCACAAGCGGCGGCCCAGCAAGTCGCGCAAGGGCTCCACGTCCCCCAGGGCGGAGAATCGGATATCGGCCTTGCCGATGCCGGCATCCTGGCAGGCTTCGTCCGTGAGAACGGGCGGAAGATCCGCCTTGTTCATGGCGACCACCAAAAGTCCCGGGCCGGGGGCGGAAGGGTCGACGCGGCGCGCGCATGCGGCCCATGCGGAGCGGTCTTCGTCCGAGAGCGGCCGGCCGCCGTCGAGGAGAAAAAGGCAGAGGTTCGCTTCCCGGACGATTTTTTGGGCGCGGCTCACGGCCTCGGCGTCCGGCCCTTTTGCCGTATCCCAAAGGCCCGCCGTGTCCACAAGCTCCACGGCGAGGCCGCCGAGCCGGGCCGGGTGGCGCACCGCGTCGCGCGTCGTGCCCGGGAGGGAGCTCACGAGCGCCCGGTCGAGCGCGAGCAGAGCGTTGAAGCAGGTGCTCTTACCCACGTTCGGAGCGCCCGCGATGGCCACGACGTGGCGCTTGAGGATGCGCGAGGCCGGGGCAAAGGCGTCGATCCATTCCGTGAGGACATTATGCGCGGCCCTGGAGTCCTCGTCCACCAAGTCGAAAAGGCGACGGACGCGTGCGGCGAAGCAAAGGCCGTGGGCGACGAGGCGCGCCTGGAGGGGCGTCGCCGCCTCGGGGACGAGTCTTCGGGCCTCGTACTCCGTCCAGGGAATCTCGCCCCGCTCGGCGAGCGGACGCCACCAAGCCTCCTCGCCGACCTCCCGGAATCCGTGTTCGGAAAGGAGCTTCAGGGCCGCGAGGGCCGAGGCGGTGCCGCCGTGGCAGTTTAACTCCGCTCCATGGTCGGTCCACGCGACGAGCACCTCGTCCACGTGCCCCCCCGGCCCGGTCAGGATGCCGTATTGGATCTCGCCAATGCGAGAGGGGGGAAGCGCCCGCCCGGAGCGCATGCGGACGAGGCGGCGGAGCGCGTCGCGCGCGCCGGCTCCGCGGCACCCGAGCTGGACAATTCCGCCCAGGCCCCGCCCCGCGGCGCGCAGCACCTCCAGGGCTTCCCTATCCATGCGGATCGCCCCACCAGGCCGCAGCGAAGCCGGCGAGCCCGTCGAGCACGAGATCGGGCTCCTCCACGACCGGGAAGGCGAGATAACGGGCCAAGAAGCCCGCGGCCCCGCCCGTGAGATAGACCGGCGCATCCAGGCCCACGCGCGCCCAATGCGCCCGGACGAGCCGCTCCACCGCGCCCGCCAGGCCATAGACGAGTCCCGCGGCCATGGCCCCGCGCGTGGACCGGCCCTGGGCCGGAGGCTCCTCAAGGGGCATTTCCAAGGGAGGAAGCTGGGCGGTCGTGTTGTGCAGCGCAGCCAGCCAAATGACC
>JAZDLH010000042.1:0-7062 GCA_043802275.1 Planctomycetota bacterium
TGACAAGATTTTTTTTTATGGTATGAATACGCCAAGAACCGATAAAGTATTGGCGTATTGGGATTGGAGTTGGAACCATGTTATGGATCATGCCCTGCCCCCCGCCATGGGGGGACATTTCGACATTGTATATCCCGCAACCTCGGACAGGTTCGATTTCATAGTCACCCGCATTTCGCGAGGATAACAAAAATGGCCAAAACAGTCGCGCAAATCAACGAGAAGATCAAGTCAGGCAAGGCGGTGGTGGTCACGGCCGAGGAGATGGTTTCCATTGTGGCGGAGAAGGGCGTCAAGGCTGCGGCCGCGCAAATCGACGTGGTCACGACCGGAACCTTCGGCCCCATGTGCTCCTCGAGCGCGCTCTTGTGCCTGGGCCATCACAACCCCAAGTGCAAGATCCAGAAGGCATGGCTGAACGACGTGCCGGCCTATTGCGGCCTGGCCGCGGTCGACATGTTCATCGGCGCGACCGAGATGCCGGACGACGATCCCTTGAACAAGGTCTTCCCGGGCGAGTTCCGCTACGGCGGAGGCCACGTGATTGAGGACCTCGTGGCGGGCAAGGAGATACGCATCCGGGCCGTGGCGCATGGGACGGATTGCTATCCGTGCAAAAAGTTCGAGGGGACCATTCGCCTCGCGGACTTGAACCAGGCGCTGCTTCTCAACCCCCGCAATTCGTATCAAAATTATAACGTGGCGGTCAACCGCGACAACGAACGGACCATCTATACCTACATGGGCATCCTCCGGCCGAAGATGGCCAATGCCAACTACTGCTCGGCCGGACAGCTCTCGCCCCTGTTGAACGACCCGTACTACCGGACGATCGGCATCGGCTCGCGCATCTTCCTCGGCGGCGGCATCGGCTATGTGTACTGGGAAGGGACGCAGCACAACCCCACGGTCCCCCGGCTGGAGAACGGCACGCCCCGCTCGCCCGCAGGGACGCTCGCGGTCTGCGGCGACCTGAAACAGATGAAGCCCGAGTGGCTGCGCGGCATCTCCATGCGCGGCTACGGCGTGACGCTGAACGTCGGCCTCGGGGTTCCCATCCCCATTCTGGACGTGGAGATGGCGCGCTTTACCGCCGTGAAGGACGAGGATATCGTCGCCCAGGTCGTGGATTACTCCACGGATTATCCCTACCCCTCCAAGGCCAAGGGGGGACTGGGACAGGTAACCTACGCGGAGCTCAAGAGCGGCTTTATCACGGTGGATGGGAAAGAGATCCCGACCTCGGGCCTTTCCAGCTATCACCACGCGCGCGAAATTGCCGAAGAGCTCAAAGGTTGGATTCTCGCGGGCCGGTTTCTCCTGACCGAGCCGGTGGCCGCGCTTCCCGGCATGGAGAGCGGACAGGGATTTAAACCCTTGAAATTGGGAAAGTTGCCGGAAGAAGTATGAGCCGGGAATTCGGCCCTTACCGCAAAGCGCGGCCAACTCGACAAAGTCACGCAGGGGGGGCAGAACATGCATTGCATGGCTGCCCCTTCTGCCTTTCTTTTGCATTTTTGCATTGCATTCCGGGTTTTTTTGTATGAAATTCATTAAGAGACCGAGCGTTTCGATCCTTTTCACGCTCGATGAATCATGACCCGTGAAGTTGCATAGCGCCCTGTGCCAGCCCAAGGAGCCGCGGCCATGCCCAAGGTGACCATGGTCTTTACCTTCCCGAGCGCGTTCGTGGAGCAGCCCCTGGCGTATCGCCTGATCAAGGAATACGACCTGATGCTCAACATCCTCCACGCGCATATCCGACCCAACGAGGAGGGAAGGCTCATCCTCGAGATTTCCGGGAGCCAGAAGTCCATCGACCGGGGCTTGAAGCTCGTCCGGAGCACGGGCGTCACGGTGCAGCCGTTATCCAAGTTCATCGGCTGGGACAAGGAGCGCTGCAGCCATTGCACGGCCTGCGTGGGCCAGTGTCCCACGCACGCCCTGTCCGTGGACCGCGCGACCATGCAGATTTCGTTCGACCCGGACATCTGCATCGCCTGCGGCCTTTGCAAGAACGTCTGCCCCATGAGCGCCATGCGGATCGACGTGGATTGACCCTTCCTCCGGACCAGGAGAAGACCCATCCCATGCGTTTCTCGACCAAGGGACGGTACGGCATACGCGCCATGATCGACCTCGCGCTCCACGAGGCCGGGCGGCCGGTGAGCACCCGGTCCATTGCCGAGCGGCAGGAGTTCTCCGCCGATTACCTGGAGCAGATCTTCCGGGACTTGCGCAAGAAGGGCCTCGTGCGAAGCGTCCGGGGCCCGCGCGGAGGTTTCGTGCTCGCCCGGGGCCTGGACAAGATCACGGTCTGGGACATCATCGAAGCCCTGGAGGAGACGATGAGTCCCGCCCCGTGCGCGGCGGAGGACGAGGGCCAGGGCAGCCCGTGCCCGCGCATCGCGTATTGCACCGCCACCGCCCTGTGGAACAAGATCGGCCGGGAGCTTCACGAGCTCCTCGCCAAGACCACGCTCGAGGACATCGTCCTGGAAGCGCGCAAAACCCTGAAAACGAGCCCGTCCCATAAGCACATGTTCCACATTTGAGCGCGCCGCTCGAGCCGGGGCGGGGCTTTCCCGAGCGGTCCTTCTTTTTTAAGGTCGGAGGGCTTTTCCAGTCGGCGGTGCAAGTCGCCGGGCCGGGGCGAGAAAGGCTCACCGGGAAAATATTCCACGGCGGCCACTTGATAGACGGCCCCCAAGGGAGTATTCTTAACGATCATGACAAAACCCGTGGAAATCACCGACGTCTTTGAATGGGCCGCCAAGGAGAAGGCAAGCGACGTGCTCCTGTCGGCCGGGGTGCCACCGGTCATCTACATCGACGGGAACATCTATTCCTACGGCAAGACCCCCCTGGCGGCGGAAGACACCCAGCGCATGCTCTACGCCATTCTTCACTCCGACCAGGTCGCCACCTTCGAGCGCCAGCGCGAGCTCGACTTCTCCTTCACCTACGACGAGCGGCATCGCTTCCGCGGCAACGCCTACTGGCAGCGCGGCTTGGTGGGCGCGGCCTTCCGGCTCATCGCGAACCTGGTGCCGGACCTCCAGACGCTCGGCCTCCCGCCCGTGGCCAAGAGCTTCGCGGACCTCGCCCAGGGTCTCGTGATCGTGAGCGGGCCCACGGGCCACGGCAAGAGCACCACCCTCGCGTCGATGGTGGAGCACATCAACACCACCCGGAACTGCCACATCGTGACCGTCGAGGACCCGATCGAATTCCTCCACACGAACAAGAAGGCCATCATCGACCAGCGCGAGGTCGGCACCGACACGAACTCCTTTGCCGAGGCCGTGCGGCACGTGCTCCGGCAGGCGCCGCACATCATCATGGTGGGCGAGATGCGCGACCTCGAGACGATCTCCGCCGTCCTCACCGCGGCCGAGACCGGCCACCTCGTGCTCGCCACCCTCCACACGAACGACGCGGCCCAGTCCATCGACCGCATGATCGACGTCTTCCCGCCCCACCAGCAGTCGCAGATCCGCGTGCAGCTCTCCATGGCCCTGGTGGGCATCCTCTCGCAGCGGCTCCTCCCGCGGGCCGAGGGCAAGGGGCGCATCCTCGCCTGCGAGGTCCTGCGCAACATCCACGCCGTCTCCCACCTCATACGCGAGGGCAAGACCGCGCAGATCACGGGGCTCCTGGACACCCAGGCGCGGCACGGCATGCAGAGCATGGACTCCTCCGTGAAGCAGCTCTTCTTGAAGCGCCTGATCACCGAGGAGACGGCCCGCAAGATCATGCTGCATCCGGGGAACCTGTTCGGGTGAGCGCCCCATGTCCTCCGCCGTATTCCACGTTGTCGGGCCGATTTCCTTCGCCTGGTTCGTCCTCCAAAGCGTTGTTTCTATCGCGGTCTTTTGGAGGATCCTGGCCGACAAGCCGGTCAGCGGATTATGGACGGAGCGGAACGCCGCCTGGACGCTCCTCTTCACGGGGATCTATTCCTCCGCGGTCGGAACGATCTGGTTCACGATCCACGTCGTCGAGTGGACCGGGACCTCGGGGGGCTATGATCTCGGGGCCGCCGGCGCCATAGCCATGGCTCTTTTTCTCTGCGCGGGGCTCGCGTTTTGGAACTTTCTCATCCCGATCTACGTCTTCGGGGAGGGGAGCTCCCTCTGGCTCGTCATGCCCGGCTATAAAAACATCCGGCTGAGGCGGGAGTGCGAAAAGGCCAAGACCGCGGAGATGCGGGAGGACTTTGCGCTCGCGGAGGAGCTTTACAAGGCCGAGCTCACGGGCAAGCCCAGGGACGACGACGCGGTCTACTTGAGCCTCGGGAGCCTCTATCAAAGACTGGGGCGCACGGCGGAGGCGGTGGAGGCCTGGCAAAAGGCCTTGGAAGGCGATCTCGCCTCCGAGACGCAGATCGTTACCGTGCTCCGACTCTCGGACGCTCTCTCCCAGAAGCTCGGACGCCATGAGGAGGCCGCGGCAATTTTAGAAAAAATCCTGCGCCACTTTCCCCATGAGCCGGACGCCAAGGTCCTGCAAGAGCGGCTGGAGGATCTTAAGAAGGAACAGTCTTCCCGTGCGTAACCGTTGGGAGGCGGGTATGTTATGTCTTCCTACCTCTTGAGCGTCATTGGCCCCATCTGCCTCGTGGGACTCATTGCCCAATGTTCCCTCTCCCTGCTCGCCATGTTCCGGCTCATGGCGGATAGGCCGGTCCCGTACTGGCTCATGAAGTCGTCCGCCTCCTGGATTCTCGTATGCACGGCCCCGCTTTTCTTCATGATGACCGGGGCCTGGCTCAAGGACTTGATCGTCGGCACGGATTATTCTAATCCGGGCAAGGGGTTGGTGTTGCTGGGGGCCTTGCTGCCCTGCGGCGTTATGCTCTGCGGGGCCCTGATCATTCCGCTCTTCGTGTTTGCCGAGGACACCGCCTGGGCGCTTCTCGCGCCCGGCGCCAAGAACCTCAAGATCCTGCGGGAGTGCGACCAGGCCAGGGCGGCCGAGATCCGTGAGGACTTCGCCCTGGCCGAGGAGCGCTTCAAGGCCGAGCTCACGGGCAAGCCCGAGAACGACGACGTGGTCTACTTAAGCCTCGGGAACCTCTACCAGCGGCAGCACAGGACCCGGGAGATGGTCGAGGCCTGGAGGCGCGCGCTCGAGGGCGATCTCATGCCCGAGGCTTACCTCGCCACGGCGCTTCGCATCTCGGACGCGCTCGCCAGGGAACTCGGAAGCCCGGCGGAGGCCGGGGCTGTGCTCCGGCAGGCGATCCGCCGCTTCCCCAAGGACGCCGAGGCCTTTGACTTCGAAAAGCGCCTGCGGGACCTCTCCGGCTGACGAATCCGGCCTTTCCAGACCCCGGCACACAGCCGCCGCCGGAAGAGAGCTTGCACGAGCCGCGCTGAGGCGTATACTGGCGCCATGCGGCGGAGGGGCTGCGTCTCCTTCGTGAAGGTCAAGGCCCTCCCCGCCCAAGAACCCAAGGCTTTTCCACAGAGAAAGGAAAATCATGGCTGCGAAGGGACGGGTGGTGCTCGCCTATTCCGGCGGGCTCGACACGAGCGTCATCTGCCGGTGGCTCGCGGAGCAAGGTTACGAGGTGATCGCGTGGTCCGCGGACGTGGGCCAGCGCGAGGACTGGAAGGCGGTCGCAAAGAAGGCCCGCCGGAGCGGCGCGAAGAAGTTTTTAAAAAGCGACCTACGGGCCGAGTTCGTGGAGGAGTTCGTCTGGCCCGCCATCCAAATGAACGCCCGGTACGAGGGCTGCTACTTTCTCGGCACGTCGCTTGCGCGGCCCTGCATCGCGCGGGAGCAGGTGCGCGTGGCCCTGAAGGAAAAGGCCGCAGCCATCGCCCACGGCGCGACGGGCAAGGGGAACGACCAGGTGCGCTTCGAGCTCACGGCCGCGGCGCTCGCGCCCGGTCTCAAGGTCGTCGCGCCCTGGCGGATGCCGGAATTCTACACGCGCATCAAGGGCCGCCAGGACGCCATCCGCTACGCGAGGAAACACAACATCCCGATCAAGGCCACGGCTAAGAAGCCCTGGTCGAGCGACGAAAACGCGATGCATATCTCCGTCGAGGCCGGGATGCTCGAGGACCCGGCCCGGGCGCCGCTGGAGGATATGTTCGAGCTCTCGGTCTCCCCCAGGAAGGCGCCCGACCGCCCCGCCCTTCTCACGCTCGGATTCGAACAGGGCCGGGCCGTGTCGCTCGACGGCCGGCGCATGAAGCCCCTGCCGCTCCTTCAGAAACTGAACGCCCTCGGCGGCCGGCACGGCGTGGGGCGGGTGGACATGGTGGAGAGCCGCTTCGTGGGCATGAAGAGCCGCGGCGTGTACGAGACCCCGGGCGGGGCCATCCTCATGGCCGCGCACCGCGACCTCGAGGGGCTGACCCTCGACCGCGACCTCGCGCTCCTCAAGGACACGCTCATGCCCCGCTTTTGCGCGCTCGTGTACAACGGCTTCTGGTTCTCGCAGGAGATGGAGGCGCTGATGACCTTCCTCGAGTCGAGCCAGCGCTTCGTGACCGGAAAGGTGAGACTCGAGCTCTACAAAGGGAACGTCACCATCCTCGGCAGGGAGAGCCCGGCGAGCCTCTACAACCCCCTCGTGGCGAGCATGGACGACGACGCGGGCGCGTACAATCCCCAGGACGCCACGGGATTCATACGCCTCGCCTCTCTGCCCCTCCGAGCGCACGCGCGGCGGCTTGCCGCGAAGACTCGGAAGACATCGGCGGAAGCGCGCAAGAAGAAATAGCCGCTCCCCCTCATCCGGCGCGAGGGGCGGCTCGGGCAAAGGTCGGCGCCCAGGGAGAAGGCGATGACGGCAAAGACGCGTTGCTTGTGCGTCATGGCGGCGCCGGCGCATGTGCTCGCGATATTCATGGCGCTATCTCTTATGCCGGCGCTGTTGCCCGCATTTGTGGGATTCGACGCCCAAGGGCGGCTCCTTGCGGGGGAAGAGGGAGCGCCTGCCGGAGGGGAAAAGCCCCTTCCTGAGGAGGGGCCGCTTCTTGCCGAAGAAAAGGGAGCCCTTGCTAGAGATGGAAAGCCCCTTCCTGAGGAGGTGCGCCCCCTCAC
>JAZDLH010000043.1:0-2377 GCA_043802275.1 Planctomycetota bacterium
CCTCTCTCTCTCTCTCTCTCTCTCTCTCTCTCGACGATCAATCCACGTTGAAGCTGTTGCTGTAGTCTATTTCAACGATCGCTTTCCCTTCCATAACCGCGGCGACGAACTGATAGGTCCCCTTCGGCCATGCAGCCGGAATCTTCAGGTCGAGCGAGGCGACCATGGCCGTGTTGAACGGGAAATTGGTCACTATTCGTGGCGCTGCGCCGATGGTATCGAGGGGCATGAATCCCCTGCCGGGCCCCTTGCAGCACTCGATGTGCCCGTCAGGGAGGATCACGCCGAGGATGATGGCGACGGTGCTGATGCCGTCCGGAACGATCTCCCAGTTAAGAGTGACCGGCGCACCCGCGGCGACGGAATCCTTCTGCACGGAGAGATGAAGCCCTATCTCCTTCGCGGCCGCCGGCGTGCCCGCCAGGCAGAGAGCCGTCGCGACAATGGCCGACACCTTCAACGTCTTCACGGTCCAGCGCCTCCTTCAGCACAACCACAAGGTACCACAGATGCCACCGCAATGCAAGTGCGGCAGCGGATTGTGTACGGGCAGCGGATTGTGTAGTAGCGGGTTGGGTGGGTCGCGTCGGGACGGGGGTGCGACGGGATCAGTTGTACAGCAGCTCCACGGCCTTCACCATGTAGTCGTCGTAGTGGCCGTCGCTCCTCAGATACGACTCGAAGGTGAGCGTGTTACTGCCCGGTCTCAGGAACCCTCCGGAGAGCGCGGCCCCCGCCCTGTGCCACACATTTCCGTTCATCGCCCCGGGCAGGCAGGTCATGTGCCTCCCGTTGAGGTACACCCGGTTTGTCGGGAAATAGGTCGCGAAGTATGCGCCCTGGAGCACCGCGCCCGATGGAACACGCCCGAGATTGAATCGCGCGGAGACGAGCGTCCCGTCGGGTTCCGGGGTTTCCCATCCCAGCATGTAATCCTCGAGGCTGTCGCCAACGTGGATGGCCGTGCTCACGATAGTGACGCGATTCAGGAAAATCGAGAAGCGCGTGATGCCTTGATCGCTCAGGGCCGTGCCTGTCGAAATGTTCATGAGACCCGCACATACCGTGTAGGTTGCGGCGGGAAGGCGTCCCTGCCAGAGCGCGAGGTCCGTGATGGTTTCGCCGGGGGAGAAGGAGAGGAGTGGCGTCTCATAGGGAGTCCAGGTCGCCATACGAAAAGGGTCGCCTTGGGAAAGAGCATTTCGTTCCCGATTGTAAAAGAAATACCTCCCGTCGGGGGTAACCGCGGCGACGTAGAGGCGTCCGGCGCATGAGGCGTGCGCGGTCAGCGAGAGGTAGAGCGGCACCTCGTCGTGAAGCGAGTAGTAGGCCCTGTCGGGGTAGATGGAGATGCTCACGGGACGGGATGATCGACCCGTGACATCGGATGAATTGCCGGGGGCGGGGATGATTTCCAGAGCCAAGGCCGTTAAAACGATCCAAATATTCCGCATGTACTAGATGCTTTCGTTAGTAATTATTCTTATTCTTAATGAGGGGGCAATGTACAAAATTTGCAGTGGTAAATCAAGTGTTATCCAATTGGTTCCATCGGGAGAAAAAGAATCCGTTCAGGGCGAGGATGGTTGACAGCCACAAGACAGTCAGCGGCCATGTCGAGAATCCCTTTTTCACAAACGAGGGGAATAGGCGAATCGGGAATGCTGACAGGTAGTGGGTCACGAGATGATGGTGCTTGTAGAGAAGGCCGGGGTGGGCGCACCCGAGGTAGCCGAAGAGGAAGCTCGACGCGAGCAGAACGGCGAAAATGGCGGTGAAAGAGGGCCGCGGCTTCCTCGCGAGTGCGTAGCAGAGCGCGCCGCCGAGGACCGGGGCGGGCACGACCATATAGCGGGGGGGCGGCGCGAATCCCCCCCACCAGAAAATGAATTGCGCCCCGGGAAGATAGAGGGCCAGGATGAGCACGCTTATCCACAGCGCGAGCGATCGGCGCTCGCGGAAGAGGAGAAAGAGGGCTGTGAGTGCGAGGGCGTAGACCGGCGACCATGTGAGGATGCCGTGTCCCCGGTCGAGGAGTATGCCGAAAAAACCGTCGAGAATACCGCGGCTGGTCATGCCGCGCTCGCCGTAATTCTGGTAGAGGTACCCGGCGGCGGGGTTAAGCGATCCGAAGGCGCGGTGCTGGTAGGAGAAGAAGAGGGCGAGCGAGGAGAGGAAGAGGAGAACGGGGATTACGCGGGCGAGCGGGCGGGAGGGCGAAATCCCGCGGCGCGGCCCGACACGCAGGCAGAGGAGGATGAAGGCGGGGAGGAAGAAGCGGAACGAGAGCCAGGGGAGGAAGGCGATCGCGAGGGAGGAGAGGAGAAGCGAGCCGGAGATCCGGAGAGCCGGAGAGGGGGGGAGAAGTGAGCCGGAG
>JAZDLH010000044.1:0-20476 GCA_043802275.1 Planctomycetota bacterium
GTTGTCGAAGTTCCTGCTGCCTCGAAACGCGTTATATTGCGTTTCGAGAACATCCACAGGGCCCAGTTCGCTCAACATCGCGCGCATCGCGTCCGGTGAGATGAAGCCCTCGTTGTTAAACGAGACCAAGAGGAACGGAGCGTCGATTGCGTGAAGTAGTTCCCTCAACAGAGGCAGGGACTTCGCCCGCACGTTGTAGCCGGAGCGTCGCCAATCAGTAGGAATACCGGAGACGCGACTTACATGACGTGGTCGCTCGTACCGAACAAGGAGGTTTAACATAAAGTAGTTGGAACCGTACGGATGCTGGTTATAGGGGGGGTCGATGTACGCTAGGTCGAGGGCTCTTATGCGGTTCGCAACCACATTTGCGTCTTCTTGGAGGACTTCGTACTCGCACTCGAAATTGCTCAGAACAGGCAGATCCAGCTTGATCTCCCCCTTGATTCGGACCAGCGCATCAGAACCACTGCCGCCGAACTGGCCTACCTTCGTATCTCGGTTCTTGTAAAAGCCCTTGAATACTCCTGAGGTATTGGCATGGACAGAGGCCCTGCTCAGTAGGGGGCCCATGAGCAGGTCTCTAATGTCGCAGGGCACCGTGTCTATGAGCCGGCGGTAGTTGTCCAGGCGCCGGGCGTTGCTCTTGGTATAAAAGACACGGTCGTCCTTGGTGATGCACCTCTCGTCTTTCGGGGAATACAGCTCTTCGATAAACCCTGGGGGTAGCTTGTCACTTTGAACCCTATTGTTAAGTTCATCGATGACCTCGGAGATAGCTGCTATGTCTACACTGCTCCTGTTTCGTAGATAGCAACGTGCCGTCACGGCTGCATAGTCTTCCAAGTCGTTGCTTATGACTGACGAGGCATGTGCCTTTAGGAAACGGGAGACGACTCCTGAGCCACTGAACGCGTCGAACACTCGAAGCCGAGTTTTCCCAAGCCTCTGTTTGACACGCCCGACTGCGGTACCGATCTGTCCGAGAAGGGCCCGCTTGTTCCCGATATAGGTGAGCAGTTGTCGAGATATATACTCAGGGTTCTCCGCGCTGGGGTCGTCAGCCCAGAGGGGCCTTTGGCGGCCTTTCTTAATCATGGATAGGACGGGTTCCAGGTTGCTCACTGCGTCCTCCAATCGTGTTTCTCTTGGCGCCTAACAATGATTGGGTTGGTCCGTATAAGGTGCGGAACACCAGCTTCCGACCAAGGTAACACATTGGAGCGATATCGGACGATGCTGTGATACCCCCAATTTATTTAACCGGTCTTATGTCCCGGCAGTTTCTATTATACCGTTTAATAGGGACCACCTAACGTCCAAAGCGCGAAGCGGACATAAAGCGGCTATTCGCCGTCTTCCTATCCGGCATAATGCCGGCGCAATAGATGGTACCCTGTTTACAAGGGTATCCAAGTCGAGTTTCAGGTCAAGGGGGAAAATGGCCAGTAAATAGTCAGAGGCGTTAATGACCAAGCGTTCGCCCCGGCCAGCGAAGAATTCCGCGCGCGCGGGTGAAAACAGCGTCCGGGAGCCCGAGGGCGCGCTTGGTCTCGAGGTCGCGCTCGAGCGGGTTTTCGATCCGGGCGAGTTCGCGTATCCGGGCGAGCGGGATCGCGCCCATAAACCACCAGGGACTCGCGGGCACGGGCCAGTCGCTCCCGTGCACGAGCCGGTCGATCACGTCCCTGCGGTCGAGCACTTTTAAAAAACGCCGCGCACGGAGGCCAAAGAGCGAGGCCGTGTCGCCGTATAGATGGGGATAGTCCGGGAGCATGGCGGCCCATTCCTTCAGCCAGTCGCGGTCGAGGAAGAAGGACCGCAGCCCACAGTGCGCCGCGACGACGGTCACGCCCGCCTCGAGCGCGGGCCGGAGGAGCCGCGGATCGTTCCACGCCTTGTTGAAGTTCCGCGTGGCGCCCTCCGAGCCCGTGTGCGAGAGGAGGGGCATCCCGAGGCGCGCCATCTCCCTTAAAAAAGGGAGCGCGCGCGCGTCGGCCGGGGAAAAGTTCTGCGCCGTGGGAAGCCACTTCACGAGCGCTGCGCCCGCCAAGGCACAGCGGTTAAGCTCCTCCACGGCGTCCGGCCGGAAGGGGTGGATGGAGACGCCCGCCAAAACCTTCGGACAGGCCCGGGCAAGGCCGAGCACGTAGTCGTTCGGCACGTGGAAGTCCGTGAGGTCCGGCAGGGGTTCGCCCTTCCCGTCCCGCGCCCAGTCCATGGCGAGGACCACGCCCTTCTCCAGGCTTGACTCCTCCCGGAGGAGGCCGAGGAGAATTTCCCTGAGGACGGTGGTGAGATCGGCCTTAAGCTCCCGCGCGGGCGCGCCGAGGGACCGCGCGAGCAGGCGGAACCCCAGGGCCTTGAGGCGACGGGGATGGAAGTAGCAGTCCGCGCCGGACGGGTCATGCGCCCTTGGCGCGCCTGACGCGGAGGGGTCGAGGGGCGCGCCCGCGCCGGCGAGGTGGATGTGGATGTCGATGGCGCGAACCGCGGGCATGGCGCTCGTCCCATGCAGAAGAAAGTGTCTCCCAAAGCCTGTTCCAAGACCGTTGATTTGCGCTTGCAATGCCATGCAAAGACGCGGATCGAAGCCGTTTTGAAAAAGCTTTCAAGAGCCGGAATCGGCCCGATCCTGTTTTGCCCCGGCCATGGCCCGGAGCGCGTCGTCGATGCGCGCGAGCGTTCGGTCGCGGCCGACGAGAAAGAGCGTCTCGTGGATGCCGGGCGAGGCCGTCCCGCCCGTGGCGGCCACGCGCAGGGGCTGCGCGACCGCGCCGAGCGATAGGCCGCGCGCCTCGGCAAACTCTCGAATGGCCCGGTCGAGCGCCTCCTCGCTCCACGCCGGGAGCGCGGCCAGGGCCGGGCGAATCTCCTCCAGGACGCCCCTCGCCTCCGGCTTGTGGAGGACCTTGCGGATGGCCTTGTCGCTGAGGTCGATTGCGACCCGGTCCGAGAAGAAATACCGGGTTTTTTCGACGAACTCGCTGAGCGTGTGGATTCGCTCCCGGTGGATTGCCGCGAGGCGGCCAAGCCAGGTCTCATCGAGCGCGACGGCGTCGACCCCGGAGCGGCCGAGTGCCTCTTGGCAGAGGAGGAACAGCTCCTCCTCCGGCAGGGCGGCGATGTATTGGCCGTTCAGCCACAGGAGCTTTTCCCGGTCGAACTGCGCGCTCGCGCGGCTCACGCGATCGAGCGAGAAGGCCCGGACGAGCTCCGAGCGCGCCATCTTCTCCCGCTCGTCGCCCGGGTTCCAGCCGCAGAGCGCGAGGAAGTTGAAGAGCGCCTCCGGAAGGAAGCCCTGCGCGGCGAAGTCGCCCACGTAGGCGTCCCCGTCGCGCTTGCTGTAGGGCCGGCCCTGGGGATTCACGATCATGGGGAAGTGGCCGTAGACGGGAGGCTTCGCCCCGAGGGCCCGGAAGAGGAAGAGGTGGCGGAAGGTGTTCTCGACGTGATCGTTCCCGCGGAGGATGTGCGTCACGGCCATGGTCACGTCGTCCACCACGTTCGCAAGGTGGAAGACGGGCGTCCCGTCGCCGCGCGCGACCACGAAGTCGCTCAGGCTCTCGAGCGGCTTCTCCATGCGGCCGAGGATGAGGTCCTCGAAGAAGACGGTGCGCCGGCGAAAGGCGATCTGCGCCACGCGCGCGCTTAGGGCCTCGGCGAGGTCGCAGGAGGCCTCGTCCGAGACGTTCTCCCCGCAGCGCTCCCGCACCGCGGCCCGGACCGCCTCTCCCGCGAGGCTCGCGCCGTTCTCGAGAACGAAGCGGAGGCCCGCCTCGAGCGCGTCCCAGGGGATGGGGCGGAGGTGCTCCTCGCCCGTCTTTTCGTTCCGGTCGATGAGGACGAGGCTTCGGAGCGTGGCCCGCACCCGGGCGGCCCTGCGCGCGTCGAGGACGGCCTCCTCCCCCGGGTCTGTCACGAAGGAGGGGTCGAAGAGCTCCCCCTGCACCTTGAAGACCACGGCCGGAGCGGGGTCGCTGTTCCGGTAGGCGCGCTCGAGGTTGAGCAGGCGATGGGCGGCCTGGGCGTGGCGCGGGCACTCGGCGCTCTGGTAGACCGGCGGCTCGTCGTAGTCGAGCCCGAGCCAGGCCATGGCCTCGAGCAGGGTCGCCACGGCCTCGGGCGTGGAGCGCTCGCGGTCGGTGTCCTCGACGCGGAGCAGGAACCGCCCCCCCTCGTGCCGCGCGAAGAGCCAGTTGAAGACGGCCACGCGGACGTTGCCGATGTGGACGTGCCCCGTGGGGCTCGGGGCGAAGCGCACGCGGATCTTGGGCGGCATGGGTTTTCCTTGCCTGCTGGCCGACCGGGGGCACCCTCCCCGGCCGGAAAGGGATCAATCCTTGTTCCCCGCCTTCTCAATTTTGGCCCACGAGTCGCGCAAGGGTACGGTCCGGTTGAAGACAAGCCGGCCGGCCGAGGAATCCGCGGCGTCCGCGCAAAAATACCCCTGGCGCAGGAACTGGAAACGGTCGCCCGGCCTCGCGTCCCGAAGACCCGGCTCGAGCCGGCAGCCCTGGAGCCGCACGAGGGAGTTCGGATTGAGTCCCGCGTGGAAGTCCTTGCCGTCGGACTCGTCCGCGGGGTCGGCCTGGGTGAAGAGATGGTCGTACAGGCGGACTTCGGCCTCCACGGCGTGCGCGGCCGAGACCCAGTGGAGCGTGCCCCTGACCTTGCGGCCGTCGGGCGAGGCGCCGCCTTTCGTGGCCGGGTCGTAGGTGCAGCGAAGCTCCGCGATCTCGCCCGTGCGCGGGTCCTTCACGGCCTCGCGGCAGGCGATGTAATAGGCGTGCTTGAGGCGCACCTCTTTCCCGGGAGAGAGGCGGAAGAAGCCCCGGGGCGGGTCCTCGCGGAAGTCCTCGCGCTCGATGTAGAGTGCTCCCGAGAAGGGCACCTTCCGCGCGCCCGCGGCCGGGTCCTCGGGGTTGTTCTCGGCCTCGAGCTCCTCGACCCGGTCCCGGGGGTAGTTCTCGATCACCACCCGGAGGGGCCGGAGCACGGCCATGGCGCGCCGGGCGCGGCGGTTCAGGTCCTCGCGGACGAAGTATTCCAAAAGCCCGATGTCCACCACGCTCTCGGTCTTGGCCACGCCGATCCGCCGGCAGAAGGCGCGGACGGCCTCGGGCGTGACCCCCCGGCGGCGGAGCCCGGCAAGCGTGGGCATGCGCGGGTCGTCCCAGCCGCCCACCGCGCCTTCCTCCACGAGCGCGAGGAGCTTCCGCTTGCTCATGAGGGTGTGGGTGAGGGAGAGGCGCGCGAACTCGATCTGCTGCGGGTGGCGGGAGACCCCCAGCGCGTCCAGGATCCAGTCGTAAAGCGGCCGGTGGTTTTCGAATTCCAGGGTGCAGATCGAGTGCGTGATCCCCTCGAACGAGTCGGAGAGGCAGTGGGCGAAGTCGTAGATGGGGTAGACGCACCAGGCGTTGCCCGTGCGGTGGTGCTCGGCGTGGAGGATGCGGTAGATCACGGGGTCGCGCATGTTGAGGTTGGCCGAGGCCATGTCGATCTTGGCGCGCAGGACCCGGCTCCCGTCGGGGAACTCGCCCGCGCGCATGCGGGCGAAGAGGTCGAGGTTCTCCTCGACCGTCCGGCCGCGATGCGGGCTCTCCCGGCCGGGCTTTGCCAAGACCCCGCGGTCGCGGCTGATCTCCTCGGTCGCGAGGTCGCAGACGTAGGCCCTGCCGCGCCGGATGAGCTCGACCGCGCACTGGTAGAGCCGCTCGAAGTAGTCCGACGCGTAGAAGAGCTTGTCCTTCCAGTCGAAGCCGAGCCAGCGGATGTCCTCCCGGATCGACTCCACGTACTCCGCCTCCTCGGTGGTGGGGTTCGTGTCGTCGAAGCGGAGGTGGCAGACGCCGCCGTATTGCGCCGCGAGGCCGAAGTTGAGCGAGATGCTCTTGGCATGGCCGATGTGGAGGCAGCCGTTCGGCTCGGGGGGGAACCGGGTCACGACCCGGCCGCCGTGCTTGCCGGAGGCAAGGTCCTCTTCGATAATCTCCTCGATGAAGTGGAGGCTCCGTCCGGCCGCTCCTTTGGCCGGTCCCTTCTCCGGGCCGGATTCGCTTTTGTCCGCGTGCTTCTTCGACATGGGGTCCCTCTTCATGAACCTCGGTCTTCCGCGCGTAGATTTTTATATCTAATCCAAGTCGCGTCTTTTCTCAACGGGAAAATGCCCTTTTGACCGCTCAGGGAGCGGCCTTTCCGTGGACGTCGCGGCGTTTCGCGCATTCATCGCGAGAGGGCGGCCCCGCCCTGCTCCAGGGCCGCCATGTTCCCGGGGATGCTCTGGTGATGCCGGGGGGGAAGAATCGCCTTCAAGGCGTCTTCCATCGTCTCGAGGGAGGGGATCCCGGTGAGCCCCACGAAGGCGCCGAGCATCACCATGTTCACGGCGTTCGGGAGGCCGATCTCGTCGGCGATGCGGCTCGCCGGAACGCGCACGAGGCGGACCTCCCCGTCGAGCGAGGCGGCCTCCACGAGGGAGCTGTTCACCAAAAGCGCGCAGCCGGGGGGAATCGCGTCCCGCAGGCGCTCGAAGGACTGCTGCGCCAGGAGGAGGACGGTCGTGGGCCGCTCCACGAGCGGGCTCTTGACCGGTTCCCGCGCGATCACGACCTCGCAGTGCGCGGTGCCGCCCCGGACCTCCGCCCCGTAGGAGGGGAGGAAGGTGGCCGAGAGCCCCGCGGCCACGGCCGCGTGTCCCAGAAGCCGCCCGGCGAGGAGCACCCCCTGCCCGCCCAGGCCGTCGATGATGACGCGCTCGGTCTTCATGCCTTGGACTCCGCGACGGCCGGCTTCTCGGCCGTGGCCCGTGGCCGGGTCTTGTCCCGGAAGACGCCGAGGGGGAAGGCCGGGAGCATCGCCTCGTCCATCCACCGGACGGCCTCCACCGGGCTTAAGTACCAGTAAGTCGGGCAGGGGCTTAGCATCTCCACGAAGGAGAAACCCTGCCCGGAGAGCTGGACCTCGAAGGCCTTCTTCACCGCTTTCTTCGCGCGGAGAATGTGCCGGGGGCTGTGAAGGGAGACGCGCTCGATGTAGGCGGGCGACTCGAGCGTGGCCAAAAGCTCCGAGACGCGGATCGGGTGGCCCTCGGTCGCGGGGTCGCGGCCGACGGGGGTGGTGTAGGTCTTCTGGCCCGCGAGGGTGGTGGGCGCCATCTGGCCCTTGGTCATGCCGTAGACCGCGTTGTTCAGGAAGAAGACGCTGATGGGCTCGCCGCGGTTGGCGGTGTGCACCGTCTCGGCCATGCCGATCGCGGCGAGGTCGCCGTCCCCCTGGTAGGAGAAGACGACCGCGTCCGGCCGCATGCGCTTGATCGCGCACGCGACCGCGGGCGTGCGGCCGTGCGCCGCCTCGCAGCAGTCGACGTCGAGGTAATCGTAGAGAAAGACGGCGCAACCCACCGGGCCCATGCCCACGGTGCGGCCCTGGATGCCGAGCTCCTCGATGGCCTCGGCGATCAGGCGGTGCGCCACGCCGTGCCCGCAGCCGGGGCAGTAGCGGGTGGTCGCGTCCACGAGGGGCTTGGGTCTTCGGTACGCGGGGCTCATGCGACCTCCTTGGCCTTTAGGGCGCTCATCGCGGCCGCGAGGACAGCGCTCACGGCCGGGACGCCCCCCCCGGCCCGGCCGAGGAAGCGGACGGGCTTTTCCCCGCCGAGCGCGAGGCGCACGTCCTCGAGCATCTGGCCGTGGTTCATCTCCACCACGAGGACCGCGCGTGCCCCGGCCGCGGCCCTTCGCAGGGCCTCTTCGGGAAAGGGCCAGAGCGTGACGGGCCGGAAAAGCCCGGCGCGCACGCCCTCGGCGCGCAAGAGGTCCCGGGCCTCCATGCACTGCCGGGCCGCGAGGCCGAAGGCCGCGAAGAGGATCTCCGCGTCCTCGGACCCCTCGGCCTCGGCGCGGCACTCCTTGGCGCGGATCGCGGCGTATTTTCGCTGGAGGGCATCGTTATGCCTTTCGAGCCCGCCCTCCTCCATGTAGAGGCTCCGGACGACGCGCGACTTCCGTCCCGCGTTCCCGGAGAGGGCCCAGGGTTTCTCCAGGGACGGCGGCTCCCGCGGCTCGGGAAGAGTCACGTTCTCCACGAGCTGGCCGAGGTAGCCGTCATAGATCACGAGCACGGGCGTCCGGTAGCTCTCCGCGAGGTCGAAGGCGAGCACGGTGAGGTCGGCGATCTCCTGCAGGGACGCGGGCGCGAGCACGATCGTGCGGTAGTCGCCGTGGCCGCCGCCGCGCGTGGACTGGAAGTAGTCGCCCTGGCTTCCGGAGATGTTCCCGAGGCCGGGCCCCCCGCGCATGACGTTCACGATGACGCCCGGGAGCTCGCACCCGGCCATGTAGCTGATCCCCTCCTGCTTCAAGGAAATGCCGGGCGAGCTCGAGCTCGTCATGGCGCGCGCCCCGGCCGCGGAGGCGCCGAAGACCATGTTCACGGCCGCGAGCTCGGACTCGGCCTGGAGGAAGACCCGGCCGCGCTTGGGGCATTCCCTCGCCATGTAGGCGCCGAAGTCGTTCTGGGGCGTGATGGGGTAGCCCGCGTAGAAGTGCGCGCCCGCGCGGAGCGCCGCCTCGGCGGCCACCTCGTTCCCGGCCCAGAAGACCCTCTCTCTTTCCACGGATCGCATCCTCGATGTGTCTCCCGCTCCGCGCGTCGAGCCCAGGGGCGACGGGGAACGGGGAGGTTTCAAGAACGGGCGCGTCAACCTTCCTCGCCGGTTTCCACGATCTCGATGGCCGCGTCCGGACAGACGATGGCGCAGAAGCCGCAGCCGTTGCACGCGTCCGCGTCCGCGATCTCCACGGGGTGGAGCCCCATGCGGTTGTACGCCTCGCTCGCGCGCAGGGACTTTTTCGGGCAATAGGCGAGGCACAGGCCGCACGCCTTGCAGCGCTCCGGGTCGATCGCCACCCGGAAACGGAGAACCCTGGTCGTCATGCCTTTCCTCCCTGCCCAACGCCTCTGTCTCGGCCGTCCCTTCCTTTTCCAGTATAAAAAATTCCCCGCCCAAGCGCAACCCTTCCGCTCGGCCGGTTATGCGGTAGCCGCGGGCTGCCTTCAGGATACGGGCGCCCTCCCGCCCCCCTCCTCGCGGATCGCGCCCTGGCCCCAGCCGAGCTTCCGGCGGAGAATTTCGTATCGGCCGCGGCCGGGCATTTCCACGAGCCGGAAGAGGTGCGGCGAGGCCGCGACCCGCACCTCGGCGCCCTCCGGGAGCGGGCGGCTCACCTGGCCGTCGATGGCGAGGCGCACCGGCGCGGAGCCCGGCGCGGCGCGGATGGCGAGGCGTTCCTTGTCCGACAGGACGAGCGGCCGGTTCGCGAGCTCGTGCGGGCAGAGCGGGGTGAGGAGCATGGCCCGCACCGCGGTCGAGACGATGGGCCCGCCGGCGGAGAGCGAGTGCGCGGTCGAGCCCGTGGGCGTGGCCACGATCACCCCGTCGCCCCGGAATGCGGTGAGGGGAAGCCCGTCGGCCTCGATCGCGAGGTCCACGATCCGCCCGGCGCTCGAGGCCACGAGCACGTCGTTCAGGGCCCGGAAGCGCTCCGTTCGGCCGCCCGCATCGAGGACGCAGTCGAGCATCATGCGCTCGGAGAGCTCCGCCCGGCCCTCGAGAAAGGCGGCCACGCCCTCGAACAACTCCCCCGGCGCCAGCGCCGCGAGGTAGCCGAGCCTCCCGAGGTTCACGCCGAGGACCGGCGCGGTCGAGTCGCCGAGATTGCGCGCCGCCCGGAGGAGGGTCCCGTCCCCGCCGAAGATCACGACGCAATCGGCCGCGTACCGGCCGAGGTCTTCGTCGGGGTCCGTCACCCGGCCCACGACCTCGGCCCGGCCGGCAAGCCACGCGGCGAGGCGTTCCATGGCGGGCAGGGCGGCGGCATGCGCCGGATTGGCGAAGAGGAGGATTCGTTTCATGGCCGTCTCGCAGAAAGCGGGTACATTCGGCGTCCTTCCCCGGCCCCTCAACCTCGCTTCAAGACCTCCAGGATGCGGCGCTTCATGCCTTCCGCGTCGAGCCCGAGCGAGGCGAGGAGCTCGTCGCGGGAAGCATGCTCGATAAAGCGGTCCGGCACTCCGAAACGCGTAAAAAGGCGGGGCAGAGCGCCCCGGTCGGCCAAAAGCTCGGCCACGGCCGAGCCCACGCCGCCCGCCAGGGCCCCCTCCTCCGCGGTGAAGAGCACGCGGCTGTCCCGGGCCAGGTCCAGGATGCATTCCTCGTCCAGGGGCTTGGCGAACCGGAGGTTCACCACGCCGATTTCCATGCCCTCCCGCGCGCAGGCCTCGGCTGCCATGTAGGCCGGGGCGACCATGGCGCCGTACGCGAGTAGGGTTCCGTCCCCCCCCTTGCGCAAAACTTCGGCGCGGCCCTCCTGGATGGGATCGTAGCGCTCCCGGACCGGGGCGGGAAGCGAAGCCCGGGGATAGCGGATTGCGACCGGCTGGCCGAGCCCAAGGGCGAACTCGAGCATCCTGCCGAGCTCCCCGCCGTCGCGCGGGGCCAAAAGCGTCATGCCCGGCAGGTGCCGGAGGAAAGCGATGTCGAATACGCCGTGGTGCGTGGGCCCGTCCGCGCCCACGAGGCCCGCCCGGTCGAGGGCGAAGACCACGCCCCGGCTCTCCTGGAGGCATACGTCGTGGAAGATCTGGTCGTACCCGCGTTGGAGGAAGGTGGAGTAGATGACGACCACGGGCGTCAGCCCTCCGCGCGCCAGCGCGCCCGCGAGCGCGACCGCGTGCGCCTCGCAGATGCCGACGTCGAAGTACCGCGCTGGAAAACGCTTGCCCACGGAGTCGAGCCCCGTGCCGGCGGGCATGGCGGCGGTGATGGCCACGATCCGGTCGTTTCCCTCGCAGGCGGCCAGAAGCGCCTCGGAGAAGACCTCCGTGTAGGTCCGCCTGCTCTTGCCGCGGGCGACGACCTCTCCCGCGGGCAGCACATCGAAGGGATTGGCGCTGTGATAGGCCTCCGGGTCGTTCGCCGCCGCCTCGAAGCCGCGCCCCTTCTGGGTCAAGACGTGGAGGAGCCGGGGGCCGGGGAGATTCTTCATCTGACGCAGCTCCTTCTCCAGGAGCGCCGCGTCGTGCCCGTCGATCGGGCCAAAGTAGCGGAAACCGAGGTCGGTGAAGATGTGGCCGGGCTCGATCATCTGCTTCATGCCGTCCAGGATCGTCTCGTGCAGGCGCTCGAGCTGGACGCCTATGAGCGGGACCCGCTGGAGGACTATGCGCAGGTCCTCCCGGAGGCGTGCGTAGACCGGCTCCGAGCGGATGCGCGAGAGGTAGCCGGAGAGCGCGCCCACCGTCTGGGCGATACTCATCTCGTTGTCGTTCAGGACCACGAGCAGGTCTTCCCGGCAGTGCCCGGCGTGGTTCAGGGCCTCGAAGGCGAGCCCGCTGGCAATGGAGCCGTCCCCGATGACCGCCACCGCGTGGCGGGCCTCCCCGCGCAGGCGCGCGGCCATGGCCAGGCCCAGGGCGCTCGAGATGCTGGTCGCCGCGTGGCCCGTGAGGAAGAGGTCCATCCCGCTCTCGCGCGGGTTGGGAAAGCCCGTGAGGCCATTCTTCGTGCGCAGGGTGTGGAAGCGCGCCCGGCGGCCCGTGACGAGCTTGTGCGTGTAGCACTGGTGCCCCACGTCGAAGACGAGATAGTGGCGGGAAAAGTCGAAGGCCCGGTGAAGGGCGAGGGTGAGCTCCACCGCGCCCAGGTTGCTCGCGAGATGCCCGCCGTTCAGTCCCACGACCTCGGTGAGGGTCAGGCGGATCTCCGCCGCGAGCGCCGGGAGGGCCTCCTCGGGCAGGGCCCGGAGGTCCTCGGGCGATTGAATCCGGTCCAACAGGGGCGTCTGGTTCACTTGGAAAAGCCTCGCGCGCAAGGGGGGATGCAATCGGGCGGATCGCATCGGCCCCGCGTGAAAAATGGTTTTTTTAATGCTCCCGTTCCGCGATGAAGTCGGCGAGGAGCCTGAGCATCAGGGCCTTTTCACCGAAGTCCTTTAGCGAATTCTTTGCGTCCATCACGCTTTCCCGCAGAAGCGTCTTGGCCCGCTCCATGCCGATCGCCGCGGGGTAGGTGAGCTTGCCGGCGGCCGCATCCTTGCCCGCGGTCTTTCCCAGCTTCTCGGCAGGCGCCTCCACGTCGAGGATGTCGTCCTTGATTTGAAAGGCGAGGCCGATCTTCCGGCCGTACTCCACGAGGGAGGCGCGCTGGGCCCGGTCCGCCCGGCCGGTCACGGCGCCCATCTCCACGGCGACCGTGATGAGGGAACCGGTCTTGAGGCGATGGATTTCTTGGACGCGATCGCCCAGCGTTCTCTCCCGATCCTCGGCGAGCCGGGAGGTGCCGTTCGACTTGCCCGGCCGCGCCGGGTCTCGGGCGCTCCCCTCGGCCTCCAAGTCGAGCACCTGGCCGCCGACCATGCCGCTCCACCCGATCGCCGCGGCAAAAAGGCGGGTGAGCTCCGTCACGAGGCCCCGCCGGGCGTGACGTGCGATGGTCTCGAACGCGAGCGTGTGAAGCGCGTCCCCGGCTAGGATCGCCAGGGCATCGCCAAAGGCCTTGTGGCAGGAGAGCTTGCCGCGGCGATAATCGTCGTTGTCCATGGCCGGCAGGTCGTCGTGGATCAGGCTGTAGGTGTGCACCATCTCCAGCGCGCACGCGCTCGGCAACAACTCCGCCTCTTTCGCGCCAAAGATCTCGCCCGCCATGATGCAAAGAAGGGGCCTCAGCCGCTTGCCGCCGGCAAAGACGCTGTAACGCATGGCCTCGTGCAGGCTCTTCGGCTCCTCGTCGAGGCGCGGGAGATATTTGTCCAAGGCCTTGTCGACCGTAACGGCACGCTCGGCCATGTAGCGCATCAACCGATCCATGAAGCTTCCCCTAACGCTATGTTTGCATAAGGCATTTAATAAAAAGAGGTTATGTCTCTTCTTCCCCCGGCTCCTCGAAATCCTCGAGGCCGACGCCTCCCCCGGTCTCTTCGATCAGCTGTTGAACCTTTTTCTGGGCCGCTTCAATAAGCCGGGCGCAGGCCTTGAGATTCCGCACGCCCTTTTCATATTCCTCGAGCGACTCCTCCAGGGGGAGCTCGCCGGACTCGAGTCTTTCCACGGCCTCCTCGGTCTGGCGCAGAAGCTCCTCGAAGGTGGGCGCCCCGGATTTTTTCCTGGCCATGGCTTTAACTTTCTCCTTGCCGACCGGACGCCTGGGACGGTTCGTTCTCCGGATGGATGGCGGTCACGCGCGAGCGGATCCGTCCCTGGCGCAGGCGCGTCTCGAGTTCCGCCCCCATTGTAATCTCATTTGCGCTCCGTACAAGCCTTCTTTTCGCCACGTCCCACGTGAGGCTGTATCCTCGGGTCATAACCGCAAGCGGCGAAAGGGGATGGAGCCTGGCCGCCATCAGGGACAACCGGGTTTCGCTTTTTTCCAGGAGGTTTTTACAGGCGGACCGGAGTCGCTCGAAGGTCTCGTCCAGGCGCTGGGCCTTTAGTCCCACGAGGGTGAGCGGATCGCGCAGAACCGGCCGCGAGCAGAGGTGTCCCATCCGAAGGCGCATCTCCCGGAGCTTTCCCCGGAGGCCGTGATTCAGGCGCACGGCCAGGTCCTGGAGGAGGGATCGGAGCTCCTCGGCCTCCGGGACGGCGGTCTCGGCCGCCTCGGAGGGCGTGGCGGCGCGGCGATCGGCCACGAGGTCCGCAATGGTAAGGTCGGTCTCGTGCCCCACGGCGCTGATGACCGGCGTTCGGCAGGCGAAGATCGCGCGGGCCACCCTCTCCTCGTTGAAGGCCCAGAGGTCCTCGATGCTCCCCCCGCCCCTGCCAAGAATAATGACCTCGCATAGGCCCGAGGCGTCGAGCCGCTGAAGGGCGGCGGCGACCTCCCCGGCGGCGCCCTCGCCCTGGACCTTGCAGGGCGAGAGCACGATGCCTACGCCGGGCATGCGGCGGCGGAGAATCCGGAGGATGTCCCGCACGGCCGCGCCCGTGGGGCTCGTGACCACACCCACGGCGAGGGGAAACTCCGGCAGGGGCTTCTTGTGGGCCGGGTCGAAGAGCCCCTCCGCGCGCAGGCGCTCCACGAGCTCCTCGAAGCGCCTCTGGAGCTCGCCCCGGCCGAGGGGCTGGACGCTCTCGCAGACGATCTGGTAGCGGCCCTGGGGCTCGTAGACCGCGATCGATCCCCGCACGACCACGCGCAGGCCGTCCCGGAGAGGCGTACGCAGGCGCGAGGCCGAGGAGCGCCAGAGGACGCAGGCCACGGCGGCGTGCTCGTCCTTGAGGGTGAAATACACGTGACCTGAGCGGGGGGTGGAGAGGTTGGAGACCTCGCCCTCGACCCAGACGCGGCCGAGGTTCGACTCAAGGAGGGTCTTGATGGCGCGCGTGAGCTCCGACACGCTCTGCGGCCGTTCCGCGGACGGGAGCGCCCCGGGCGCGCCGGCCGCCGGAGCGCCCGTTGATCCTTCCCCGTCTTCGGGACGGTCGGAGCCGGGCGCCCGGTCAAAGAGGGAAGGGCGCTCTCTTTTGGGGTCTCGGAAACCTTTGCGCATATATTCCCTCCGCTTTTACCCTGCCTTTTGCGCGGCCTTTCTGTCGAGGACCTTGACGAGGAACCGGCCGGTGTAGCTCTCCGGCCTGCGGGCGATCTCCTCCGGGGTGCCCGTGGCCACGACCTCGCCCCCCCGGTCGCCGCCCTCGGGCCCGAGGTCCACGATGTAGTCCGCGCACTTGATGACGTCGAGGTTGTGCTCGATGATGATCACGGTGTTCCCCCGGTCCACGAGGCGGTTGAGGACGGAGAGGAGCTTCTTGATGTCGTCGAAGTGAAGGCCGGTGGTGGGCTCGTCGAGGACGTAGATCGTGTTGCCCGTGGCGCGGCGGGAGAGCTCCGACGCCAGCTTCACGCGCTGCGCCTCGCCCCCCGAGAGGGTGGTGCTGCTTTGTCCCAGGGCCACGTACCCGAGGCCGACGTCCGCGAGGGTCAGGAGCCCCGCGTGAAGCTTCGGGTGGTTCTTGAAGAAGCGCACGGCCTCGCCGATCTGCATCTCGAGGACGTCGGCGATATTGAGGCCCTTGTACTTCACCTCCAGGGTCTCGCGGTTGTAGCGGCGGCCCCGGCACTCCTCGCAGCGGACGTAGACGTCGGGAAGGAAGTGCATCTCGATCTTCTTCACGCCCTGGCCCTGGCAGGCCTCGCAGCGGCCGCCCTTGACGTTAAAGGAGAACCGGCCCGGGCCGTACCCGCGGATCTTGGCCTCCGGCACCCGGGCGAAGAGGTGGCGGACGAGGTCGAAGACGCCGGTGTAGGTGGCGGGGTTGCTGCGCGGGGTCTTGCCGATCGGGGTCTGGTCGATGGCGATGATCTTGTCCGCGCTGCCGGAGCCGAGGATCCGGGCGAAGCGGCCGGGCTTGGTGCGCGCGCCGTGGAGCTCCCGGGCGAGGGCCTTGTAGAGGATCTCGGTGATGAGCGTGGACTTGCCGCTCCCGGAGACGCCCGTGACGCACGTGAGCGCCCGGAGGGGGAAGTCCACGTCGATCCGCTTGAGGTTGTTCTCGCGCGCGCCCCGCACGCGGATGCCGCCCGGGGGGTCGACGGCGCGGGGCCGGGGGGGGAGGTCGATCATGAGCGCGCCCGCGAGGTACGCGCCCGTGAGGGAGTCGCGCGAGGCGAGGATCGCCTCGACCGGCCCTTCGGCCACCACCCTGCCCCCCCGCGCGCCCGCGCCGGGGCCGAGGTCCACGACGTGGTCCGCGGAGCGGATCACCTCCTCGTCGTGCTCGACCACGATCACGGTGTTGCCGAGGTCGCGCATCTCGCAGAGGGTCTTGAGGAGGCGCTGGTTGTCGCGCTGGTGGAGGCCGATGGTGGGCTCGTCCAGGACGTAGCAGACTCCCACGAGGCCGCTGCCGACCTGGCTGGCGAGGCGGATCCGCTGGAACTCTCCCCCCGAGAGCGTCCCGGCCGTGCGGTCGAGGGAGAGGTACTCGAGGCCCACGCCGTGTAGAAAGCGGAGGCGTTTCTCGATCTCCTTGAGAATGGGCCGGGCGATCTCCGTCGCCTCGGGGGGAAGGGCGAGCGCCGAGAAAAAGGCGAGCGCGTTCTCGATGGTGAGCGCGGTAAGCTCCCGGATCGAGAGCCCGCCCACGCGCACGGCCAGGGCCTCGGGCCGTAGGCGCGCGCCCTTGCAAGCGGGACAGGGCTGGATGGACATGTACTGGTGGATGCGCCGCTTGACGAATTCCGAGTCCGTGGCGTGGAAGCGGTGGTCGAGGTTGGGAATGACGCCCGGGAAGCCGGGGCCGTGCTTTTCTTCGGGGTCGCCGTGGAGCAGGATCTCCTGGACGGTTTTGCTTAAGCTTCGCCACGGCGTGTGGAGCGAGACGCGGTAGTCGCGCGCGAAGTGCCGGAGAATCCGGGCGTAATAGATCGCCATGCGCTTGCCGCCCTTGCGCCAGGCTTCGATGGCCCCCTCCGCGAGCGAGAGGCCGGGATCGGCCACGATGAGGTCCGGGTCGAGCTCGAGCCGCGTGCCCAGCCCGTCGCAGGCGGCGCAGGCGCCGTAGGGGGAGTTGAAGCTGAACATCCGCGGGGTGAGCTCCTCAAAGGAGATGTTGCACCCCGGGCAGGCGTAGACCTCGCTGTAGATCGTGTCGGACCAGGCGCCGCCCTCTTCGAGCGCGCTCACCACGAGGAGCCCTTCGCCCAGGCGCAGGGCGGTCTCGAGGCTGTCGTTCAGCCGGCTTCGGACGTCGGGTTTCATGACGATCCGGTCGACCACGGCCTCGATCGTGTGCTTGCGGTTCTTCTCGCTGCAGGCCTTGATCTCGCGCGCCTCCACGATCGCGCCGTCGATGCGCAGCCGGACGAAGCCCTCGCGCTTGGCGCGCGCGATGACCTCCCGGTGCTCGCCCTTCCTTCCGCGCACGAGCGGCGCGAGGATCATGAGCCGCGTCCCCTCCGGGAGGCGGAGGACGTGATCGGTGATCTCCTGGGCGGTCTGCTGGGCGATGGCCTTGCCGCAGCGCGGGCAGTGGGGCGTGCCCGCGCGCGCGTACAACAGGCGCAGGTAGTCGTAGATCTCGGTGATGGTGGCCACGGTGGAGCGGGGGTTCACCGAGCCCCGGCGCTGCTCGATGGCGATGGTGGGCGGCAGGCCCTCGATGTGCTCCACGTCTGGCTTCTGCATCTGCTCCAAAAACTGCCGGGCGTAGGCCGAGAGGCTCTCCACGTAGCGCCGTTGCCCCTCGGCGTAGAGGGTGTCGAAGGCGAGCGAGCTCTTGCCCGAGCCCGAGAGACCGGTGATGACCGTGAGGCGGTCTCGCGGGATCTTGAGGGAGATGTTCTGGAGGTTGTGCTCGCGCGCGCCGCGGATCTCGATAAAGGCCTCGGTCACGATCGTTTCCTCAAGGGGCCGGGATTCCCTCGGCCGGGTCCGTCCCGCGGGGGGCCCAAAACCATTCCCCTTCGCCCTCCGCTTTCATGGATGCCATCCGAAACAAGACAGCATAACCCTGCAACCGCTTGGCCGTCAAGGGAAATGGAGAGAAAAGAGAAGGCAGCCCGCCCGGCCGGGGGAGGGCTATAAAAACAGGCGGGCCGAGCCGTGCTCAACCCACCTGTGGATTTTGCCCCTCGAATACGAAGCGCGCAGGGCGTAACCGCCCGCGGGGCTTACACCTTGGGCAGTTTCGCCATGGCCCGGCGGATGTCCTCCTCCGGATAGTCGTAGTCCTTGAGCTCGCGGTTCAGGTACTTGTCGTAGCTCGCGAGGTCGAGGTGACCGTGGCCGGAAAAGTTGAAGAGGATGGTCTGCGGCTTCTTCTTGTCGCGGACGGCCTCGTCGATGGCCACGCGGATGGCGTGATTCGCCTCCGGCGCCGGGATGATGCCCTCGGTGCGCGCGAAGAGGACGCCCGCCTCGAAGCAGGCCACCTGGTGCACGCTCACCGGCTCCACGATCTTCTCGCGCACGAGGGCGCTCACAATCGGGGCCATGCCGTGGTAGCGCAGGCCCCCGGCGTGGATGTCGGGCGGGATGAAGTCGTGGCCGAGGGTGTACATGTAGAGGAGGGGGGTTTGTTCCGCCACGTCGCCGTAGTCGTAGGCGTACAGGCCCCGCGTGAGCGTGGGGCAGGCCGCGGGCTCCACGCCCAGGAAGCGGATCTTCCTCCCTTCGAGCCGGTCCGGCAGAAAGGGGGCGATAAGGCCCCCGAAGTTCGATCCCCCACCGCAGCAGCCGATCACGATATCGGGCGCCTCCCCCGCGATCTTGAGCTGCGCCTTGGCCTCGAGGCCCACGATGCTCTGGTGGAGAAGCACGTGGTTCAGGACCGAGCCCAGGGAGTACTTGGTGTCCTCGCGCCTTGCGGCGTCCTCGATGGCCTCGGCGATGGCGATGCCGAGGGACCCCGGCGTGTCGGGGAATTCCTTAAGGATCGCCCGGCCCGCCGCGGTCTCCCGGCTGGGGCTGGGGATCACGTTTGCGCCCCACACCCGCATCATGCTCTTGCGGTAGGGCTTCTGCTCGAAGGAGCACCGGACCATGTAGACCATGCACTCGAGGCCGAACTTTTGCGTGGCGAAGGCGAGGGCGCTCCCCCACTGGCCGGCGCCGGTTTCCGTGGCGAGGCGTTTCACGCCCTCGCGCTTGTTGTAATAGGCCTGGGCCACGGCGGTGTTGGGCTTGTGGCTGCCCGCGGGCGAGACGCCCTCGTGCTTGTAATAGATCCTGGCCTGGGTGCCGAGCGCCTTTTCCAGGCTCCGCGCGCGGATGAGGGGGGTGGGCCGCCAAAGGGAGAGGACCTCCAGCACCTCCTCCGGGATGTCGATCCATCGCTTGGGGCTCATCTCCTGCTCGAGGAGCCCGAGGGGAAAGATGGGCAGAAGCTTCTCCGGGCCGCAGGGTTTTTTCGTGACCGGGTCCAGGGGCGGGGCCACGCCGTTCGGAATGTCCGGCAGCACGTTGTACCATTTCCGGGGCATCTTCTCTTCCGCCAGGATGATCTTTTTCCGCTCCATGCCGTCTCCTTTCCTGCCGGCACGGCGATCATCGATCGAACGCGGCCGGTACCACTTCGCCCGCCAATGGATAAGGACTCGTCCTCCGGCCGCGAACCCTGTGATTTCCTACGGCAAAGGAGTAATTTCGCGACAGATTTCCGAATCGCAAAGGTGCAATGCTATGCGCGGCGGGCAAATCTTCAAGCTCTTTTTCCGCGGGGTGTAGGGGGGAGGGATAAAGCTGCCCGGACCTTCATCCAGGAAAGAGGGCGGCAAGGGGAAACTCGGATGAAACCTCAGGCTCGCTCTTGCATAAAGGAGTATCGCTCCCATATGATGCTTGGGATAAAGCCGGATGAAAAGAAGGGACCCGTTATGAAGAAACGACTTGGGCTTGCCTTCGGAGGCGGCGGGAGCCGCGCCCTCTGCCACCTGGGCGTGCTTTCGGTGCTCGCGCAGGAGGGCATCGAGATCTCGGCCATTGCGGGCTCTTCGCTCGGCGCGCTCCTCGCGGCGATGTACGCCTTCGAGCCGGACGCCGAGGCCGTGCGCGGCCGCGCCCTGTCCTTCTTCCGCCACAGCCATCTCTTCGGCCGGGCGCGGAAGCCCTCCAAGAGCGACGGGCTCCGGGGCGGATTTTCCCTTCCGGCGGCGATCAAGAAGTATTTCCGCACCGCCTTTGTCTTCAACATGCTGGCGGCGCGGCCGTCGCTCTTCAAGAAAAACCCCGCCGACGAGGCGGTGGCAGCGCTCCTCCCGGACCGGGACATCCGCGAGACGGCCGTTCCCTTCGCCTGCAACGCCCTCGACATGACCCGTGGGCTCCCGGTCGTCTTTACCGAGGGGAGCGTGCGCCACGCCGTGGCGGCTGGCACGACCGTGGCGATCGTCTTTCCGCCGTACCGCTGGAACGGCGGGTATTACGCCGATGCGGCGCCGGTCTCCTGCGTGCCGGTGCGGGCGGCGCGCTCGCTCGGGGCCGAGGTCGTCCTGGCGGTGGACATCCGCACGCCCGTGGAGCCGATGGAGCGTTTCCGCAACGGCTTCGACGTGGTGAGCCGCCTCGAGGCCATCAGCAGCCGTATCTTGAACGACGAGGAGATCGCCTCCGCCGACGTGACGATCCGGCCGGGGGGGCTCGACGTCTTCTGGGGGGACTTCTCCGACGTGGACGCCATCGCGCGCCTGGGCGAGGAGGCGGCCCGCTCGGCCCTCCCCGCGATTCGGAGGGCGCTCAAATAGATCCGGGCCCCGGCGGGCCGCGCGCGGGCCCTGGCCGGCGGGCTCCGGCCGGGGGGAGCGAAAGGAGCGTCCATGAAGCGCGCCGGTCCCGACACGACCTCCGCCCTGCGCGCGCGCTTCGAGGCGGCGGGGCAGGGCCATGTCTTCCGTTTCTATTCCCAACTTAATCACGTGGAGCGGGCCGCCTGTCTTGAGGAGCTCGAGGCGGTCGACCTCGAGTGGGTGGCCGCG
>JAZDLH010000045.1:0-2546 GCA_043802275.1 Planctomycetota bacterium
CCGCGGCGGATTTTAGGCTCTCGCTTGAAAAGGCGAGGTGCGCGCGGTAGTGCGTGCCGAGGATCCAGAGCCGGAGCGCCGCCGGCGGGGCCTCGGCAAAGGCGTTCCTGAGCCAGAAGGCGTTCCCCCTGCTCTTGCCCATCTTCTCCTCGAGGCCGTCCTCCTTCACGACGTTGATGAATCCGTTGTGCATCCAGTAGCGCGCGAAGGGCCGGCCCGTGGCGGCCTCGGACTGGGCGAGCTCGTTCTCGTGGTGGGGGAAGACGAGGTCCGACCCGCCGCCGTGGATGTCGAGCGAAAAGTCGAAGTATTGTCCGCTCATGGCCGAGCATTCGATGTGCCAGCCCGGCCGGCCCGGCCCCCAGGGGCTCTCCCACGCGGGCTCGCCCTGCTTCGAGGCCTTCCATAGGGCGAAGTCCTGGGGATGGCGCTTTTCGGGGTCCTCCTCCACGCGGTGCTCGGTGGTCTCGTCGTCCGCGGTGCGGCCCGAAAGCTTGCCGTAGGCCGGGAACTTGGAGACGTCGAACCACACCCCGCGCGGGGTGGTGTAGGCCGCGCCCCTCTCCAGGAGCGTCCGGACGAGGGCGATCATCTCTTCGATGTGCTCCGTGGCCCTGGGCCGGATCGTGGGGCTGCGGACGCCCAGGGCCGCCATGTCCGCCTCGTACTCGTCCTGAAAGCGTCCGGCCACGCTCCGCCAGGATACGCCGAGCTCGCGCGAGCGGAGGATGATCTTGTCGTCGATGTCCGTGACGTTGCTTACGAAGGTGACGAGGTAGCCCGCGTACTCGAGGTAGCGACGGACAGTGTCGAAGCATACCGCGGGCCGCGCGTGGCCGATGTGGCATCGGTCGTAGACCGTGGGCCCGCAGACGTACATGCGCACGCGGCCCGGTTCGATCGGCTCGAACGGAACCTTCCTCCGCCGGTCGGTGCTGTAGAGGCTGATCGTTTCCATGAAACTTCCTTTTCCCGATGGTCTATGGAAGAAACGGCGTTTCCGCGCCTTGAAAGAAAGCGCGCGCCCTTGGGTCCAAGGATACGGGGCGGATTCCCCCCCGTCAAGCGGGCCGGTCGTCCGCCGGGCGGACTCTTACCCGCGGCGCTTCCGCGCGGTGAGGAGGCTCTCGTGCGGCGAGACGCGCTCGAGCGACCCGAGGCGCCGGCCCGCGCCGAAGGCGCGGACCTCGAAGATCTCCTCCACCGCGAGGCCGGCGGACTCGCACGCCTCCGCAAAGACGAGGTCGCAGGCGATGTATACGCCGCCGAAAAGAGCGCCCGCGAGCACGGCCGTGAGCGGCGCGCCGGCCTTGAGCGCCCGGGCGCATTCCCTCACGACCCTCTCCAGGTCCTCGAAGTACGAGCGCACGACGCCCGCCTCCTTTTTTTTGCCCGACTCCTCGAGGCGGAGCGCGGCCTCCTCCACCGCGGGATGGACGGGGCCCCGCTTCCCGGGGCGCGCGCGCCCCTTCCGGTGGGCTCGCACCTGGTGCAGGCGCTCGTCGAAGGGAGCGCCCGTGCCCCGGAGGAGCGGGGCCATGGGCCGCGTCAGGCGGGTATAGTCGTACCGGCCGAGATACGGCGGGCTCGTGAGGATGCCGCCGAGGGAGGCGTCGCAAAAGGGAAGGACCCGCGCGTCTCCGAAGAGGATCGATCCGCCGGCGGGGAGGGGGGCGGCCAGGTCTTGGGCGACAGTCCGGCCGCATTCGCCCAAAAGCGCGTCGAGCGGCGGCAGGTTCTTTCGCGGCCGCCCGTCGCCCCGCACGGTCCGGGCCGCCGCCATGAGGAGCGCCGCCCGGTGGAGGGGCGTCTGCGCAAAGGCAAGGGCCGCGTCCCAGCTATCGATGCCGGGAGGAAAGGCGATCTCTTCCCCGGGGGATGCGCGGCTGGACAAGCGCACGGCGGTGAGGAAGACAAGACTCGGAACGGTCTCAAGGCCGACGGCCCGGCGCCCCTGCCGGACGCACTCGATGAGGGTGGTGCCGCTCCCGGAAAAAGGGTCAAGGATGGGGCCGGAGGAGGGTCTTCCCTGGGACAGGAAGCGCCGCACGAGCTTGGGCGAGAAGCCCTGCCGGTAGGGAAGCCACCGGTGGAAGGGCTCGGCCTGGGCCTCCTGGTGCACGACAAGGGGCGCGAGCTCATGGGCGAAGACGGTGCGCGGGTGCCATTTGCGCTCCAGCGCCTCGCGCGCCTCGGCTTCGCGGCATTGGCGCATGAGCTGTTTCGGCGGCGGGCGGCGGCGGGCATTGGGTACGTGTCGTCCGGGCATGATGTATGTCCCAGGGGAATCGTCTCGGGTCGGTCGCGCGCGTGCGATCCTGGCGTGGCGGCGCGAAGTCGCCCCGGCGACGGCCGCCCGCTATTTTTTCTCTCCAAAGGGGAGGAGGTCCCTTAAGGGCTCCAGGAAGCCGCGGCGCTGGACCATCTCCAGGGTGCTCGCAAGGTGATAGGTCTCCGCGAGGCCGATGATCTCGTCCCGTAGGGCCCTGTTCTTCGGGTCGTCCACGAGGCGCGCCATGAGCGTGTGGGCCTTGCCCTGGGCCCAG
>JAZDLH010000046.1:0-4358 GCA_043802275.1 Planctomycetota bacterium
GGCAGAGCCCTCGGGGAGGTCGCCCCCCAGGGCGTAGTCCACGCAGGTCTGGGCCAGAATCTCGGTCGGGTCGACCCAGGCGCGAACGTTTTCCGGATAATCCCCATGATAGAGAAGCGGAAGCTCGGTGCAGCCGAGCACGATCCCTTCTGCGCCGCGCGAAAGAAGGGCGGTGACGGCCTGGTCGATCCGCGCGCGCGGAAGGCCCGCGGTATGGCCCCCCTTTACGCCGTCGGGGCCGTAAATCGCGGGCGTCACGAGTGTTTTCTGCTCCTCCGGCGTGGGAAGGAGAAGGTCGAGGCTTTTTTCCCCAAAGGCCGCCTGGTAAAGCCCGGAGCGGATTGCGCCGGTCGTGGCGAGAAGTCCGTACCGCTTGACCGCGGGGAATCGCTTTTGCGCCTGGAGCGCGGCCAAGCGGATCATGTGGAGGATCGGCGCCTCCACTGCGGACGCCAGCTCGTCGTACCAATGGTGAGCGGTATTGCAGGGAATGGCCAGGAAATCCGCGCCCGAGGCGATGAGTCCTCGCGCCATGGCCAGGAGCGCCGGCAAAGGCGAGGGACCATGCCCCTCGATCGAGGGCGTCCGATCGGGGATCTGCGGGTTATTGTCGATGAGGATTCGGATGTGGTCGGGGTCGCCCCGCGCGGGGGTGAGGTCCACGATCCGACGGAAGAGGTCCACCGTCGCGTCCGGCCCCATGCCCCCGATAATCCCCACGGTTCTCATGCACGTCCTCCCAAGATGCCGGGGCGCCTCCCGGTTTTCATGTCGCTATCCGTAGCCCTGGAGCGCGCTTCCGGATTCTCAATCACCCCGCAGGTGGACGATGCTTTCCAGCAAATCGCGCGCGAGGAGCATCATCCGTTCCAGAAAGAAAATGCTTAAAAAACCCCAGGCCGGCGGGATAAGGAGAAGGGCCGCCAAGAGGGCCGGAACCGCAAAGAACACTTGGCCCGCCAAAAACACGAAAAAAAGGTCCACGAAGAACCCAAAAAATACGCCGATGGAAAACCGCCAAAGAACCGGCACCGGGCCCCATCCCTTGAGGATGGAAGAGCCGTCCGCCGGTTCCTCGTAATCCTCGAGCATGGGCGGGTGGCGCATGGCAGGGACCTGTTTCTTCTTAAAAAGGCGCGGGGGCCGCTTCCCGTTTTTTTATCGTATTTTCCTTAGGAACGATTCCAGCCGTCGCGGCGATGGGTTGCGTGTCTCTATATTGTCTCCTTTTGGTCTTCCGAGGTCAATACGGCGGCCGATTCCGCCTTCGCCATTGCGGCCCGCCGGCCGAGCGCGACGAGAAAGAAGAGAATGAGCGCCGCTTCGGCCCCGGTCATGAGGACCGAGCCTTCCAGGCCGAACGCCCCGCCCGAGAGCCAGGACGGCGCGCTCGAGCCGGGCACAAGCGTCAGGAGGCCGGGCATCTCGTTGCCGCTCACCGCGATTCCAAAGACGCCCCCCTGCGTGAAGTTCCAGCCCAGGTGAAGCGCCGTGGGAAACCAGAGATTTCGGCTCACCCCGTAGGCCAGGGCAAAGAGCGCCCCCGCCTCGAAGAGGTTGACCGAGATGATCCAGGAGCTCCAGACGTGCGCGTTCCAGGAATGCAGGAGCCAGAAGAGGATCGAGGTGAGGAATACCCCGGCGACCGGGCGGCGGATGTCGAGAAAGTTTTGAAAGAGGTATCCCCGGAAGACAAGCTCCTCGATGAAAGCCATGAAGGTCAAGAGCGGGAGGATCGAGAGCGCCTGCCCAAGACCCCCGCCAGTCTTTTCCACCAGGCCGCCCATCCATAGGAGCGTGCAGGCGCCGAAGGCGATGGGAAGAACGCCCAGCCCGAGGCCCACCCAGGGGGAAGACATCAAGCGTCTGGCTGGCCGGACAAGGCCCATGGATTCCACGGGCATTCGATCGAGGGAGCGGCGGCAGCCCACGGCTAGGCCGAAGATTGTCGGAAGCAGGATCAAGGTCCCCAAATAATGGAACCAGAGCATGGCTCCTCGGAGAGAATTTGCCGGTTCCAGGGATTCGGAGCCGTGGACCAGGGAGTAGAGCAACATAAAAAAAACAACCACGAGAGTCGTGACGATTTGAATCAAGGCAAAACCTGATAAAAAGACGAGAAGCCGCCAAACCGTGCGCAAGCGGCCCGTCTCGTCTCGAAGAAAACCGACCCTGCGCGGAGATTCTTCAGCCGTCATACATATCCCCATGCGGGCCGGCCACATGGAATCCAGGCCGGCCGACCCTTTGAAACGATTCTAACAAGCCCGGACAAAATGAAAAAGAGGAAATAAGGGAATGGCCTCGGCGCGACGGTTCCCCGCATTGAGCTCCAGGGAGGGGATCCGGCAACCTTTCGAGCAAAACGCGCTCGGTTTGTTTTAAGTAGCCGTTGCAAGATCTGGACTCAAGTTTTGCGGGGATGGGTTCCGGGAAAAGTCGCTTTCCGCCCAGGTAAGGCGTGCGATTCAGGGACGCGCGGCATCCGGGGGGATGAGAATCTCGACCTTGAGAACCCTCCTGCCCCACTCCTGCGCCTCCTGGTGATGCGAAAAGCGGACGTCGAGATGCGCCACGCTCCCCTCCTCCCAGCTTCGGCGCATGGCAGGGCCCGTGTCGTCCACAACGGCGGTTCCATAGCCCGGCACCGTGACGATGCTTCCGTAGGGGAGAACCTTCGGTGCGGCGGCAATGCCCGGCATCCAGGCGTTTCGACCCGTGGACGTGAGGCCGTCGGAAAAGGGGTCGCAGCAGCGCCGGCAGGGGCAATAGGCGGTCACGAGCGCCACGACCGTCACGGGGCGGGGTGAAACGTTTTCCGCCGGCGCGCGGTCCATGATGGCCCTATTCCTTGGTGCGGAAGAGAGGTTTCCTGGGGCAAGGGGCGCGCACAACACGGACCATCCGGCTTGTTCTCCCGAAAGAAAAGAGGTGGGCGCGCCGGGCGGGACAGGGGCCGCAAGAGAATCGGGAGGAAACGAAACAAGCAGCGCGGCCTCCTCTACCGCAGGCAGAATCCGCCTATCGCGCATGGGAGGATTTTCCGGGTTGCTTTGAAGGGGCGGGGTATATTCATCTTCCGCGTCGACTTTGCCCGTGAAAAGAATCTTACAACCAAGCGCTGCAATGAAGAGGCACGCGCAAAGAGCCAAAACATGGGGAAATGATAAAAGCCCTTTCCACTCCACCATCACACTCCCGCTTTTAAAGGGCCGATGGCAATTTGATCCTTTCCGTCAACGGACGCGCATTGCCGTTTTCATGGGCGCACCTTGCTTCCGCCAATATTACATATCACTTTTTATGAGATGGCACGCTGCCCCCATGTTTTTTTGAAGCGTCCTATCATAGGCCCATGTCCGGTTGTTTCACCTCAGGTTTCATAACCCATTGACAGACAGAAGGAAGGGGATGCTCATTGTTAGCCCATTGTCGAAAAGAACCGAGTCGATAGGCCATAAATCTACATAGCATATCAATATTAATATATTTTACACTTGACATTTATATGATACGTAGATAAGCATATTTATGGATAGCCTTTTTACCCTGTTATTGGCGAGAAGGTTTCGATGAGTGTCTTAACGCGCGAAAATAGAACGCATGCCGGGAAAAGGGCTGTTCATGCCTGCCGGCGCGCCTTGGAGCGGCGAAAGCTTATGCTCCATGTCTTCTTTCTCGTGGCTGGGCTGTGCCTCGGCTGGTGCGGAGAGGCGTTTCGTGAAAAAGGGTGGGTGTTTCGACCGCCGCGGATGCGCTATCATCCGGTCATGCTGCTGGAGGTCAAGGATGGCGTAACGCTCAAGGTCTTGTGGCAGGGCCGGGTGGAAGTGGTTCGCCTCAAGGGTTTGGCGCCCCCGGAAAAGGATTCCGACGCCTTCCCAAAGGCCGCGGAAAATCTTCGCGCGCTCTTGAAGGACGCCTCGGCGGTCACCCTTGAATTTGATAAAACGGGTCGCGTGGAACGGGATAAGGAAGGCCGTCTCCTTTGTACTGTCTGGCATGGGGAAAAGAATCTCGGTCTGGAACAGGAGGGAAGCGGATATTGCCTGTTTGACAGGGGCTAAGCGAAAAAATATACTTTGACGCTTTGAAGCACGCCGGGCATATGTTTGCTTGCCAAGGTGGTTGATGTCCCGGCGCGCCGCATCGTCCGTCCGGGCCGAACCGATGGACGGTGCTTCGCCCTTGTCGACGGGGAAAAATATGCCGGACGGCGCTTCGGTTTCTTCTCTGCGCGAGACCGTTCTCTTCGACTGGCACACGGCGCACGGCGCGAAGATGGTTCCCTTCGCCGGCTGGATGATGCCCCTTTATTACCCCGCGGGTATCTTTGCGGAGCATCAAGCCGCGCGCGC
>JAZDLH010000047.1:0-4089 GCA_043802275.1 Planctomycetota bacterium
CGGCGGGGGAGGAGGAGGCCGTCTCCTTCTTTTCGAAATTTGCCGCGGACGACATCTTGAAGGGCATCGTCGCGGACCTCGACGAGTTCCGTGTCCGCTTCGACCACTGGACAAGCGAGACCGGGTTCAGCGCCACGGGGAGGATCGAGGAGTGCCTCGACTTCCTGCGGGGCAAGGGGCTCATCCACGACAGGGACGGGGCCATCTGGTTCGAGAGCACGAAGTTCGGGGACGACAAGGACCGTGTCCTCGTCAAGAACGACGGGCAGCGCACCTACTTCACCCCCGATATCGCCTACCACCGCGACAAGTTCGGGCGCGGCTTCGACCGCGTCATCGACCTCTGGGGGCCCGACCACCACGGTTACATCCCCCGGATGAAGGCCGCGGTCAAGGCGCTCGGGTACTCGGAGGAGCAGTTCACGCCGCTCATCGTCCAGCTCACGACCCTCTTCAGGGGCAAGGAGAAGCTCTCCATGTCCACGCGGGCGGGGGAGTTCGTGACCCTGAGGGAGCTCATGGACGAGGTGGGGGTGGACGCCGCGCGCTACTTTTTCGCCCGCATGCGGACGGACAGCCATCTGAACTTCGACCTCGCCCTCGCCGCGAAGCGCTCGAACGACAACCCGGTGTACTACGTCCAGTACGTCCACGCGAGGATCTGCAGCATCTTCAAGAGGCTTCCCGAAAAACTGCCCGGCTTCGTCCTTCCCCCCTGGCAGTCGGCGCCGCTCGTTCTGCTGAAGGAGCGCGAGGAGCTCGACCTGCTCGGCCTTATTTCGGACTACCCGCTCGCGGTCGCCCGGGCCGCCGAGGCCCTCGAGCCGAACACGATCTGCAACTACCTCGAAGGGCTGGCCGCCTCTTTCCACCAGTGCTACACGAAGCACACGGTCATCTCCGACAACACACCCCTCACCGCCGCCCGCCTCGCCCTCGCCGAGGGAGTCCGCCGCGTAGTGCGGAGCGGCCTCAACCTCCTCGGCGTTTCCGCGCCCGACGAGATGTAAGGACTGGGCGCCACGGCTGGGGATAACGTCGATCCAAACAACGAGAAACGGTTTCCATCCTCTCAGCGGCCTTGTGCCGCTGGAGGGATAAACTGACTGAAGGGAGGGCAGGCTTCAGCTTGCCCATACTGTTGATAACAGCAATTTTTATGATTGACAGAGACTATGCCGCTATGTTACAAAACATCGGTATATATCTATAACTATCTATATTATGTAACATCCATGAAAGCCAAAATAGACAGTGAACGAGCGCGAGTGCTTGAACTGGTCAAACGGTCCGGTGTCCTGAGGCCGCGGGACCTTGCCGGGAAAGGCATTTCACGAATTACCCTGTCCAGACTCGTGAAGGATGGGCATCTGAAACGGCCGTACAGGGGCCTTTATATTCTCCGCGATACCGATGTTACGGAGCATCATACGCTTGCACAGGCTGCCCGACGTTTCCCCGAAGGTGTAGTCTGTCTCCTTTCGGCGCTTCTGTTCCACGATCTGACAACGCAGCTCCCACACGAAGTATGGCTCGCCATACCCCCTAAAACCTGGCAACCCAAGAGGCCCGAGCTTCCAGTGCGGTTTATCCGTTTTTCCGGCAAAGCGTTCACGGAAGGCGTGGATCAGCATGTTTTTGAAAAGGTCTGCGTCAGGATTTACAATGCACCAAAGACGGTCGCCGACTGCTTTAAGTTCCGAAACAAAGTCGGTCTGGATGTAGCCATGGAAGCACTGCGTGATTGCCTCCGTCAACGTAAGGCCACCGTGGATGAACTGATGCGGTATGCAAAAATCTGCCGTGTGGCCAAGGTCATGAGTCCCTATATCGAGGCCATGCTCTCATGACCAGACCCGTTAAGGACATGGCGGCCTCCATCCAGCAGCGTCTGCTTGACCTGGACCCGGATCGCAGGGAAGACCCCAATGCCCGCCTGACCCGGTACGCATTGGAAAGACTTCTCTATCGCATCTCAAAGTCGAGTCATTCAGGAAGTTTTATACTCAAGGGGGCCATGCTGTTTATCGCCTGGTCAAAAGCCGCTTTTCGGACGACGAGGGACCTTGATCTTCTCGGCGAGGGGGATCTGAGTGCTGCACAAGTGCGTGCCATGTTCGAGGATATTTGCGGCCTGGCCGTGGAGCCGGATGGGCTGGTCTATCAAACCTCCGCCATGAGCATCGCGCCGATTCGCGAGGAGGCGGACTTCCATGGATGGAGGATAGAGCTGTGGGCGCGAATGAAAAACACGAGGATCAGGATTCGGGTGGATATAGGGTTGGGAGATGCGGTGAGCCCCCATCCTGAATGGATCGTCTATCCAACCCTCCTGGAGAACATGCCTGCCCCGCGAATCCGAGCCTATCGACGAGAAACGGTGGTGGCTGAAAAATTCCAAGCGATGGTCACGCTCGGCCTCAAGAACAGCCGCATGAAGGATTTTTACGATTGCGCTATCCTTGCCGAGAGATTTTTGTTCCATGGGCCCGATCTTGTTCTCGCGATGCAGGCAACCTTCGATCGCAGAGGGATACTACTGCCTGTTGAATCGCCAACCGCCTTCACCGATGCTTTTGCGCGGGACAAGGACAAGCAAACCCAATGGGATGCTTTTCTTGGCAGAATGAGGTTGGGGGCTTTGCTTCCTTCGTTCACTGAAGTGGTGACTGCTATCCGAGAGTTTCTTCTGCCGGTAATGAAGGCAGCCGCCCAGAGGATTCCCTTTGATCAGGACTGGCCCCCTGGCGGCCCCTGGCGGAAAGGAGCATAGCAATAATGGGAGTTTCCAATCGGAACTACACGAGGGGTAGGGAAAGAAGAGTTGAAAATCGGGGCGGAAATGGTATAGTCTCACCCGTCAACGGAAGAACGCAAGTCCCCCGCGACGGGGGGCTGGTCATAAAGGAGGAGAGAAATGGCGCACAAGATTATTGAGACGTGCGTGTCGTGCGGCGCATGCGAGGCGGAGTGCCCCGTGCAGGCCATCAGCCAGGGTGAGACGATCTACATCATAGACCCCGTGAAATGCAGCGACTGCGGGGCGTGCGTCGAGATCTGCCCCGTGCAGGCCATCGTGAAGCCGGAGTAAACGGCCGCCGCGCCGCCGCTATCCCCCCACAACAGATGCTCCTGTATCCCTTGTACTCGCGCGCCGCGTGCCTGTTTGTCGCGGCTGCCTTTCTCGCCTGCGCGGCTTCCGCCCGGGGAGAAGCATCCCCGGCCCCGGGAGACGCGGGCGCGCGCTACACATCCGCCCTGAAGCTTCTCAAGTCCGGCAAACGGACCGATGCGGCGGTCGAGATGATCGCCGCCCTGCGCGCATTCTCCGCGGCTGCGGCCACCCCGTCGAAACCCGTTCCCGCGGCGGAGAAGCATTTCCGCGCCGGGGTTCAGCAGATGCGCGTCCGGCACGACTCGCTCGCGGAGAAGGAGTTCAAGAAGGCGATCGAACTCGATCCCGGCCATGCCGGCGCCCGCTACCAGCTCGCGTTCCTGCTCGGGAACAGGGGCGACTACGCGGAGATGTTCCGGGAGACCTGGCGGGCCATTCGGACGCGGCCGCTCGAGTCGGAGAAGCTTCGCGCGATCGGGGGGCTCGCGCTCATGGCCGGCAGGGTCCCCGAGGCGACAAGCGCCTACCGCGAGGCCCTCGAGAAAACCCCCTCGTCCCCGGAGGTCCTCCGGATGCTCGGCCTGGTGCTGGTCGAGAGCGGCCGGAAGGAGGAGGGATTCGCGCTGCTCCAGAAATCGCTCGATGCACAGCCGGGCGATTACTCGACTCTTTCCTCCCTCGGGCTTGCGTACGCCCTCTCCGGCGACTACCCGAAGGCCGAGGATGCCCTCGGGAAGGCGATCGAGATCAACCGCGAGCACCCGGAAGCCCTCGCGCGGCGCGGGATGGTCTTCCTGATCCAGGGACGCGCCGAGGACAGCATCCGGCAGCTGGACGAGGCGGTCAGGAGCAATCCCGGATCCGCCGAGCTCCACGCCAATCTCGCGAAGGCCTACAAGGTCCAGGGGAAGCTCGACGAGGCGGAGCGCCACTATACGCTCGCGCTGAAGGCGGACCCGGAAAACTACGACGGC
>JAZDLH010000048.1:0-30164 GCA_043802275.1 Planctomycetota bacterium
GGCCACTTCTTCCGGCGTGACCTCCTCGACCACGAGCGCCTTCTGTCCATCCTTCGCCGTGAGCCCCGCCTCCGCCTGTCGGAGCTTTCGCTCGAGGTCGTTGAGCCTCCCGTACTTCAACTCGGCGACCCGCGAGAGATCGTAGGCCCTCTCGGCCTTCTCGACCTCGAGCCTGACGCCGTCCATTTCCTCCCGGATCTTCCGGACCGCCTGGATCGCAGCCTTTTCCCTTTCCCACTGGGCCCGCAGGGCATCGCCCTCGCCCTTCAGGTCGGCGACCTCCGCCTCCACCTTGCGGAGGCGTTCCTTCGACGCGGCATCCATCTCGCGCCGAAGGGCCTCGCGCTCGATCTCGAGCTGGAGCTGGCGGCGATTCAGACCATCGAGCTCCGCGGGCATGCTATCGATCTCGGTGCGGATCGAGGCGGCGGCCTCGTCGATGAGGTCGATCGCCTTGTCGGGGAGGAAGCGGGAGGTGATGTACCTGTCCGAGAGCACCGCGGCGGCGATGATCGCGTCGTCGCGGATGCGCACGCCGTGGTGCACCTCGTAGCGCTCCTTGAGGCCCCGGAGGATGGCGACGGTCTGCTCCACGCTCGGGGCGCTCACGAACACGGGCTGGAAGCGACGCTCGAGGGCCGCGTCCTTCTCCACGCGCTTGCGGTACTCGTCGAGCGTGGTCGCGCCCACGCAGCGGAGCGTCCCGCGCGCGAGGGCGGGTTTCAGCATGTTCGCGGCGTCGGCCGCCCCCTCGGCCGCGCCCGCGCCGACGATGGTGTGGAGCTCGTCGATGAAGAGGACGATCCCGCCCGCGGCCTCGGTCACCTCCTTGAGGACGGCCTTGAGCCGGTCCTCGAACTCGCCGCGGAACTTGGTGCCCGCCACGAGGGCGCCGAGGTCGAGCGCGATCACGCGCTTCTTCTTCAGGCCCTCGGGCACGTCGCCCGCCACGATGCGCCGCGCAAGCCCCTCGACGATCGCGGTCTTGCCCGTGCCGGGCTCGCCGATGAGGACGGGGTTGTTCTTGGTGCGGCGGCCCAGGACCTGCATGACGCGCCGGATCTCGGCGTCGCGGCCGATCACCGGGTCGAGCTCGCCCTTCTGCGCGGCCTCGGTGAGGTCGCGGCCGTAGCGCTTGAGCGCCTGGTACTTGTCCTCGGGGTTCATGTCGGTCACGCGCTGGGGACCGCGCACCTCCGCGAGGGCCTTGTAGAGCGCGTCCCGCGTCGCGCCGTGGCGCGCGAGGAGCCTTCCGGCCTCGTCCTTTTTCGCGTCCGCGAGGGCGATGAGCAAGTGCTCGGTGGAAAGGTACTCGTCCTTCAGGCGCTCGGCTTCCTTCCACGCATGATTCAGGAGATCCTCGAGGGCCGGGCTCATGTACTGCCCGGCACGCGCGCCCTGCACCGACGGCCTCTTGTCCAAAAGCTCGGCCGCTTCCTCGGCGATGAGCGCTGGCGCAAGCCCCAGTTTTTTGAGGATCGGCCCGACCACGCCCTCCTCCTCGGACAAGAGCGCGGCGAGGAGATGCAGGGGAGCGATCTCCTGGTGATGGTGCCGCGCCGCAAGCTCCTGCGCGGCGGAGAGCGCCTCCTGGCTTTTGATCGTCAGCTTGTCCATTCGCATGTTAATCCCCTTCCCATGTTATCGCAATTCAGCGGTCATTTATAAACGATCCCCATCTGCAATTCGCTTTTAAAAAAGCAGCAATGATTGTTCCAAAGGCAATATATTGCATAATGCTTTTTAATATAAGGGGATGCAATAATATTCGGGTATGATTTTCCATGTCAAAATGACAACAGAAAAGGCGCGTTGTCAATATGACACGAATATTATAATACTGTCATTTCGACAAGTAGAATATCAAAAGCATTTTCCTTGGTTTCTTAACTCCTTGAATTTTCATGCCTTAATAAGATTTGATGTCAGGAACGAGGTTTGTTATAATGAGTTACAGGGTAAGGAAGTTATAATTGACATTGATTTTTGAAAGGGCATTCAAGCTTTCGAAAGGATGATGGCCATGAACCTCTTCACCATGTTCGATCCCTTGTACTGGTTGCTCATCACGCCGGCCATGCTTTTGGCGCTCTGGGCCCAGATCAGGGTGAAGAGCGCCTTTGCGCGCTACAGCAGGATGGAGAACTCCCGGCATCTTTCCGGAGCCGAGGCCGCAGCCCTGATGCTCGAACGAGAGGGGCTGGGCGATGTGAAGATCGAGATGACTCAGGGCTGGCTCTCGGACCATTACGATCCGCGCGACAAGACCCTGCGCCTCTCGCCCGATGTGTACAACGGTCGGACCGTGGCTGCGGTGGGCGTGGCCTGCCACGAGGCCGGGCACGCCCTGCAGCACGCCTACGGCTATGCGCCGCTTCATCTCCGCACGATTCTCGTCCCGGTGGCGGGCTTCGGATCGAGCTTCGCGTGGATCCTGATTATCGGAGGCATAATTTTCCAGGCGCTGCCCTTCGGCCTCATGCTCGCCAAGATCGGGGTGCTCCTCTTTGGCGCGGCGGTGCTCTTCCAGGTCGTGACGCTCCCGGTCGAGTTCAACGCCTCGAGCCGCGCCAAGGACGCCCTGGTGCGGAACGGGGTATTGGCCTATTCCGAGGAGATCGAGGGCGCAAACGCCGTGTTGAATGCCGCGGCCCTGACCTACGTGGCAGCCACGATCGCCGCGCTCGCGCAGCTTTTGTACTGGATGATCCGGCTCGGGATTATCGGCGGCCGCCGCCGGTAAAAAGGGGGACCGAAAGACGGCGTTTCGTTGGCGGACACGACGGTTTTCGGCCGGACCGAGGTTCCAGAATTGACTTCCCCTCCATCCTTCGGTATAAGCAGGACCGTCCCGGCGTCTCCAGGCGGGCGCGAAGACTTTGCAACCCGAGTTTTTGGAGGAGAACGGCATGCGGTTGATTCTGATCGGGCCCCCGGCGAGCGGCAAGGGCACCCAGGCGGCGGTTCTGAAGGACGCGCTCGGGATCGCGCATATCTCCACCGGCGACATGCTCCGCGCCGCGGTGAAGCAGGGGACCCCGCTCGGCCGGGAGGCCGAGGACTACATGCGCGCGGGCAAGCTCGTGCCGGACGAACTCGTGATCCGCATGGTGCTCGAGCGCCTGAAGGCCGGGGACGCGCAAAAAGGCTTTCTCCTCGATGGGTTTCCGCGCACCGCCGCGCAGGCCGAGGCCCTGGACAAGGCCCTCGCCCGGGCGGGCCTCGCCATCGACGCGGTCGTCTTCCTTGACGTGCCGGACGAGGTGGTGCTCGAGCGCATGACCGGGCGCCGGAGCGATCCCCGGACGGGCGCGATCTATCACCTGGTCTACAACCCGCCCCCTCCGGAGGCGGCCGGCCGGGTGGTCCGGCGGCCGGACGACAACCCCGAGGCGGTGCGGGTGCGGCTCGAGAAGTATCACGACGAGACCGCGCCCATCATCCCCTTTTACGCCGGGAAGGGCCTCATCCGCCGGGTGAGCGGCCTGGCCAGGCCCGAGGCGGTGACCGCGTCGATTCTCAAGGCATTGGAGGAGTAAATCGCCATGCGAAACCTACTGGATCGTCTCTCGGCGGGCGAGATCCTCTTTATCGACGGCGCCATGGGAACCGAGCTCCAGCGCCGCGGGCTTGCGCCGGGCGAGTGCCCCGAGCTCTGGTGCCTCGAACGGCCCGAGGAGGTGCGAAGCATCCACCGGGCCTACCGCCGGGCCGGGAGCGACATGGCGGAGACCAACTCCTTCGGCGGGACGCGGTACAAGCTCGCGCACTGGGGCCTGGAAGGTCGGGTGTTCGAGCTGAACGAGGCGGCCGCGCGCCGGGCCCGCGAGGTGGCGGGCGATACCCAGTACGTGCTCGGCAGCATCGGCCCCACCGGGGTCTTTCTCGATCCCTTGGGCGAGGAGACCGAGGAGGCGATGCGCGCCGCCTTTGCCGAGCAGGTGCGGGGCCTCGCCTCGGGGGGGGCCGACGCGGTGATCGTGGAGACCATGTCCGCCCTGGAGGAGGCGGCCCTGGCGGTGCGGGCAGCCAAGGAGATCACGGATCTCGTGGTGATCGCGAGCTTCAGCTTCGACCCCCAGGCGGGGGGCGGATACGCCACGATGATGGGGGTGCGTCCCGAGCAGGCGGCCGAGGCCATGCTCGCGGCCGGGGCGGACGTGGTGGGGGCGAATTGCGGCCTCGGCATGGAGCACATGGTCGAGGTGGTGCGCGCCTTCCGCCAGGCCGAGCCGTGGGCATTTCTTTTGGCCATGCCGAACGCGGGCCTCCCTGTGATAAAGGGCGATCAAACGGTCTTCCCCTCCACCCCGGGCGAGATGGCCGCTCAGGTGCTGGCGCTGATCGATGCGGGCGCGAACCTCGTGGGCGGCTGCTGCGGCACCACGCCGGAACATATCCGGGTCATGAAGGAAGCGGGGAAGAACCGCTAAATATTCTCCCGGCCCGTTTCGCGGCATAAAATTTGCTTATTTTTTAACCTTGAGCATTGCCCGGGCGCCTTGCCACGCCAGAAGGGAGACAAGGCGCCTTCTTACACAGGGAAAGAACCCCGGCGAAGGATTCGGCAAGGAGCCTGATATATATACGAGTAGAGCGCGTTCCGGATGAGAATGAGGGGACCCGAGCGGTTTTTTGCACGATGAGAAAGGAGATTCCGGTTATGAAAAAGATCGGCACATTTGCGGCGAGGGGCGCCCGGGCAAGGGCCGGCTGGACATGCCTCCTGGCCGCCATGATGGTATTCGCATGGGGCCCTGTTTCCCGGGGCGCGGATTCGGACCTCGCGGTGGCCAAGGCGCTCTCCAACACCTTCGCCTCGGTCGCCGAAAAGGTCGGCCCTTCGGTGGTGTTTGTCAAGACCGAGTATACGGCTCCCGAGGTGCAATTCGATCCGAGCTTCCCGCCGGGGGCGGAGGAGTTTTTCCGGCGCTTCTTCGAGTTCGACGAATCGCAGCCTCAACAGCCCCAGCAGCCCCAGCAGCCCCAGAGTCCGCGCCGGAGAAGGATTGTCCCCTCCGCCCAGGGGTCGGGCTTCATCATCGACGCGGAAGGCCGCGTGCTCACCAACAACCACGTGGTGGACCAGGCCAAGAAGATCGAGGTCGTGCTCTCGGACAAGCGCTCCTTCAAGGCCACAGTGAAGGGCACCGACCCCAAGACCGACCTCGCGGTACTGGAGCTCGAGGATGTCAAGGGAACGCTCCCCTACTGCCGACTCGGCCGGAGCGACGCGATCCGCGTGGGCGAGATCGTGATCGCCATCGGAGCGCCCTTCGGGTACGCCCAGACCGTCACCCAGGGCATCGTATCGGCCATCGGCCGCAAGGTGGGGATGGCCATGTACGAGGATTACATCCAGACCGACGCGGCCATCAATCGCGGCAATTCCGGCGGCCCCCTCATCAATCTCGACGGCGAGGTGATCGGCATCAACACCATGATCAGCTCCCCCAACCAGGGGAACGCGGGCGTGGGCTTCGCCATCCCCAGCAACATGGCCCGGGACATCGTGGACCAGATCCTGGAAAAAGGATTTGTCACCCGCGGATGGCTGGGGATCCAGATGGCGGACATCGACACGGAAAAGGCCGAAGTTTTACCGGGATATTCGGGCCAGGGAGGCGTGCTCGTCGTGATGGTCGGCCCGGGTATGCCGGCGGACAAGGCGGGCCTCCGGCCCGGCGACGCGATCCTTGTCTTCGACGGAACGGACGTGCAGAACGCCGGCCATATCCAGAGGCTGGTGGCCAACGCCAAGGTGGACCGGACGGTGCCCGTCGAGATCCTGCGCAAGGGGAAGCGGATGACGCTCCGCATCACCCCCGCCGAGCAGCCGAAGGAACTTACGCTCCAGCCCCGGGAAGAGGGCGCGACCGGCACAGAATCCCGGGAAGGGCCCGGGGCGGTAGAGTTCACCAAGGGCTTCGGCATCCGGGTGCAGAGCCTTACCCCGGAGCTGGCCAAGCGCTACGGGTACAAGCCCGATCAGAAGGGCGTGCTCATCTCGGATGTCGCGACCGGCAGCCCCGCCGAAGAAAAGGAGCTGGAAAGCGGCATGCTCATCGTGGAGGTGGCGCTCGAGCCCGTGACGGACCTGGCTTCCTTCCAGGCGGCCATGAAGAAGGTGGAGGGCGAAAAGGCCGTACTCTTCCGCATTCTCCGCATGGTTCGGGGCGAGATATCCGCCGATTACGTCGTGATGAAGCCCGAGAAAAAGTGAGCGTCCGATCTTTCCGGGATCGAGACAGGACCAAGACACGCCGGGGCGGCCGAAAGCCGCCCCGGTTTTATTGTGCGGCAGCAGGGGATCGAGATCGGCAGGGGAGCCGGTTCACGTCGGCGTCCCGGCCGGCGGGGGCGGGGCGGGGGCTTCTCCCTCCCGCCCTTCGGGCGCCTGGGGAGGCTCCGGCGGGCGCGAGGCGAGCTCGACATAGGCCATCCGGAGCTGCGTGAGCATGGCCTGGAGATACCGCTCCTCTTCCTCGGTGCGGTTGCCCTGGGTCTTTTCCTCGAGGACGGCCAGGAGGTCGATCGTGTATTTCGCCTGGGGAAGATTGGGCGCGGCTTTTCCGGAGAGCGGATCGGCCATGAGGCCGAGGTGCACGAGCGTCTGTGCGCCGAGTCCGGACAAGAGCTGCAACAGGTTCGCCTCGACCGGTCGAGCCGCTTTGGGCCTGGACGAGGCCTCCGGAGGGGGAGCCTCGGGATCGGACGCCGGGTTGTTCATGGCGGGTTCCTTGTCTCCGGCAAGGCGCACGGCGCGACGGAAGCTTTTATTTAGCACATCCGAGCTGGAGATGCAACCGTCAACCCTGGAGCGAAAGGTGGGGCCGCTCGACCTTTTCCCCGTTGACTTCCGGCGGGGACGGGGCGCCGGGCGTTGGGGGCATCTCGGGCGAAGCAGGGGCCGCGGCCGGTGCGGGCGGGGGGGAGGGGGCCTGTTTGGCGAGCTTCTCCATGGCCTCGGCCCAGGTTTCGCGGAGATCCCGGAGGATTCCCTCCACCTCGTCGATCAGGGTGGAATCGCGCTGCACGTTGGCGAGCACAAGCTGCTTGTAGCAATAGGCGTAGAGCTGGTTCAGGCGGGCGGTGAGCTCCGGGTCGCGGGTCTTGTCCAGCGCGTAGATGAGCTCGAGGAGGATGCTCTGGGCACGCACGAGGGACTTGTGCGAGACCTCAAGGTTCTTCTTTTCCCAGGCGCGCTTGGCCGACTCGCAAAACCGGAGGGCGCCGTCGTAGAGCATGAGGACGAGCTGTTCCCGGCTGGCCGTCAGGACTTGCGTTTGCAGATACTGGTTCTGGCCGCTGGGCAGTGCCATGGGGCGTGTTCTCCGCGAGAGAGGGCCGGGAAGCGGATGTTTCCGCCTGGAAGAGGTGAAGATCCCGCTCTCTCTACCGGGGTCGCTGTCTTAGGAATCCGTGGCCGGGCGATTCTATCAGAATTATCGGCCGGAGGGAAGGAGTTGCCCAACGATTTTTCCGTTCCCGGAGCGCGGAATTTCAAGAGATTTTAAATCCTGTTATTGCCGGCCCTTCCGGGCTTACGGCCTGCCACCGTATTCCTGGAGAGTCATATAATGTGCCTCCCCTTCCTCCGCACGGAACCGGGCGGAGGATGGGCGTCCCTGTTCGAACCGAAGCCGTCTCAGCCTTTTTCATCCACCAGCATGCCCAGCACCTCGTGGATCCGCTGCATCATCTCCAGTGCCTTCTCCGAGGGGATGGTCTTCACCACCTCGTTGGTCTCGGTGTTGATCACCTGCGCGTAGAGGTCGTCGGACTGCTCGTAAATGGCGAAGCGGATGGCCTTGGCAAAGTGCTGCATGATCGAGTTCAGGTTGTGGAACGCGTTTTTCAAGGAATCCCGCTGCGCTTCGGTGAGCTCCTCGGCGGTGATGACGCCCTTGGGACCCTCCTGCGCGGGGGGCTCTTTGACAAGCGCCTCCACGGCCCCGCCAGCCCCGCTGCTCGGCAGATTCAGGGGCGGCGGTGGAATACGCTCGGTCTTCCCCCCCGTCTCAGGCACGAGAGGGGGGACCGCCTGGATATCGGGAAAGGACAACTGCTGGACCATGGCTTTTCTCCTTAACACTTTTCCGCAACCATGCCGCCGAATTCACCGGGCATCGGTCCTCATGCGCGCCCCGCGTGGGCGGGGGAGACTTCCCCCGCCCATGGGGGCCGCATCGAATCCTTACGCGTGCTTCAGCCGAGGCGTTAGCCGAGGAGCTGCAGCACGTTCTGCGAAACCAGGTTCGCCTGGGCCAGCATCGCGGTACCGGCCTGGATGAGAATCTGGTTCTTGGTGAACTCGGTCGTCTCGGCGGCGATGTTCGCGTCGCGGATGCTCGACTCCGTCGCGGTGATGTTCTCGACCGCGATGTTCAGGGAGTTGACGTTCGTCTGGAGCATGTTCTTCTGGAACGCGCCCAGGCGGGCCCTTAAGTCCGAGACGTCGTCGATGGCCTGGTCGACGATGCTCAGCGCCTTGGTCGGATCCTTGGCCAGGGCGACATAACCGCCCGCCAGGATGTCTTCGAGGCCCAGGGTCTGCCATTCCTTCAGGCCCTGCCCCTCGAAGTCGTCGTAGAACTTGGTCTGGCCGAGCTTGATCGCGGCCATGGACTGGATGGCGTAGATGGTGCGTTCCTGGTCCCCGTCGCCTTCGCCGAGCTGGTACTGCATGCCGCCGCTGAAGTCGTGGAGCCTCTCGGTGGTGTTGTGGATGGCGTTGGTGGCGAGGTTCCCGTCCGTGGTGCTGGTGCCGACGTTGTTGACCTCCAGCGCCCGGGCGTAGATGGCGCCTTGGTCGTAGCCCACCTGGGCGAGGGTCGTCATGCCGAGCTCGCCCTCGTTAAAGGTGAGCTTTCCGGCGATGTTCGGCGTGGCCACGTTGCCGGACATGCCCTCGAGCTCGACCTCGCGGCCATCGAGGATGATGGACGCATTTTGCCCGTAGGTGGTCATCTTGGCGCCGGTGGTGCCGGCGTCGAGGAGCGTCCCGGTCGTGTTGTCGTTCGGGTCGGTGTAGTGGGTGAAGAGCGCTCCATCCTTGGCGTCCACGGTGAGGAAGGAGTTGTCGCCGTAGTCGTTCGAGTAGAGGCGGATGCCGAGGCTTTGGAAGGCGAGCTCGCCCGTCAGGGTCTGACCCTCGATGGCGTCGCTCGCGTCATTAAAGACGAGCGTGCCGTAAAGCCCGGAGGTTGCGCCGCTTCCGCCGCCCATGCTCACCGCCCAGACGTTGACCGTCACGTCGTCGTCGGCCGCGTCGGTGTTGCTGAGGTCCACGTTCGTGGCCTGGGCCACGAGGTCCACGTCCCGCATCTGGGAATCCTTGTAGATGGAGACGGTGCTCGTGGCGGCCCCGGCCGCGGCGGATACGACCTTGAAGTAGAGCTTGCCGTTGACGTCGGTGTTGTACCCGAGGCGCACGCCGCTAAGCAAGTTCGAGCCGTTGGTGAGGTCGCTGAGGTACAGGCCGCTCATCAGCGTGTCGTCGATGGCGTTCGCGGCCGTGCCGGTGTCGATCTCATGGGCGTTGGCAAGCTGGATCATGGTGATGTCGTTGGTGGAGACGCCCGCCTCGGCCGTGATCGTCATGGTGTTGGTGGAGCCGAGGTCGCCGCTCCGGATCCAGCTCTGCCCGGCCACGCTTTCCGTGCCCGAGCCGATCTGCATGGTGAGCGCGCGGTCCTTGTAGATGTCGTAGGTCGTGGCCGAGGTCCACTTGAGCCAGATGCGGCCGTCGCCGTCGGTGTTCCCGCCCACGACCACCGCGTCGATGTCCGTGCCCGCGCCCAGGGCCACGCTCACCCATTCGCTCGCGTGCGCCCCGTCCTGCTGGTAGAGGCTGTCCATGTGGAAGGTCGAGATGTTGCCGGTGGCGCGCGCCGTGGCGAAGGCGCCGATCTCCACCGTGTCCCCGGACTGGGCGACGCCGACGACCGTGTCGTCGAAGATGAGCTGGGCCGAGACGCCGGTCGAGCCCGCCACGTTGTTGATCGTGCTGACGATGTCGCCGATGTGCGTGCCCTCGCTAAAGGAGAAGCTGCGGCTGCCGAGGCTCCCCGTCAGGATGAAGCGCTGCTGCGTGTCGATGGTGGTCTTGGTGGCGGCGTCGATGTCGGTGCCGGTGACCGAGCCGTAGGCCTCGAACATGGCGCGGCGGGCCTGCTTGGTGCCGGTCGTGTAGGTTTCGGCCGTGGTGGCCGCGCCCGAGAAGCTCACGTTGATCGCGTAGTCCTTGGTCTTGAAGACCTGGTCGAACCGGGTGGCGCTCACGTCCAGGAGCGCGTTGTCCGTGGCCTTGTCGATCAGGGTCGAGCGCGTGTACGTGAAGTCCTGGGCGCCGTTGAGAAGAAACTGGTCGCTGTACTTCGTGGTGTTGGCGATGCGGTCGATGGTCTGGATGGAGCTGTCTACCTCCGCCTGGTCGGCCGCCACCTGCGACGGGCTCGTCACGCCGCTGTTGGCGGCGTGGAGGGCGAGCTGGCGCATGGTCTTGAGGATCTCGTTCATTTCGTTGAGCGCCCCCTCGGCGATGCCGATGACGTTCATCGCCTCCTGGGTATTGCGCACCGCCTGCGCCAGGCCCACCCCCTGCGCGCGCAGTTTTTCCGAAATGACGAGGTCCGCCGGGCCATCCGCACCCACGTTGATCCGATACCCGCTCGAGAGCTTCTCCAGCGACTTGGAAAGCATCCGGTTCGAGTGGTTCAGGTTCCGCAGGGTGTTGATGGCGGAGATGTTGTGGTTGACCACCATACTCATACCGTTTTCCTCCCTGAAAACGCGCGCTTTAGGTGGCGTCCTTGCCACCGGGAACCGCCTTTGCATCCATGCCGGGCGCGATTCCCAATCCCGGGGCCGTTGTCGGGTGGTTAGGCCCATCCACCGATCACTTCATAAGCCCCCTCCTCTTCGCAAGCCTGCTTATTTTGAGGAACGTCGTTCAAACCCCGCGACAGGAATCGCATCCGCCTCTTCCCAAAACCATGTCCGGCGGCGTCTTGTCCTGCCGATGCGCAGCATCGAGCCGAAAGAAAAATGTCCGCGTGATTGAGCGGCACCCACAAGAGTAATGACAGTATGTTTCACCCCAAGGCACATGGCTTCATCTCCATTAGCGTCATCTTTTTTCGGAACTTTAACACCTTTTAATAAAAAAAGATGCGACGCCAATTCGCCCCCAAAAACAGGCCCAGCGACAGGGCGCGCCTGAGGGGCTGTTTGCATGGCGCCATTCGCGCGCCCCGGTTGTCCCCATAAAAATATGGAAAGATCCGGATTCAAAGGGGGGAACAGGATTTTCCATCCTTCCCGGAAGGTCTCCGCCTGCCGTGCGCGGGAGGGGCCGGAAACGCTAAAAAACATTGCAGACTTTCTTTAGGCATCTATAATTTTTCTCCGTTCACTCTGATGCAACCTGCCGACCAGGCATGCAGAGAGGTTCCGGACCAAGACAGCCCGAGAAAAGCGTTGGGGACAGAGGGGGGCCGGACCGGATGGAGTACGAAGCCGTCATCGGGCTGGAAGTGCACGTGCAGCTCCTCACGGCCAGCAAGCTCTTTTGCGGCTGCCCCAATCGATTCACCCTGGAGGTGAACACCCAGGTCTGCCCGGTCTGCCTGGGGCATCCGGGGGTCCTGCCGGTGTTGAACCGCGAGGCCTTTGAAAAGGGGATGAAGGCCGCCCTCGCGCTCCGGTGCGAGATCGCGCCGCTCACCAAGTTCGACCGCAAGCACTATTATTACCCCGACCTGCCGAAGAATTACCAGATCAGCCAGTACGACCTGCCCCTCGCCCGGAACGGGCATCTCGACATCCGGCTCGACGGCAGGACCAAGCGCATCGGCATCACCCGCGCGCATCTCGAGGAGGACGCGGGCAAGCTCCTCCACCACAAGGACCATTCCGTCGTGGACTTGAACCGCACGGGGACGCCGCTCTTGGAAATCGTGTCCGAGCCGGAACTTAGCTCGCCCGAGGAGGCGCGCGAATACCTTGTGCTCCTCCGCCGGACGCTCCGCTACATCGAGGTCTCGGACTGCAACATGCAGGAGGGGTCCCTCCGCTGCGACGCGAACATCTCCGTCCGCCCCCGGGGGGAGACGAGGCTCGGGGTCAAGAACGAGATCAAGAACATGAACTCCTTCAAGGCCGTGGAGCAGGCCCTCTCCCTCGTCCACGAGGAGCTTTTGGCCGCGGTCGCGGAAGGCCGCGAGATCCGACAGGTCACGTGGGGCTATTCCCTGGAGGAGGGGCGCATCTTCCCCATGCGCACCAAGGAATACGCCAACGACTACCGCTACTTTCCCGAGCCGGACCTGCCGCCCGTGCGGGTGGACGCGTCCTGGATCGAACGGGTGCGATCCACGCTCCCGGAGCTTCCGGCCGCCCGGCTCGACCGCTTCCTTTCCGATTACGGGCTGTCGGCCTACGATGCGGGCGTGCTCACCGGCGAGCGGGCGATCGCGGATTATTTCGAGGCGCTCACCGCGGCCTCGGGCAGGCCCAAGGAATCGGCCAACTGGGTCCTCAACGACGTCCTGCGCGCGTTAAACGACCGGCGCATGGAAATTCAAAACTTTCCGGTTTCGGCTGATAGCCTGGCCGAGCTCATGGGCCTCGTGGAGCGCGGGAGCATCAACATGCCCACGGCGCGGGCCCTCTTCGCGCGCCTCATCGACGAGGGCGGAGGATCCCCCGCCGGGCTCGTCGAGGCGGAAGGATTGGCGCAAGTCTCGGATGCGGGCCGGATTGAGGCGATTTTGGAGGAGGCGATCGCCGCCCATCCCAAGGCGGCCGCCGAGATTGAGGGCGGCAAGCACGAAACCGCGGCCTTTTTCTTCGGCCAGGTCATGCGGGCCCTCAAGGGCCGGGGCGACCCGCGCGTCATCGCCGCGGCGCTGGCGAAACGTTTCGGAATCGACCCGAGAATTCTTGAAAAGAAAAAGAAAAAAGGGTAAAGTGCGTTTGTGCGCGGCGGGCGCGTTGCGCCCGCGGCGTTCGGAGGCGAGAGTCGAAACACGGAGGCACGGGGGAAGAAGTTTCCAGGAGGAACCATGATTCGCTTCACGTGCGACAAATGCGGAAAAGAAATGCAGGAGCGGGATTCCCGCTACGAGGCGCGGATCGAGGCGGGGCCGGTCTACGAGGAGACGACCAGTTTCATGGAGGATCTGGACCTTGGCGGCGAGGAGTCGCTCACCGAGATGATGGAGCGCCTGGACCGCGAGGCGTGGCAGGACGGGGGCGGGGGATCCTTTCGTTTCGACCTCTGCGAAGCGTGCTACCGCGAGTTTATCGGGAGCCCCCTATTCAAGAGCGCGCATTCGCAAAGCGGATTCCGGCGCTAAACGCCCCGGAGGCATTCGATCGATGAAACGGGGGCGGTCTTCGGGCCGCCCTTTTTGCTGGGAAAAGGCGATCCCATCCCCGATCCGTTGCCAGGAAAGGCCATCCATGCGATCTCCACTCAAGAAAAAACGCATCGAAACCGCCGTACAGGCCGAGTCGGCCCGCGCCCTAGACATGGCGCTCCAGATCCACGCATGGGCCGAGCCGCCCTTGAAGGAGAAGAAGTCCGCCCGGCTCATCGCCGACTATCTCGCCGAAGCGGGTTTTTCCGTAACCTTTCCCTTTCCCAAAATCCCCACCGCCTTCCGCGCCGCGCGGGGAAAGGGCAAGCCCGCGATCGGATTTTTGGGGGAATACGACGCGCTCCCGAACTGCGGCGAAAAGGAGGGCACATGGGGCCACGGCTGCGGCCACAACCTCCTCGGCGTGGCCTCGGCCGTGGCCGCCGTGGCCGCCGCGCGCGTTCTGGAGGCCGCGGGCAGGTCGGGGCGCGCGGTCTATTACGGCTGCCCGGCCGAGGAGCAGCTCCACGGCAAGATCTACATGGCCCGGGATGGCGCCTTCCGCGAGCTCGACGCCTGTCTCGCCTGGCACCCTTGGAAGCGGATCCAGGCGGTGCCCTACGGCGGAAGCGCCCTGGATTCGCTCCTCTTCACCTTTTCGGGGCGGACCGCCCACGCGGCCGGGAATCCCCACGAGGGCCGGAGCGCCCTCGACGGGGTTCTGCTCATGGACGTGGCGGTGAATTATCTGCGCGAGCACATTCCGGAGAATGTCCGCATACACTCCGTGATTCCCCGGGGCGGCGACGCGCCGAACGTGGTGCCCGCGGCCGCGGCCATCTGGTACTACCTCCGCGGCCGAAACCGGGCCGAGGTGGACGCGATCCGGGCGCGCGTCCGGGCCTGCGCCCGGGGCGCGGCCCTCGCCACCGGCACCCGCGTTCGAATGGACCTCCTCGACGCGATCTACCACCGTCTGCCGAACCTTGCGCTCCACGAACTCCTCCTCGAGAACCTCAGCCTTTTCGGCGGGCCCCGGGCGGATTCCGGGGACAGGCGCCGCGCGCGCGCCCTGGGGCTTCCGCCGGAGTTCGACTGCCGGGTCCACGGCGAATTCCCGCCGCAGTACCGCGCCTCTTCCGACGACGAAAACGTCTCCTGGCTCGCGCCCCTTGGGAGCTTCTACATGGTCACGCACGTGAAGAGCACGTCCATCCACCACCGGAACGTCACGGCCCAGATGCGGCTTCCCTTCGCCATGAAGGGCATGCTCCAGGCCGCCAAGGTCATGGCCGGCGCCGCGGCGGACCTCGCCTGCGACCCGAAACGCATGAAGAGGGTGCGGGAGGAATTCCGAAAAGGCACGAGGGGCTTTACCTACGACCCCCTCATCTCCAGGCGCCGGTCCGTGCCGAGGCTTTTCGGGTAAGGAGCGAATGGGACCATGGACGTAAGCGTCGCAGAAAAGTATCTCAAGCCTTTCGAGGAAAAATCCCGGCGGGTTATTTCTATGGAAGCTTCGAGCGTGTGCCTGGCGAAAAGCGGGGAGGTCCGATACGTCCATGGAATCGGGTCATGCCCGATCTTTGCCGCGCATTGGGGGGAAGGGCGTTTTCCGACCCTTTTCCAGCGCATTTCCAAATATTTCCGCCCTTTCCGGAAAGGCAAAAACTCTTTTCCATGCCGGTTTTTTGTGTGTTCTAAAAACCGTTTGTTTTTAAGAAGAGTTTCCTATTTTTCTTCTTGACCTGGGGCAGGTTACTAAGTATTTGTTAAATATAAGCATACAGAACTTAAACCGTGCGAGGGGGGGAAGAAAATCGAGCGGCGGAGAAGGCGCTTGCTTGGCGTTGAAGTTTATGGCGGAACGCCCGCGCACCCCCTCGGAAGACAGGGACAGGGCGTTTGGAAAATTTCCACGGTCTTTCCGCGGAAACCTTTTCCAAGGAATCTTTACCAAGAACCTTTGAAAGCAAGCGGGCAAGGAGGAGTTCTTCGCCAAAAGGGGAGCGGCCCGGCCGCCTGAAGGAGGTTGGTTATGGCGTGGGTGGAGATCTCGCAAGCCGCGTTCACCATGGGCATATCGGAACGGACCATCCGCAACTGGATCAAGTCCGGCAAGATCAACGCCAGGACCGACAACGGCCGCCGCCTCGTGGAGATCCCCGAGGAGGAGCCCAAGGCCTCCTCCGCCGGACCGGAAGCGTTCGCCGAGGGCGAGTTTTTCGGGACCGGGACGGCCGAAGAGGGCGCGGAGCCCCTCGGCACGCAGAAGCGGCTCGAGATCGCGCTCCTCGAGTGCGGCCGGGTGAAGGGCACGCTCGCGAGCCAGGAGCGCATCATGGAGACGCTCTCGGGCAACATCGCCGAGCTTACCGCCAAGCTCCAAAAGGGCCAGAACCAGAACTGGAAGCTCGTTCTCCTTTGCTTCGTCATCGCCTCCCTCGGCGCCATCGTGGTCCTCTCGAGCGGCTCCTTCTACAACCAGAAGATCCAGAAGGAAAGGAGCGACCACGACCAGGTCTTGAGCAACCACGAAAAGGAGCGTTACAAGCGCGAGCTCGAGATGCAGGAGGAGAAGAGCCGGCTCGAGAGCGGCTTCAAGGAGGAGAAGGAAGCGGCCCTTGCCAGGCAGAAGACGGCGCTCGAGGTCGAGCACAAGGAAAAGGTCCAGGAGGTGCGGGACATCTACGAAAGCATCCAGAAGAAGCTCGAGTCCCGCGCCGAGCAGGATGACGCCGCCTTGAAAACCCTGCGGGAGGAGCGCGACACCGACCGCGCGCGACTCGTGGAGCTCACCCGGGAGACCTCCACCCTCCGGGACGATCTCGCGCAGACGACGAAGGAGCTTGCCTTCCAGAAGAGCCTCGTGGAGGAGTTCAAGCAGATCAAGGACAAGAACACCCGGGAGCTCCAGGACACGATCTTGGAGCTCCGGCAGCGAATCTTCGACCTCGAGAACCCGAGGAACAATCCGTAGGCGGCCGGTAGACGCATCCCTGAGGGCCGCCCCGCCCGACCAGACCGTGGACTACGTCTCCGGCCAGGGCGAATACCAAGCCGTCCGCACCCAGACCGCGCCGGAGTACGTCGCCGCCGCGCATCCAGACGACATGATTTCGTTCTTGACATTATCGCATATTAACGGATACTAAAACATATGACGAAGGACGACGAGCGGAATAGATTGCGGATTTTCCGCGCGCTCTCCGTGGAGAAGCGCTTGGAGATCATCCATCTCCTCGCAGGTCGGACGCTCTGCGTGGGAGCGCTGTCCAACCTGCTGGTCATCACGGCGGGCGCGGTGTCCCAGCACCTGCGCATACTCCGGGACGCGGGGCTCGTGGAGCCCGACCGGCGCGGATATTTCATCCATTATAGTCTCGCGCCCGATGCCGAGAAACGGAGCCGGGCGGTCATGGATTCCCTTTTTGGAACGAAACCCGGAACGAAGAAAGGAGGCGGAAAATGTGCGGCGGAAAAACGAAGTGCCAAAGGCCGAAAGCGCTGAAGGGCAAGGCCGAGGAATGTTCGCCCGGGCAGGTGAAAAAATGTCACGGCACCGTGAAGAAACACCCCTGCCTGCCGAACAAGAGCGCTTGCAAAGAGGGCGGAAAATGAAGCTTGGCGTGATCATTACACAGACGGACCCGGAGACGGTTTTCAACGCGCTGCGGCTGGCCCTTTACGGCCTGGAGCAAGGCGACGCGGTGCGGATCTTCCTGTCGGGCAAGGGCGTGGAGATCGACCGGATCGAAGACCCGAAGTTCGATGTGAAGGGACAGGCGCGGAAGATCCTGGACGCCGGCGGGGAATTCCTCGCCTGCGGGGCCTGCCTGAAGCTGCGAGACTCCAACGGGTCGGAAGTCTGCCCGCTCTCGACGCTGAAGGACCAGTACGAGATTGTGCGGGATTCCGACAGGCTGGTGACCGTTTGACCCAAAACCACGCCAACAATGCGGAGCCCGCTCGTTGCCTGAAAAGCGGATGCGCGAACGCCACGCTGTCGGACTACTACGAAACGGTCGCCCATGACGCGCTCGCCTTCCGCGGATCACGCGGCGGCCGGGTGTGGTTGGACCTGGGCAGCGGCGCGGGTGGCCTTGGGTTGGCGTTGCTGAAGGAATTGCCGGAGGCCGCCATGGTGTTGATGGACCCGGACGGCGAAGTTCTGCGCCGGGCGCTGGACTCCGCGCGAGAACGCGGCTTTTCGGGACAGGTCGTTGCGGTTGTGGGATCGGCTGAGTCCATCCCGCTCCCGGATGGGTCCGTGGACGCCGTGGTCAGCCGGGGCTCGTTCTACTTCTGGAAGGGCCGCGCCCAGGGGTTGCGGGAGGTCTGGCGAATCCTTCGGCCGGGCGGACGGGCCATGATTGGCGGCGGCCTGGGGAGCGGGTATCCGCAATGAGCCAGGAAGGAATGCATCCGCCGCCAGCGGGCGTCGGTTGCAACTGAAGGGCTGGAGGCAACCCGCGAGTTTGCCGAGGCGCGTAGCCCAGAGACGTTCCGCCGTCTCGCTGTCGAGGCGGGATTGCCCTCCTTCGAAGTTGTTGGCGAGGGCGGTCTTGGGTCGGACGACCCCGACACCGGCGTCGGCATACGGCTGCGGTTTGCGAAGGAGGCCGGGAATGGGCGCTGACGGCAACGCTGCAATCGAGGTCCGCGGTCTGGCCAAGCGATTCGACGAGGTGCAGGCCGTGGCCGGGATCGATTTCGATGTGAGCGAGGGCGAACTCTTCGGCTTCCTCGGCCCGAACGGCGCCGGCAAGACCACGACCATCAACATGCTGACCGGCCTGGCCCGGCCGGACGCGGGCACGATCCGCATCGCGGGCGTCGACTGTTCGAGAAATCTCAAAGCCGCCCAGCACCTGATGGGCGTCGTGCCCGACGAGAGCAACCTCTACCCGGAGCTTACCGGCTTCGACAACCTCTGCTTCTCGGCGGCGCTGTATGGAATGCGCAAGGCCGAGCGGGAAGGCCGGGCGCGGGAGCTCCTGGCGACGTTCGGCCTCGCCGACGCCTCCGCGCGGAGGTTTCAGGGTTATTCCAAGGGCATGAAACGCAAGCTGACCATCGCCGCCGGGATCATCCATCGGCCGGAGATCCTGTTCCTTGACGAGCCGACCACCGGCATCGACGTGGCGAGCGCCAGGCAAATCAGGCGGCTTATTGCCGACCTGCGCCGGATCGGGACAACCATCTTCCTGACCACGCACTACATCGAGGAGGCCGAACGGCTGTGTCGGCGCATCGCCTTCATCGTCAAAGGCAGGATCGTTCGGACCGACACGGTCGAGGACTTGATGCGGCGGACCGATGGACGTTACGTGGTGCAATTCGACGTCACCGGCGGAGGATCGTCGCTTTGCGGGACGATTGTCGCCGAGTTTCCGGGACTGCAGTGCCGCCCGGTCTCGGACACAGCGGTGCGTGTGGAGTCCCGCGATCCCGTGCGCATCGGTCCGCTGGTGCGCTTCTTGGAGGATCGCGGCGCGGAGGTCGCGGAGGCCCGTAAGATTCGACCGTCGCTTGAGGACGTTTTCGTCGAAGTCACCGGCATCGAGGCGGCGGCGATGAAGCAGGAGAAAGAAAAGGCAAGAATGGGAACCGACGCATGAAAGCGTGGATCGCGTTCTGGAACATCCTGGCCAAGGACTTTCGGGCCTATTACCTCAAGCCGCCGAACATCAGTTGGGGCCTGATCTTCCCGCTGGCGTGGACGGGAATGTTCTTCATCCGCTCGGGGGCGGGGCTGGACAGCGTTCCGGCATTGCTGCCCGGCGTGATTGCCGTGTCCGTGCTGTTCGGCACGACGAGTCTGCTGTCCGTCACGGTCACCTTCGAGAAGAAAGGGCGGTCGTTCGAGCGGCTGCTGCTGGCACCCATCCCGCTCGAACTTCTCATGCTGGCCAAGACCAGCGGCGCGATTCTCTTCGGCATCGCCAACGCGTTTGTGCCGGTCGTCATGGCCGCGTTCCTGATGGACCTGTCCGGGGTCAACTGGCCGACACTCATTCCCGCCATCGTGCTCATCGCCGTCAGCTCGACGTTCCTTGGCCTGTTCATCGCGGTCTCGGTCAGCGAGGTCTTCGAGGCCCAGACCTTCTCCAACTTCTTCCGCTTCCCGATGCTCTTCCTGTGCGGTCTGTTTTTCCCCATCGAACAGCTTCCCGTCTGGCTCCGGCCGCTGAGCTACGCGTTGCCGCTAACCTACGGGGCCGACGTGCTGCATGGCTCGATCCACCGGCTGTCGCACATGCCGCTGGCCCTCGACTTCGGCCTGCTGGCGGCGTTCTGTGCGGCGCTCTTCGCCGTGAGCCTGCGGAACATACGACGGAAGTGGATCGCGTAGGCGGAGCAGGTGCGGATGAAGATCGGCAGCTTCGAGTTCAACCTTCGTGAACGGGCCGGGTCGCCGGGCGACTTCGGCACGTTGCCGCCGCCGGCCATCGGGTACATCACGGTCTGCAAGCTGAGCCCCGCCGGGCCGCCGGTCTTGATGGGACTGGGCGCCATTCAAGGTGTGCGCATACCTCGAGCGCCGTCCTCGGGATTCCGGCTATAGTAGGGAGGCAAAATCCATCAAGGTGAACATCGACATCCCGGACAAGGATTTCGAGGTCGTCTTTCCCGAGGGCGCGACCGTGAAGGACAACATACAGGGCAAGACCTGCGTGATGGGTGCTCCGGACGCCAATGCGACGCCTTCTTCCACAGCCGAGAAAACGGGAACGGAGCTTTTCTGACAGCGCCCTGGAAAGCGCCGTTATACAAATCCCTCTCCCCACGGCCGTGGAGGGGGTTTTTTATGGAGGGAGGGGTTTTGCGGAACGCTACTCGAAGAGCGCTTTTTTGCGCAGGATGTGGTGGTAGTGCTGGGCGAAGCGGTGAGCCTCGTCGCGCACGTACATGAGAAGTTTCAGGCCCGCCGAGCGGCGGGAGAGGGGCGCGAGACTACCTCGCCTCGGCAACGCCCCTCGCGCCTCGAAAGTTCCCGTCTCGGCATGTGCTTTTCCCTTGGCGGGCGCCTTGCCGGCGGCAGGGGATGCACCGCGAGTGGAGGCTCCGTAAGAGGCGAGGATGGGCGTCTCCTCCTCCTTGGCGAGCCCCAAAAGCGCGGGCGCGGCGAGCTTGAGCTCGCGCAAGACCTCCTCGGCCGCGCGCACCTGGCCCAGTCCCCCGTCGATGAGGATGAGGTCCGGAAGCTCCCGCCCCTCGCGCTTGAGGCGGCCGTAGCGCCGCCGCACCACCTCGGCCATGCAGGCGAAGTCGTCCTGGGCCTTCACGGTCTTGATGCGGTAGCGCCGGTACCCATCCTTGCAGGGCAGGGCGTCGAGGAAGGTCACCACCGCGCCCACCATCTCCCGCCCCTGGAGGTTCGCGATGTCGATCCCCTCGATCCGCCGCGGCAAGGCTTCCAACCCGAGCGCCTGTCGGAGGGACTCGAGTCCGGCGCGCGGGTCGATCGCCGGCGCGGCGGGCGCGAGCTCCTCCTCGAGCGGGGGCGCGTTCTGGATGGACTCGAGCGCCCCGATCTCGTCCCGGAGCTTTGCCGCGCGCTCGAACCGGTAGCTTTCGGCGGCTTCCGCGAGCTCCCTCCGGAGCGCCTTCACGAGCGCATGCTTCCGCCCCCGGAAGAAGAGCATAAGCCCCGCGATCTGCCTCCGGTAGTCCTCGCGCGATACGCGCGCCGCGCAAGGGCCCGTGCAGCGGCCGATATGGAAGTTGATGCACGGCCGGGCAAAGCGCCGCTTCCGGTCCGAGGCGCGTATCTTCAGGGAACAGGTGCGGAAGCGGAAGACGCGCCCGAGGAGCGCGAGCGCGGCGCGGAGCTCCCCGGCCGAGGCGAAGGGCCCGAAGAAGCGGCTCTTCCCCTTCCGGTGCACCCGCGTCACCACGGCGCGCGGGAAGTCCTCGGTCAAAGTCACCTCGAGGTAGGGGTAGGATTCGTTATTGCGGAGGAGGAAGTTGTACCTGGGCCGGAGGTCCTTGATGAGGCGGCTCTCCAATAGGAGCGCCTCGACCTCGCTCTCGGTCACGACGTAGTCGAAGCCCGCTATGTTCTCCACGAGCGCCTGCTCCTTGGCGAGCCGATCCCTGGCCCGGAAGTAGCTCGTGACGCGCCGGCGGAGGTTCTTGGCCTTGCCCACGTAAATCTCGGCGCCCGCGGCGTTCTTCATGATGTAACAGCCGGGCTCCTGGGGAAGCGCTCGCGCTTTTTTTAAGAGATTCGCCATAGCATAGGATCTCGTCGCCCTCAATGGGAGGCCAGAACTCCGCCCCTCGATCCTACGCGGGAAGAGGGGGGTCATAAGAGAGTGTCGTCATCCTCCGCCTCATCCGCCGGCGTTTCCTCGGGTGCTTGTTCCGCGAGGAGGGGGTGACCGGCGAGGCGTTCGAGCAGCGCGGCCGGGTCGTCCGGCCGGCCGGCGGGTTCCTTTGCGAGGAGCGAGGCGATGAGGCCGGAGGTGGCCGCCGATAGGCCGGGGCGCGCGCTCCGCGCCGTGGGCGGCTCCTCCTCGATGTGTTTCCGCACGAGCTCCGCATCCTCTCCTCCAAAGGGCAAGGCGCCCGTGACCATGTGGAAGAGCACGACGCCCAGGCTGTAGAGGTCCGCGCGGCTGTCCGGGCAGCAATCGGCCTGAAGGGTCTCCGGCGCGGCGTAGGCCGGGTCCAGGCGCGCGCGCTCCCAAGGCGAATCGTACAGGAGGTCCAGGGGGACGCCCAAGTCGCCGAGACGCACGATGCCGTCCGCCCCGAGCAGGACGTTCGAGGGCTTCACCGCCCGGTGGACCATGCCGAGGCCGTGGAGATGGTCGAGCGCGCGTGCCAGCGCCAGCGCGATCCGTAGGGACTCGATCTCGCGCAGGGGCCGCTCCCGGGCATCGAGGCGGCGGGCCAGGCTCTCGCCCCGCACCCACTCCATCGCCATGTACAGGACGTCCTGGGAGGCGTTCCCGGCGCCGGGATCGTCTCCCTGCGCCTCGCCCGCCTCGCGGCCGCGCGCGGCCCGGCCCGCGTCGAGCGCGCGGACGAGGTGGGGATGCTTTACCCGGGCCACGCTTTGCGCTTCCTCGAAGAAGTCCTCCACGATCGCCTCGATCCGCTCACGCGGCGGCCGAAGCTCCTTCAAAAAAACCTCCCGGTCCATCCGGAGGTCCCACGCGGCCCAGCTCGCCGACCGGTCGCGCTCGGCGAGCTTTTGGAAGACCTCGTACCCGGCGAAGGGCTGCTCCAGGGGGCGGCCGCTTTCGTCCACGGGATTTTTGCGCCTGGGCATGATCGGGCAATCCTTTCCCGCCTTTGGACCGGCCGCGGGGCAGAGCGGGCCGGGGAGAAGTCCGTCGCGGCATTCCGAACGAACTTTTTTCTATTCCCGGTTTTCCTGACGCGCTGTTTCCCGGCAGCTCACACTTCACGCGGCCGACGGGGTCGTGAATTTTTTCCAGTGACGGGCGGTGTGCACGAGGATCGCCCCGGCCAGCACAAGCAGCGCCGCGTCGCTCGCCACCAGCGCCCAATTTTCCCTGGGCCAGTACTGCGTCACGAGCAGCCACACGAGCATGGTCAGGGTCGTGAGGAACATGAAGGCCACCGGGAGGTAGAGGAAGCCCGCCCGGATGCCGCGTTGCGCGAGCCAGACCGTGAAGAGGAGGAGGGCCAGGGCCGCGAGGAGCTGGTTGGCGCTCCCGAAGGCCCCCCAGATGGCCTGGACGCTGTTCCTCCACCCGAGGAGGAGCATGAGGGCGACGGCGAGGACCGAGTTCACCGTGGGATGGAGGAGAAGCCGGGGCGGAGCAGCCCAGAGCGCCCGCCAGAGCTCCTCGAAGAGGTAGCGGTTCAGCCGCACCGCCGTGTCGAGCGTGGTCACGATGAATCCCTCGATGAGGAGCATTCCGAAGACCGTGCCGAAGGCCACGGGAATGCCGACCGACCGGAAGCCCGCCTGGCCCACGGCGCCGGCGTAGACCAGGATGGGATTGCCCGGGCTCTCGGTCCAGAAGAATTGCCGCATGTAATCGGCCTGCGTATAGGCCATCCCGACCGCGGCGATCACGCAAACCGCCAGGAGCGACTCGAGGAGCATGGCGAAGTAGCCCACGCGCCGGCCGTCGGACTCCAGGCGGACCTGCTTGCTCGCGGTGCCGCTCGCGCACAGGCTGTGGAAGCCGCTGATGGCCCCGCAGGCGATGGTGACAAAGAGCACGGGCCAGAGGGGTCCGGGTCCCCGGTCCGGCCGGAGCACGAAGGCGTCGAGCTCGAGGCCCGTGCCCCTCGCGCCGAGGATCCCGAGAAACAAGAGAAGCCCCCCCAGGCCGATGTAGAGGATGTGGACGTTGATAAAATCCCGCGCCTGCAACAGCATCCAGACCGGCAGCCACGACGCGCACAGGCAGTAGGCGGCGAGGCAGAGCTTCCACGAATCGCCGGAGAGCGTGACCGGGAGGTAGAATCCGACCGCCACCCCCAGGGTGCAGATGCCGAGGGCCAGGATCGTGCAGATCCAGACCGGCGTCTTCCGGCGGATGTAGAGCCACCCGAGGAGGGGCGCGAAGAGCGTGATGACGATGACCGAGGTCGAGGCGATGCCGCCCACCACGCCGTGGACGAGGCCCCCCACGGTCACGGTACGAAGGAGCGTCTGCGACTCCGGAAGGTTCAACTTGTCGAGCGGGATCATGGAGGTGAGGGCCGCGGCCGAGGCGTTGAGAAAGGTGGCCGTCACGAGCACGATCATGAGGATCGTGAAGGAGATCATGAGCCCGTAGGCGAAGTTCCCCATGGTGCGGCGCATGACCGCGATGATGCTCTCGCCCCCCTCGCGCAGGCTCACGTGGAGCGCAAGGTAGTCGTGCACGCCGCCGAGGAAGATCGCCCCCAGCACCACCCAGAGCCACGCCGGGCCCCAGCCGAAGGCGAGCGCCATGACCGGCCCGAGGATGGGCCCCGCGCCCGCGATCGAGGCGAAGTGGTGGCTGAAGACCACGGGCATGGGCGTGGGCACGAAGTCCCGGTTGTCGTTCTTGACCACGGCCGGGGTGGGCCGCTCGTTATTTTCGGAAAGGCGCCGCGCGAGCCAGCGCGAGTAAAACCTTCCGCCCAATCCCAGGGCGGCGATGGAGAGCAGGAGCAATACCAGAAGATTCATGTCGTTCCCCTTTGCCGGGCCGGGATCGTTCGCTTACCCCTTTCGGGAGGGCCGTTGCCGCGAGCGCCGTCGTCATCCTTCGTATTCTTTACATTGCGCCCCGGCTTGCAAATTAAAATTTCAAGAAATGCGGGACGGCCCAGGCGGCCGCCCTACTTCACGCACGCGGGCCGGCCGCCCTGTCGGAGGTGGTAGGCGACGCACTCGCAGCAGACGCCCTTGCGCGCGCACGGCTCGTAGTCGCACGGGCAGCGCTTCTTGTTTTCTTCTTGGTTCGGGCAGTCCTTCATGTAAAACTCCTTCATGCCTTCGGTTTTCACTTCACCGCCACGGGCCTGCCGCCGGCTCGGGCGCTTTGCATTTCCGCTTCGACGAGGCGCACGCTCGCGACCGACGAGGCGGGCGTCACGATCTTCGGCGCTTCTCTTTTCTGGATAGAGCGGACGAAGTAGGCGAGTTCCTGCGTGTACCCGTCGCCCCTGGCCACGGTGGGCTTGAGGGTCCGGCCGGTCTTGGTATGGATCGTGAGGCCGGGGTCCGCCCCCATGCCGAAGGTGAGGGTGGCCTTCTCCAGGTGGATGCGGAACTGCATGGTGAAGCCGAAGCCGGGCGCGTACATCCAGCCGCCCTCGGCCGTGACGAGGAGGTTCTTCCTGCCGCGGAAGGCGTAGGTCGCCACGATGTGGTCCACGGGTGCGCCCGCCTGGAAGCCGGCCGAGCGCGCGCTCACGAACGCGGGCCTGCCGAAGAGGTACTGCACGAAGTCCGCGTCGTGGATGTGGAGGTCGAGGGGCGCGCCGCCGCTCTTTTTCGGGTCCTGGAGCCAGTTCTGCCAGGACCAGTCGGGCGTGAGGCTTAAGCGCGTGAAGGTGGCGTGGAGCGCCGCGCCGAACCGGCCGCCCTCCACGATCTCCCTCGCCTTGGCGTACTCGGGCCAGAAGCGGATGCAGTGCCCGATGCACAGGGGCACGCGCGCCGTGCGCGCGGCCTCGGCCATGCGCGCGGCCTCGGCCGAGGTGCGGGCCATGGGCTTTTCGCAGAGCGTGGGTTTTTTGGCGGCCAGGGCCTTAAGCGCGTACTTCGCGTGGAGGTAGGTGGGAAGCGTGATGTCCACCGCCTCCACGCGGGGGTCGCGTATGAGGTCCTCGGCGCGCTCGTAAACGGTTACGCCCCGCAAATCCGGGCCTTGGCCCTTGCCCGCGATGTTCCCCACGATGCCCGTCCAGTCGCCTGCCCGCTTCTTTTCGTCCACGTCCGCGAACGCAACGACCTTGGCGTTCGGCATGGTCCCATAGGTGTCGAAGTGCATCTTGCCCATGAAGCCCAGCCCGATGATCCCGATCTTCAGCTTCGCCATGGCTCTTCCTCCCAAACAATCGTTCGTCAGTGTCTTCGGGGTCGACTGAATCTAATGGCCGCACCATTCAAGCGGTTTTGGGTCTTTCCTGCAACTCGAATCGCGCGAGCGCCGCGCGCGCGGCGGCCTGCTCGGCCTCCTTCTTGCTCATGCCGGAGCCCGTGCCGGACGGCCCGTTCCTGAGGACGGCCTCCACGGTGAAGAGCTTCCGGTGGTCCGGGCCCTCTTCGCTCACCACCCGGTATTCCGGGGGGGAGAGGCCCTGCTGCTGGAGGCGCTCCTGCAGGAGGGACTTGTAATTCCGCGCGCCCTTCTGCAGGGCGTTCCGGTTGATCTCCTCGGCCAGGACCGCGAGGACAAAGCGCTCGGCCGCCTCGAGCCCCCCGTCCAGGTACACGGCCGCCACGACCGCCTCCAGCGCATTCGCCAGGATCGAATCCGGCAAGGTCTCCTGCAGGGCGATCCCCCTGCCCAGGCGGATATGGGGCCGGAGGCCGAGCCCACGCGCCACGCGCGAAAGGGTCTCGCGCGAGACGACCGCGCTCTTGATCTCTGTGAGGCCCCCCTCGTTCTCCTCGGCAAAGGTCTCAAAGAGGTGCCGGGAGACGATGAGCCCGAGCGCCGAATCGCCCAAAAATTCCAGCCGCTCGTTGCTCGTGAGCTTCTCCGGCGCGCTCGAGGCGTGGGTGAGCGCCAGCCGGAGGATCTCCGGATTCTGGAAGGCATGTCCTACGAGCGCAGCGACCTCCAGCAAATCCGGCTCGGTCGGTTGCGCAAATTCCGAGGGGCTTTTATTGTTCCCCGGGTCGTATGCCATCCACTCCCTCCGGTGATTTCGGACCGCCGGGTTCTTGGCCGCACGGGCCGAAACGTTCTTACTCCTTCGAATGCAATATCTTATGCCGGGAAAAAATCCGGCAATACCCTGGACGAAAAAAACGACGGAAGCGATAAAAAAATATTCGGCCTTTATAAAAAAATGCGCGAGTCGGCGAAGGAAAGCCGGTCACGGCTGACATAGGATAGTGAGGAACCACTGTAGCGGCCCCCTCGCTACGGTCCCAAGGCGTTCCTCGCCGTTCTCCTCGTGAAGCAGCCCGCGCCCCCTGCGGGCTGCTTCTTGTTAGGCGTCCCCCTTCTCCCCGGTTTCCCCCTCCATTCTTCGCTCCTGGCGCAGCTTTTCCCAGTAATCCAGCCGCTTCCGGATCTCCTTCTCGAATCCATAGGGGCCGGGCGTGTAATAGGCGCGGCCCTGGAGCGCGGCGGGGAGAAAGGCCTGGCCGGAAAAGGCGTCCGGGCTCTCCTGGTCATACCGGTATCCCTTGCCGTAGCCGAGATCCGCCATGAGCCGGGTCGGGGCATTGCGGATGTGGAGCGGCACGGGGTCGTTGCGGGTCTCCTCCACGTCGGCCTTGGCCGCGCCCAGGGCCGTGTAGACGCGGTTCGACTTGGGCGCGGTGGCGAGGTAGACCGCGCACTGGGCGAGCGCGGTGTCGCACTCGGGCCAGCCGAGGAAATGGGCCGCGTCGCGCGCGGCCACGGCCTGGACGAGGGCCTGCGGATCGGCAAGGCCCACGTCCTCCGAGGCGAAGCGCACGAGCCGGCGGGCGATGTAAAGGGGATCGGCCCCGCCCTCGATCATGCGCGCGAGCCAGTAGAGCGCGGCCTGGGGGTCGCTCCCGCGAAGGGACTTGTGCAGGGCCGAGATCAGGTTGTAATGCTCCTCGCCCTGCTTGTCGTAGGCGATGGTGCGCTGGGTGTAGGCCTCGCGGATGATCTCGCGCGTGAGGCGCCGGGCGCCGTCCGGTCCGGGCAAGGTGGCGGCCGTGGCGAGCTCCAGGGCGTTCAGGGCCGCGCGCGCGTCGCCGTTGGCGTAATTGACAAGAAACTTCCTCGCGTCCTCCTCGATCGCGGGACGAAGCTCCCCCAGCCCGCGCGAGCCGTCCGCCAGCGCGCGGTCCACGATCCGTTCCACCTCGCCGTCGGAGAGGGGGGTGAGGGTGTACACGCGCGTGCGGCTGAGGAGCGCCGAGATCATCTCGAAGGAGGGATTCTCGGTCGTGGCGCCGATGAGGAGGATGGTCCCGGCCTCCACGTGCGGCAGGAACGCGTCCTGCTGGGCCTTGTTGAAGCGGTGGATCTCGTCCACGAAGAGGATGGTGCCGCGGCCCTCGGAGCGGAGTCGCTCGCGGGCCTCGTCCACGATCCGGCGCACCTCCTTCACGCCGTGGAGCACGGCGCTGAACCGGACGAAGTGCCTCTTCGTAGCGTGGGCGATCACCTGCGCGAGGGAGGTCTTGCCGCTGCCGGGCGGGCCCCAGAAGATGCAGCTGCCGAGCTTGTCTTCCTCGATCGCGCGCCGGAGGAGCTTCCCCGGCCCCACGAGGTGCTCCTGGCCCACGAACTCGTCGAGCGAGAGGGGCCGCATCCGGTCCGCGAGAGGATGCCGTTGAAAGAGACTCGCCTGGTCCTGCATCCCTGGCCCTCCTTCGGAAACGAGCGGGAGCTTCCGCGTTTATTCTTTCCTGCCGGCCCATTCTGTCAAGGAGAGTTCTTTTGCTTCGCCCTCCCGTCAACGAGCCCGTTGACGGGAAACCCGCTGAAAGGAAGGGCCGCGGCGGCGGCGGATCCGGGCGGGATGGAATGGGGAGGGGAAGGGATGGGGATAGGGGCGCGTCAAAATCCCTTGCCGGCCCGCTCAAGGGCCAGGCGCATCGCCGCGTTCATGGATTTCGCCGCCGACCGGGCCGCGCCCGCGAAGTCGTCGGTTCCTTCCTTCTCGTAGGCATAGACGATCGAGCGGCTCGCGTTCACGAGGCCTCCCAGCCCGCCGGGGAGAAAGGCATCCGTCACGTCCTCCGCGCTCGCGCCCTGGGCGCCAAAGCCCGGGAGGAGAAAGGGCGCGCGGGGCATGAGCGCGCGGAGGCGCGCGAGGTCCTGCCGGTGCGTGGCGCCCACGACCGCGCCCACCGAGGAGAGGCCGCTGGCTCCCACAAGAGCCGCGCCCCAGTCGTTCACGAGGCTCGCCACGCGCTCGGCCACTGTCCCGCCTTCCCGAAGGGCCAGTTCCTGGATCTCGGCACTCGAGGGGTTGCTCGTCTTGACGAGCACGAAGACGCCCTGGCCGTTCGCCCGCGCCGCCTCTATAAAAGGGAGCACGCCGTCGGCGCCGAGGTAGGGGTTGACGGTCACCGCGTCATGCGCCCCGAGGGCGGCCGGATGACGCGGCTCCGCGAGGTGTCCGGCGGCGTAGGCCTCGGCGGTCGAGCCGATGTCGCCGCGCTTCCCGTCGCCGATCACAAGAAGCCCGAGCTCCCGGGCCTGTAGCGTGACCTCCCGGTACGCGAGAAGCCCCTGCGGGCCCAGGGCCTCGAAGAAGGCGATGTTCACCTTGACCGCCGGGACGAGGTCGGCCACGGCCTCGACGACGCCGCGCGCAAAAGCCTCCACGGCCGCGGCCCGGGCCTCGGGCCCGTCCTTGGTCGAGATCCGGAGGGCCGCCGGGAGCCGGTCGGCCCGCGGGTCGATGCCCACGCACGTCGCGCTTCGCAAGCGCTGGACCGCCTCGCACAAGGCATCGGCGAAGGAAAGGTTCATGGCCCGATTCTCCAAAACCCGGCTCCGTCCGGGTGCTTGGCGCCGGAAGCGGATGAATCCCCTCTAACCCGTCGACCGGGCGACTGGAGACAGGCGCGAATGGCATCGGTTTCCTGCCGAGGCGCGAAGTCGCGGCCTGTCGGAGGGGAGCTATTCGGCCGGGGTCAGGGCTTCTCGCGGCCCGATCGACCGCTCGCGGCCGAGAATCTGCCGGAGGCGCTCGTCGCTCGCGACCTCGTACTCGCCCACGGCGCGCAGGCGCGCATACCGGCTCTCCAAAAGCGCCTCCGTGGGGATGCGGACGAGCTCGTCCAGGTGCCGGATGAGCGCGTCGTGCAGAACCTGCCCCATGGCTTCGGGGTCCTTGTGCGCGCCGCCCAGGGGCTCGACGAGTGCCTCGTCGATAATGCCGAATTCCTTGAGGTCGCGGCTGGTGATGCGCAGGGCCGCGGCCGCTTCCGGGGCCTTGCTCGCGTCGCGCCAGAGGATGGCCGCGCAGCCCTCCGGGGAGATCACGGAATAATAGGCGTGCTGGAGCATGAGGACCCGGTCGCCCACGCCGATTCCGAGCGCCCCTCCCCACCCCCCCACGCCCAAGACGACGATGACCATTGGCCAGCGCAGGCGGCGAATATAGCGCCGGTTAAAGGCGAATGCGGGCCCCACCCCCCGCGCATCGCCCCCCGGGCCGGGG
>JAZDLH010000049.1:0-7330 GCA_043802275.1 Planctomycetota bacterium
CTCCAACATCGGCATCGCCAAGGTGGCCGCGCGCCTGGGGCCCAAGAGCCTCTACCAATATCTCACCGCCTTCGGTTTCGGCGAGAGGTCGGGGGTCGAGCTCCCGGGCGAGCTTTCCGGCCTCTTGCGGCCGGTTCGGCAATGGAACGAGAAGTTTTCCATGACCTCGATCCCCATGGGACAGGAGGTGAGCGTCACACCCCTCCAACTCGCCACGGCCTTCTCGGCCATTGTGAACGGGGGGATCCTCGTCCGGCCGCGCCTCGCCCGGTCGCTCTCCACCCCGGCGGGACGGGTGATGAAGACCTTTCCCGTCGAGCCGCGCTGCCGCGTGATCCGTAAGGAAACCTCGGACACGATGCGGGAGATCCTGGCGGGGGTCGTGACCCGCGGCACGGGCAAACAGGCCGCCTGCAAGGAATACGCCGTGGGCGGAAAGACCGGGACCGCGCAGATCGCCGGGCCGGGCGGATACGAGGAAGACCGGTACGTCTCCAGCTTCTGCGGCTTCGCGCCGGTGGAGGCCCCGCGCCTGGTGGTGCTCGTCACGGTGACCGAGCCCCAGGGCGTCCATTACGGCGGGACGGTCAGCGCCCCGGCGGTCGGAGCAATCCTCCGGGAGGCTCTCCTCCACCTCGGGGTTCCGCCTCGCGTGGCGGCCGACCTTGAGCTCGCCAGCGCCGAGGATCGATGAGCCCGCGGCCGCAGTCGGGAGAGGTTTCGGCCGGGCGGCTCGGGAGGGATTTCCCGAAATAGCCCGGCCGGACCTTAGGCTTGACGGAAAAGGCAGGGAAAGAGCCATGCGCCTCAGCGAACTTGCCGCCCAATTGGAAGGCGCGCACCTCCGGGGAAACGGGGGGGTGGAGATAGGCGGGCTTACCTGCGACTCCCGCTCGGTCAAGCGGGGCATGCTCTTCGCCGCCCTCGCGGGGACGAAGCTTTGCGGGGAGGACTTCATCCCCGAGGCGGTCCGAAAGGGGGCCGCGGCGATTTTGGCGGAGAACGCGGTGGAGGGTCTCGCTGTGCCGCTCGTCACGGTGCCGGATGCGCGTCGCGCCTTGGCGTTCGCGGCCGAGTATTTTTACGGACGGCCGTCCCGCCGGCTCGACCTCTTCGGCGTCACCGGGACCAACGGAAAGACCACCACGGCGTGCCTTCTGCGCCACCTTCTCGTTCAAGCGGGGCGGCCCACCGGGCTTCTCGGCACCATCACCTACGAAACCGGGAGGGAAAAGCGTCCCGCCCCGCTCACCACGCCGGACAGCGTCGCGTTTTCCGCCGCGCTCGCCGAGATGGTGAAGAACGGCTGCCGCGCGGCGGTCGCGGAGGTATCGAGCCATGCCCTGGACCAGTCCCGCGCGGCCGGCGTGCGCTTTTCCGCGGCGGTCTTTACCAATCTTACCCGGGATCATCTCGACTATCACGGCGACCTTGAGCGCTATGCGAAGGCGAAACTCCGTCTCTTCGAGATGCTTCCCGCGGGCGCGCCGGCCATCCTCAACGCCGACGACCCCTTTGCCTGGCGGATAGCGCAAGCCACGCAGGGAAAGGTGCTTCGGTACGGTTTTTCCCCGGAGAACGACCTTTCGGCAACCGTGGAAAACCTGTCCCTCGACGGATCGGACGTGACGCTTCGCTTCCAAGATCGGAACCAGGGCCTTCACACGGGGCTCATAGGTATGTATAACATACAGAACATCATGGCCGCCGCGCTTGCCGCCCTTTCCCAGGACGTTCCGCTCGGGGAGACAGCGCGGGCGATCGCCTCCTTCCCGGGGGTCGCCGGGCGGTTGGAGCGGATTCCTTCAAAGGGGGGGAGCGCCGTCTTCGTGGATTACGCCCATACCGACGATGCCCTGCGGAACGTGCTTGGCACCCTCCGCAGCCTCACACAGGGGAGGTTGATCGCTCTCTTCGGCTGCGGGGGCGACCGCGACCGAGGCAAGCGTCCGCTCATGGCCGAGGCCGCGGAGGACGCGGCGGACCTCGTGATCGTCACCCAGGACAACCCGCGCACCGAAGCGCCCGAGCGTATCTTCCGGGACATCCGGCAGGGCTTCCGCCAGCCCGAGGCGGTTTTCTTCCAGCCCGATCGCGCCCGCGCCATCCGCCTGGCCGTGGAACGGGCCCGGCCGGAGGACACCGTGCTCATCGCGGGCAAGGGCCATGAGAACTACCAGATCTTCGGCACCCGGCGCATCCCCTTTGACGACCGCGCCGTGGCCGCCGAGGCCGTGCGGAATTGCCGGGCGGAAGAAGGGGCGGCGGGAGCCGTCCGGAGGGACTGACCCATGCAGGTGGCGTTGGGAAGGTGCGCGGACTGGGTGGGCGGCCGGCTCGTGGGCGGCCGGGAGCTCGTGATCGAGCGGATCTCCACCGACAGCCGCGTACCCGGCCCGGGCGCGCTCTTCGTGGGGATCGACGGCCCCCATTACAAGGGGAGCGATTTCATCCTCCAGGCCGCGGCCAACGGCGCCGTGGCCGGCATGGTGCAGAGCGAGGAGGAGCTGCGCGACCTTCCCGGCATCGTCGTGCCGGACACGACCGCGGCCCTCGGGAGCCTGGCGCGGGGCTTTCGCCTCGAGCGGAACATCCCCTGGGTCGGCATCACCGGCTCGAACGGAAAGACCACCACCCGGGAGATGCTCGCCTGCATCCTCCGCCGGCGCGGGCCGGTGGCCGCGTCCCTTCGGAATTACAACAACCGGATCGGCGTGCCGCTCTCCATCCTCGCCGCGCCCGACGACGCTTGGGCGGGGATCATCGAGATCGGCACGAGCGCCCCGGGAGAGGTCGCCGAGCTCACGCGCATCCTCCAGCCCACCGTGGGCATCCTCACCACCGTCGGCTGCGGCCACCTGGAAGGCCTGGGGGACATCGACGGCGTGATGCGTGAGAAGGGCGCCCTCCTCGAGGCCCTGCCCAAGACGGGGCTCGCCATCTACCCCGCCGAGACCCGGTGCAAGTACTACTTCGCCTCGCGCCTCGCCTGTCCGGCGAAACACTTCAGCCACGAGAGGCGGGACGCCGACCTCATGGCCGAGGGGGTCATCTGCGACGAAAAGGGCATCCGCTTCCGCGCCTGGCAGACGGCGTTCGACATCCCGGCGCTCGGCCGGCAAAACGTGTCGAACGCCCTCGCAGCCGTCGCCGCGGCGGACTGGCTGGGCGTGAGGCCCGCCGAGGCCTCCGAGGCGCTCCGCGCCTTCCAGCCCATCCCCGGCCGCATGGGCCTGGAGAGGGCCGGAACCCTCCGGATCCTCGACGACACGTACAACGCCAATCCCGACTCCCTCTGCGCGGCGGTCCGGTTCCTTGCGGAGGTGGCGGCGAAGCGCCGCGTGGCCGTCGTGGGGACCATGGGGGAACTGGGCCCCGCTTCGGAGCTTCTGCATCGGCGCTGCGGCCACCTCATGGCGCGCGCGGGGCTGGATCTCATCCTGTCCGTGGGGGTGGGGACCGTGGCGCTCGCCGAGGCGGCCAGTCTCGGCGCGGCCCGCTGCCGCGTGCATTACTTCCCTTCCGTGGCCTCGCTTCTTCCCCGGCTCTCCACCCTCATCCAGCCCGAGGATCTCGTGCTGGTGAAGGGCTCCCGCATGATGCACATGGAGCGCGTGGTCGGCAAGCTCCGGCACATCTATCACAAGGAGTCCGCCCCGATCAAGGAGGTCCACCACGATGTGTAAATGGCTGGCCCGCCTGGAGGACGTCTACGGACCCCTTCGCGTCTTCGATTCCATCACCTTCCGGGCGGCGCTGGGCATGGTGTCGGCGTTCCTCATCGCGCTCCTCATCGGGCCGCGGTTCATCCGCTTCCTCTCGGGACTGCGCGTGATCGAGGACGTGGACAAGCCCCACAGCGCGACGCTCGAGGCCCTGCACCGGGACAAGGGCGGCACCCCCACCATGGGCGGGCTCTTGCTTGTCTCCTCGATCCTTCTCGGCACCCTCCTCTTTGCGAACCTCGCGAATCCCTATGTCTGGGCCGCCGTCTTCGCCTTGGTTGGCTTCGCGGGCCTCGGTTTCGCCGATGATTACGTCAAGCTCCGCCGCATCGGCCGGCACCAGGGGCTCCGCGGCTGGACGAAGTTCGGGCTGCAGATGCTCCTGGCCCTGGCCCTCGCGGGCATGCTCTGCCGCTGGGGGGACCGGGCGTACGCGACGAAGATTGTCTTGCCCGGGACCAAGATGGAGACCTTTCTCCCGGACCTGGGGCTCTTCTATGTCCCCTTCGTCATGATCGTCCTCGCGGGCGTCTCCAACGCCGTGAACCTGACCGACGGGCTGGACGGCCTCGCCGCGGGGCTGACGACCCTCGTGACCTTCACCTTCATGGTGCTCGCCTATGCCGTGGGGCACCGGGAGATCGCGGGGTACCTGCGCATCCCGCACGTTGCCTGGAGCGGGGAGCTCACGGTGTTCTGCGCGATCACGGTGGGCGCCACCCTCGGGTTTTTGTGGTTCAACGCCCATCCCGCGCGCGTCTTCATGGGGAACACCGGCAGCCTCGCCCTCGGCGGCGTGATCGGCTTCGTGGCGCTCGCCATCAAGCAGGAATTCGTGCTCCTCATCGCCGGGGGCGTCTTCGTGCTCGAGGCGATCTCGGTCATCCTCCAGGTCGGAAGCTTCCAGATGACCGGCCGCCGCCTCTTCCGCTGCGCGCCTTTCCATCACCATCTCCAGTTTTCCGGGTGGAAGGAAAACCACGTGGTCGTCCGGTTGTGGTGCATCGGCATCATGCTCACGGCCCTGGCCCTGGCCACGCTCAAAATGCACTGAGGCGTTTGCATGGAATCCCGGGCCCCTGGTCTCCGCGCGGACAAAAAGCGGGATAGAAGCGGGGAAGGGAGCGGCAAAGGCCAGGTTCTTCAGGAGACGCCATCCATGAATGCCAGGGAAGCCATCGGGCCGGAGGAGGCCCTCCGACTTCGCCGGAGGGATTTCGACCGGCTCCGCTCCTGGATGCTCGGCGCCGCGACCCTGCTCCTGGGGCTGGGGGTGGTGCTGGTCTATTCCGCGAGCGCCATCCGCGCGGAGCGGTACGGCTCGAGCCTCTACTTCCTGGAAAGGCAGCTCACCTGGATGGGGGTGGGGCTTGCGGCCTTTTTCCTCCTCTCCCGGGTGGACTACCGTCGCCTCGCGAGCTTGCGCTGGGTGCTCCTCGGCGCGGCTCTCGGGCTCTTGGGGGCGGTGCTCTTCTTTGGGCCGCGCATCAACGGCGCGCGCCGGTGGCTGCGCTGGGGGGCGTACAGCCTCCAGCCCTCGGAAGCGGCCAAGGTGCTGATGGTCGTGGTGATGGCGGCCTTCCTGGCGCGCCTGGAGGGGAGGGTACGGAGCTCCCTCGGCCGGTTTCTCGCCGTGGCGAGCCTGGCGCTTGCGGCGGCGGCCCTCATTGCCGTCGAGCCGGACATCGGAACCGCCCTCCTCGTGGCCGTGGTGCTTCTTGCGATGCTCGTGGCGGGAGGCGCCCGGATACGGCATATTTTTGTGCTCCTCCTTCTCGCGGGCCCGCCGGCGGCCTACCTCCTGGCCACGCACTTTTCGCACATCATGGGGCGCATCCATGCCTGGATCGAGGGCGGAACGAGCGGCAAGGCCTATCACGCCTACATGAGCCTGCAGAGCCTGGGCTCGGGGGGCCTCTTCGGTATGGGTCCGGGCGCGGGGTGGGCCAAGCTTTATTACCTGCCGGAGGCGCACACGGATTTCATCTTCGCCATGGCCGGGCAGGAGTTCGGACTCGTCTGCTCGCTCGGCATTCTCACGGCCTTCGCGGTCTTCGTGGGCTGCGGCGCGCGCCTCTCGCGGCTCGCGCCCGACGCTTTCGGGTCGCACCTCGCCTTCGGCCTCACGCTCATGATCGGACTGCAGGCGGCGTTGCACGTGGCGGTGGTGACCGCCGCGGTCCCGACCAAGGGAATCTCGCTTCCCTTCGTGAGCTTCGGGGGTTCCGGGCTCGTGTGCAGCCTGGCGGCCCTGGGCATCCTCGCCAGCATCGCGCGCCATGCCTGGCGGCCGGAGCCCGGCTACCCCGCGGCCCAAAATGAGCCGGCCGATTGGCGAGCTACTCTCTTCGCCCGACCCTTGTTCCCGCATTCCGAAGGATCCCAACGGGTCTGAGACCGCCTGGAAGCGGAAGGAATGGAACCGTGTCCCTTGACCGGGCCGGAGGCCCTTTTGCACGAAAACCTCCGGGCGAACGCGAGAGGAATAAAGACACATGGCCGCCTATTCGTCATTGCCTATCGTGCTCGCCGGCGGGGGGACGGGCGGGCACCTGTATCCGGGGCTGGCCCTGGCCGAGGCCCTGAAGGCGGTCGATTCGAGGGTCTCCATTATCTTTATGGGCACCTCGCAAGGTCTAGAAGCACGCCTCGTGCCCCAGGCGGGATATCCGCTCGTCGAGCTTGCTGCGGGACGGGGGAGCCCGATTTCTTTCCGGCATCCCTGGAACGCGGCACGGTTCGGAGCCGCTCTTGCCCAGTGCGCGCGGCGGTTTTTCAACGATCCGCCGGCCGCGGTGGTGAGCCTCGGCGGGTATGCGGCGGCGGCGCCGGGGATTCTCGCCCGGTGGCGACGCATTCCCCTCGTGCTTTTGGAGCAAAATGCGATCCCCGGACGCGTGACGCGGCTTCTCAGCCGCTGGGCCGGGGAGGTACACCTCCAGTTCGACGAGGCCCGGACCTATCTTTCCGCGCCCCGCGAGCGCGTCTTTCACACGGGCACGCCCGTCCGGGAGAAGATCGCGGCCCTGTACCGTTACGAGTCCGGCCCGAAGAGGCATCTCCTGATCCTGGGCGGGAGCCAGGGCGCCGAGCGCTTGAACTTTCTCGCGTCCGCGTGCGCCCCGGCGTGGATGGAGGCGGGCATCCCGGTCGCCCACATCACGGGCGAGCGGGACTATGCCAAGATCTCCTCCCGGTACCGCTCGCAATACGGGAATATCCTGAAGGACAGGCTCTGGCTCGCGGCCTATGCGGACGATATGGCGCCGCTTTACGGTTCGGCGCGCCTGGCCCTTATGCGGGCCGGGGCTTCTACGGCGGCCGAGGCGGCCCTGGCGGGCCTTCCGGCGATTCTCGTCCCCTTCCCTAAGGCGCGCGATGACCACCAGGCGGCCAATGCCGGGATCCTTGAGGCCGCGGGCGCCGCCAAGGTTATCCCGGAGGAGAAGCTGACCGAGGAACTTCTTCACCGCGTCGTCCTGACCCTTTGGAGGGATGCTGGCCGCCTCGATGCGATGAGCGCCTCGGCGCGCCGCCTCGCCCGTCCCGACGCCGCCCAGGAGATCGCCGAGCGCGTACTCGCCCTCGCGCGGAGGAGGCGCCCA
>JAZDLH010000050.1:0-24245 GCA_043802275.1 Planctomycetota bacterium
CCTGGGGGAGGCGCCCCTTGCGGACATCGCCAGGGAAGGCGCGCCCGTTCTGGCCGAGGCGATCGGCCGGATGCGCGAGGCCCGGGTCATCCGCCGCGCGGGCTTCGACGGCGAGTATGGCTCGATCCGCCTCTTCGAGACGGGCGAGCTTGATAAGCGCGGTGACGCGGAGAAGGGATTTGTTATAGGAGAGGAATACTTGAGAATTCGCTAACGGAACTTCCGAGTCACCCCTTCCTGCCTCCCATTCCGTTCCGATGAATCTTTCCGCGCGGGAGGTCTTCGAGCGGCACGGGCGGCTCTCGCTCGGCCTCGTACCCCACCGCGAGGATCGACTCCACCACCCAGCGCGCCGGAAGGTTGAGGACCTTTTTCACGTAGTCTTCGGCCGAGGTCGTCTCGTCGTGGGTGCGGAGGCGGATCTGGATCCAGCAGCTTCCCATGCCGGGCCGGCTCTCCACGTACATCTGCAAAAGGATCGAGGCGATGGCGCAGTCCTCCACCCACGTGTCGGACGCCTTAGGGTCCGCCGCGACCACGACCGCGAGGGGCGCGCGTTTAAGGAAGGCCGAGCCGTGCTCCTTGGCCCGGGAGAGTTTTTTTATGAGCGCCGCGTCGTCCACGAGCACGAACTCCCACGGCCGGAGGTTGCGGGAGGAGGGGGCGCGGAGCAAAACCTCCTCGATCTCTATGAGGATTTCGGGCGCGATCTTCCTGTCGGCGAACGCACGGACGCTTCGCCGCCTGCGCAAGAGCTCCAGCATGGCTTTTCCTCCCTCTTCTTGAAAAAGTTAGGAAAGCGCCGCCCCGGCGCCCGAGCCGTTTCAGGCCTGCATGTCCGGTCCGACGCGCCAAGACTCCCCGCGTGGCCAACCACGAAATTGGCGCGCAGGCACATGACGCCGCCCAGGATTGTCAAGAATGCCGGGCGTTAAGACCCCGCCAAAGGTTCCGAACTGGTGACGGGTGACCTTCGCGGTTTCCGGCATGAAACAGGGACTCCCGATCTGTCGGCAGGGCCACTGGGCCGGGTGGATAGCCTTTCTTGAGAAACAACTCTCTGGTAGCATGGATATTATGGCAAAACAAGAGGCGGCGCGCCAGCATTTTCCAACCGCGACCGAAGAGCGCCCCTGGCCGGCGCTTGGAAATCCGGTTGACATCCCCGCCCGGTTTGACGAGACTGGAGCAAAGAAGTCGAGATTCCCTTGCCACGCAGTGCTGTGACGACCATAGCGATAGTAGGTTACGTCGCCCGGTTTCATTTTCTGCTTATCGGGGCCGGCGCATTCGGCAGAGATTCATGGAGGGGAGGCCTATGGACATGGTGCGAGAGGTAACGCGCGGCCGATGTTTCGTGGGAAGGCTGCGGTATGGAAGCGATCTTTTGACCGAGCTTACCGGCATTTGCTGGTCCGAGAAGGTAACCTTGGGGCGCCTGGAGTTCATCGGAGCCGTAACCAAAGCCCGGCTGGGCTATTATGACCAGCCCGAGAAAAAATACCGCTTCTTCATGATCGACAAGCCGCTGGAGATATTGAAGGGCACGGGCAATGTATCCCTGCGCGACGGCGAGCCCATGGTGCATGCCCATCTCACCCTGGCGGACGCGGACGGTCGGGCTTGGGGAGGGCACTTGGCGCCGGGCACGATCGTCTTTGCCTGCGAGTTCTTTTTACAGGCCCTCGAAGGGGCCACGCTCGCGCGCGGACATGATGAAGAGACCGGCCTTCCCTTGTGGACAATGGATGAAACTTAGAAGAGCGTGGGGCCATGCCCGTCCATAAAACATTGTCCAGGGCTGAATGCCCTCGCACCGGTCCCGGAGCGCGCTTCATGAACCAAACGGGAAGGCGGAGAGAGAAGAGCCGGTTTCCCTGCCGCCCGGACGGTTCCGGCGGGATTCGAGCGATCCCATGAGCCTCGTAAGCCTCAACTTATTTAAAACCCGGCAAATGCGGAGAAAGCGAAGCCTAATGGGGAAGAGAACAAGGCCGTTCCTCCTCTTGAACGCCTCCCATAAGTGCAAAAAAAGTCTTGACTCCCTTTCCCCTCTCCGTACAGTTCTTTATTCTTGTGGTTATCTGCCTTCTTCCATCCATGCGCCACCAGGAGAAAACGAATGGCCGTTCCAAAGCATAGAACTTCAAAATCCCGCAAAAACATGCGCCGGTCGCACCATGCGCTTCGCCCGGTCGGCCTGTCAAAATGCTCGCGCTGCAACCACCCCAAATTGCCGCACCGCGTCTGCGGCAATTGCGGTTACTATGATGCGGTCAAAAAAATCGAAGTCGAGGGTTTGTAAGGCGTTGCATGTCGCCATGGAACCCTGCCTCCCCTTCGAATCGTATCCCGGTTCGGAGAGGCGGCATTTTGTCTCCCTGGGCGATATGATACTTGTCTTTGCGCCTGGCATGATATCATTGTCCGGAGCTTGGTATTCACCATGCGTCTTGCAATCGACGCCATGGGATCTGACCATGGCTTCATGACCATTCTCGAAGGCGTAAGCCAGTACGTCGAGATGGATCGGAAATCGGAAATCCTGCTCGTGGGCCGGGAAGAGGCGCTCTTCCAGGGGCTCAAGCAGATCGGCTTGGCCCATCACGGCCGAATCCGCGTGGTCCAGGCGTCCGAGGTCATCGAGATGGAGGACAAGATCGCCTCCCTGCGAGAAAAGCGCGACAGCTCCATCAGCCGCACCGTCCAGCTCGTGAAAGACGGCGAAGCGGATGCCATGGTCGCCCTGGGAAACACCATGGCCGCAGTCGCCACGACGCGCCTCGGGCTGAAACATATCGAAGGTGTGCATCGGGCGGGGATCGCGGTGCCGATGCCCTCCAAGCGCGGCGCCTGCGTCGTGATCGACATGGGCGCCAACATCAATGTGAAGCCCAGGCACCTCTACACCTACGGCGTGATGGCTGCGGCCTACAGCCGTCTCGTGCTGGGAGAAAAGAATCCGCGCGTGGGGCTTTTGAACGTGGGCGAAGAGGACGTCAAGGGCAACGACACGCTGAAGGAGGCCTTTGCCCTGCTCAAGAAAGCGCCCATCAATTTCATCGGCAACGTGGAGGGAGGGGATATTTTCAGCGGCGTCTGCGAGGTAGTGATCTGCGACGGCTTCGTGGGGAACGCCCTGCTCAAGGCGAGCGAGCAGATCGCCAGCGCCTTCGCCGACATGTTGAAGGAGGCGATCGGGCAGTCGTTCCTGAGCCGCCTGGGGGCGCTCCTAGCCCGCTCGGCCTTTGCCACGGTCAAGCGCAAGGCCAATTACGATCAATATGGCGGCGCTCCGCTCCTGGGGGTGAACGGCATCTGCATCATCGGCCATGGCCGCAGCAATCCCACCGCCGTCCGGAACGCCTTGCGCGTAGCCCGTGAATCGGTCGCGAGCGGCCTGAACGACCACATCCGTGAGACTCTCCTGTCGTCTCCCGGTGTGCCGGCCTGCGGGACGGCGGAGTAAAGGGACCTTCTCCGGACGTTCCACGCTCCGGAAGCCCAATGCCAAACAGGTGTTGGGGGATGACCGGAACGGTGAAAACTGGGAGTGGACATGAAGGTACATCCAAAGGCAAGAATCCTCGGAACGGGCGCGTACCTGCCCGAACGCCGGCTCACCAACGCCGATCTGGAGAAGATCGTTGACACAAGCGACGAATGGATCACCACCCGGACGGGCATCTCCGAGCGCCGCGTGGCCGCGGACGGGGAGGCCACGTCCGACCTCGCTTTCTTCGCGTCCCAACAGGCGCTGGACGCGGCGAAACTCACCGCGGGCGACCTGGACATGATCATCGTGGCGACCATCTCTCCGGACACAATCTTCCCCTCCACGGCCTGTCTCTTGCAAAAGCGTCTCGGCGCCCGAACCATTCCAGCCTTCGATCTGGCGGCCGCCTGCAGCGGATTCCTCTACGGGCTGGAGATCGCACGCCACATGATCGTCGCGGGCAGCCATCGGCACATCCTCGTGGTGGGGGGCGAGGTGCTCACCCGATTCACCGATTACGAAGATCGCGCGAGCTGCGTCCTTTTCGGCGACGGCGCCGGCGCCGTGGTCGTGGGCCCCACCAACGACGCGAACGGCATCCTCGACACGCTCATGGGGGCCGACGGCCGGTACGAGGATCTCCTGCAGCTTCCGGGCGGCGGATCCCGCGTGCCTCCGACGCACGAATCCGTCGACGCCCGCCAACATTACATGAAGATCAAGGGGCGCGCCGTCTACAAGCTGGCCGTCACCTACATCGTCGAGGTGGTCCGGATCCTCCTGAAACAGAACGGACTCGACCCGAACCAAGTGGACCTGTATATCCCCCACCAGATGAATACGCGTATCATAGAGGCCGCAGCGGAGCGGCTCGGCATCACCATGGACCGGGTCTTCGTCAATATCGATCACTGCGGCAACACCTCGGCGGCCAGCATCCCGATCGCCCTGGACGAGGCCGTGCGCACCGGCCGGCTACGGCCCGGAATGCACGTGGTATTGGTCGCTTTCGGCGGGGGGCTTACCTGGGCCGCCACGCTTCTCCGCTGGTAAGGCGCGAACCGTAGGCTCCCGCGCGAGGGGAGAGCCAAGGCGCCGCGCAAAGATTAAGGGAACTCGAGGCATGGGCTTCCAGAAGAAGACCGCGATTGTGACCGGCGGGGCGCGGGGGATCGGCGAGGCCATCGCCCGCAGGCTCGCCGCCCGGGGCGCAAACATCGTCCTCTGGGACGTGCAGAAGGAGGTTGTGACCGCTACGGCCGCCGCGATCGCCGAGGCGCACGGGGTGCGCGCCGAGGGGACGACGGTGGACGTCACGAGCGCCGCCGCCGTGGGGGAAGCGACGCGTGCGGCCCGGGCCGCCTTTGGCGCGGTCGACTTCCTCGTGAACAACGCCGGAGTCACGCGCGACAACTTGCTCCTCCGCATGAAAGAGGAGGATTGGGACCGGGTGCTCGACATCAACCTGAAGGGAGCTTTTCTCTGCACCCAGGCGGTGGGGCGACTGATGCTCAAGGCGCGCAGCGGCCGCATCGTGAATATCGCGAGCGTCATCGGCCTCTCAGGCAACGCCGGACAGGCCAACTACGCGGCGAGCAAGGCCGGACTCATCGGCTTCACCAAGAGCGTGGCCAAGGAGTTCGCCCCGCGCGGCGTGACCGTGAACGCCGTCGCGCCCGGATTCATCCGGACGCCCATGACCGACGCCCTGAGCGACGAGACGCGGACGTATATGCTGGAGCGGATTCCCCTCGCTTATTTTGGGGAGGTGGAGGACGTGGCCGCGGCCGCGGAGTTTCTCCTTTCCGACGCGGCGCGTTACATCACCGGCCATGTCCTCACGGTGGACGGGGGCATGGCCATGTAATGGACCGCCCGGGGCGGGGGCGCCAGGCCTTCACCCGGCCGGGAGCGAACGGCGAAACGAATCGGGACGCGATGTTACTGCCGCAACACCATCGCGTCCCGACGGTTACACATAGAGCGAAGCACGGCTTTGCGCGAAAGGCAACCCGAGTCCCCGAGGGGACCGAATTGGAAGGAAAGGGAACGGACGATGGCTACACGTGAGGAAATCAAGGCCAAGGTCGTGGATATCGTGGTGGAGCAGCTGGGCGTCGGACGGGAGCAGGTGACCGAGGCCACCTCCTTCGTCGACGACCTCGGCGCCGACTCGCTGGACGTGGCCGAGCTCACCATGGAAATCGAGGACGAGTTCGACCTCAACATCCCGGACGACGAGGAAGGCATTCGCACCGTCGGCAATGCGATCGATTACATCTTGAAGAACACCGGCGGCGAAGACTGAATCGCCGGAGAGACCGTTCCGCCTTCCGGGCCGGGCGCGAAGCACAAGCGTCCTCGGCGGTGTGCCCGACCGCCCCGAGGAAAGACCGAAGAACCTTGTGGGCATCAGGGAGAGACGTGAATGACAAGGACGGTCTCTTTGCGTCGCGTCGTCGTCACCGGGATCGGTTTGGTGACGCCGGTGGGACTCAATACGGAAGAGACGTGGAACGCCCTCCTCGAAGGCCGCAACGGCATCGACCGGATCACCGGGATCGACACCACGGGCTTCAGCATCCACATCGCGGGGGAGGTGAAGGGTCTGAATCCCGTCGACTACATGGACGCCAAGGACGCCAAGCGGTACGACCGCTTCGTCCACTTCGCCATGGCCGCCGCTCGCATGGCTTTGTCGGACTCGAAGCTCGACCTCGACTCCTGCGACCGGAATCGATGCGCCTGCATCATCGGCAGCGGCGTGGGCGGCATCCTCTCCGCCGAGGACCAGATGCAGCGCTTCATGGAGAAGGGACCGAGCCGGATCAGCCCCCTCACCATCCCGAAGATCATGGTGAATTGCGCCTCCGGGCTCATCGCCATCGACATGGGCCTCAAGGGGATCAATTACGCGACCGTGAGCGCCTGCGCCTCGGGCGCGCACGCCATCGGCCTCGCCCTCCGCCACCTTCAATGGGGCGAGGCGGACGTGGCCCTCACCGGCGGCGCCGAGGCTGGCGTCACGATCCTGGGGCTCGGGGGCTTTGCCAACATGATGGCCTTGAGTGCCCGCAACGACGACCCCTCGCACGCCAGCCGACCCTTCGACAAGGAACGCGACGGCTTCGTGATCGGCGAAGGCGCGGGCATCCTCGTCCTGGAGACGCTCGAGAACGCCGTGCGGCGCGGCGCGCGCGTCTACGCCGAGCTTTTGGGCTACGGCTTCACCGACGACGCCTATCACATCACCGCGCCCGAGCCGAGCGGGGACGGCTCGGCCCGGGCAATGCGCCTGGCGCTCGAAGACGCGGGCCGCCCGCCGGAGGAGGTGGACTACATCAACGCCCACGGCACCTCCACCCTCTACAACGACAGGACCGAGACCATGGCGATCAAGATCGCGCTGGGCGAAGCGACGGCCCGGCGGGTCAAGATCAATTCCACCAAGAGCATGATCGGCCACCTCCTGGGCGCGGCGGCCGGCGTGGAATGCTGCGTCACCGCCCTTTCGATCTACCACCAGAAGATCCACGGGACGAGCAACTACACGACGCCCGACCCGGACTGCGACCTGGATTATTCGCCCAACCGGTCCCAGGACCATCGCATCCGCCTGGCGCTCTCGAACTCGCTCGGCTTCGGCGGGCATAACGCCATCTTGTGTCTCGGGCGGCACGTCGCGCCCTGAGGCAAGGGGCCTCCGCCCCGCCGCGGAAGATCCGTCCAAGACCGTTGGCCATGGGAGACGAAACCGCATGGAACTGGATTACGGATTCACCGAAGAACAGATCATGATGCGCGACCTCGCCCGGCAGATTGCCGAGGAGAAGATCGTGCCCGTCCGCGAAAAATACGACGAGGAAGAGACCTTCCCGTGGGACATCGTCAAGGTACTCGCGGAGAGCGACCTCTTCGGCGTCTTCATCCCCGAGGCCTACGGCGGATGCGCGGGCGCCGGGCCCATCGTCAACATGTGCATCGTCACCGAGGAGCTTTCGAAGCAGTGCGGCGGCATCGCCCTCGCCTACGCCGCCTCGGGGCTGGGGACCCTGCCCATCATCCTCGGCGGGAGCGAGGAGCAGAAGAAGAAATACCTCCCGGACCTGGCAAGCGGCAAGAAGCTCGCCGCCTTCGCCATCACCGAGCCCGACGCCGGCAGCGACGCGGCCGGCATCAAGACCACCGCCGTGAAGGACGGCGACGGGTACGTCTTGAACGGCACCAAGCAGTGGATCTCGAACGGCGGCGAGGCGGAGATCTACACCGTCTTCGCCATGACCGACCGGAGCCGGGGCGCGCGCGGGGCGAGCGCCTTCATCGTGGAAAAGGACACGCCCGGCTTCACCTTCGGCAAGAAGGAACGCAAGATGGGCATCCGCGCCTCGGCCACGCGCGAGCTCGTCTTCCAGGACTGCCGCGTGCCCGCGGCCAACCGCCTCGACAAGGAGGGCAGCGGCTTCATGACCGCCATGAAGACCTTCGACGCCTCCCGGCCCGGCGTGGGCGCCCAGGCCCTCGGCATCGCCGCCGGCGCCCTGGACCTCGCGGTCGACTATTCCCGGACCCGCGTCCAGTTCGGCCGGCCCATCTCGGCGAATCAGGGCCTCCAGTGGATGCTCGCGGACATGGCCATGAAGGTCGAGGCGGCCCGGGCGCTCATCTACGCCGTGGCCCGCACCATCGACCGGGGCGAAGGGCGCCCCACCAAGTTCTCGGCCATGGCCAAGTGCTTCGCAAGCGACATCGCCGTGCAGGTCTGCCTCGACGCCGTCCAGGTCTTCGGCGGATACGGCTACATGAAGGAATATCCCGTGGAAAAATACCTGCGCGACGCCAAGATCACGCAGATCTACGAGGGCACGAACCAGATCCAGCGCGACGAGATCGCCCGCGCCCTCATCAAGGAGTCGGCCGGCCGCAAGAAATAGGCCCGGAGCCGCGCCAGGGGCAGCGCCCAAGGAGGCGGAGGTGTCGCTCAACATCGTGGTCTGCATGAAGCAGGTGCCGGACACGACCGAGGTTCGCATCCATCCCGAGACCAACACCCTCGTCCGCGAGGGGGTGACCTCCATCATCAATCCCTTCGATACCTACGCGATCGAGGAGGCGGTCCGGCTCCGGGAGCGCCTGGGCGGCGGCAGGGTCACGGTCCTCTCCATGGGCCCCCCCCAGGCGGAGGCGAGCCTGCGGGAGAGCTTAAGCGTCGGCGCCGACGAGGGCGTGCTCCTCTCCGACCGGGCCTTCGCCGGCGCGGACACCTGGGCCACGAGCTACACCCTCGCAACCGCCCTCCGGGGGATGAAGCCCGACCTCATCCTGTGCGGCAAGCAGGCCATCGACGGCGACACGGCCCAGGTGGGCCCCGGGATCAGCGTCCACCTCGGCATCCCGCAGGTCTGCTACGTCTCGAAGATCCGGGAGATCGGCCGGGAACGGGCCGTGGTGGAGTGCCTTCTGGAGGAGGGGCACGAGGTGCTCGAGGTCGGCCTCCCCTGCGTCATGACCGTCGTAAAAGAGATCAACGAGCCGCGCCTGCCATCGCTCAAGGGAATGATCCGGGCCAAGAAGGCCGCGATCACCGTCCTCACCGCGGAAGACATCCGGGCCGATGCCCGATGCATCGGGCTCACGGGCTCTCCCACGCAGGTGCGCCGTATCTTCTCGCCCCCCCGGCGAAGCGCGGGCGAGATCATCGAGGGAACCTCGGCCCCGGACAAGGCGGCCCGGTTGTTCGCAAGGCTCAAGGAACTTCAGGTGCTCTGATCCATGGCGGAAAACAAGCTCTTCATCGATCCGGAAAAATGCACGGGGTGCGAACTCTGCCTCCAGTCCTGCCCATTCGGCGCCCTGGAGATGGAGGGCAGGCTCGCCGTCGTGAACGACAACTGCACCTTCTGCGGGGCCTGCCCCGACGCGTGTCCCGTGGGGGCCATCACCCTGGTCCGCGCGGAAGAGAAGACCGCGGAGCGCCCGACCCATCGCGGCGTCTGGGTTTTCGGCGAGCAGAAGAAGGGGGAGATCCAGCCGGTCGTCCTCGAACTGGTGAGCGAGGGCCGCAAGCTCGCCGACTCCCTGGGCGAACCCCTGACCGTGGTCGTGCTGGGGAACCGCATGGACGCGGCCTGCCGGGAGCTCCTGGAGTACCCCGTGGACGGGGTGCTCCAGGTCGACGATGCGAGCCTCGCCGATTATGCCCCCGAGCCGTACAGCGCCGTCCTTTCGGACCTCATCCGGGCCAGGCGTCCGGCGGTCATGATCGCGGGCGCCACGTCGATCGGCCGTAGCTTCCTCTCGCGCGTGGCCGTGGAGGTCCACACCGGGCTCACGGCCGACTGCACGGGCCTCGCCATCGTGGAGGGCCTCCTCCACCAGACGCGCCCCGCCTTCGGCGGCAACATCATGGCCACCATCCTCACGCCCAACCACCGGCCACAGATGGCAACCGTCCGGCACAAGGTCTTCAAGGAGGCCGAGAAGAACGGCGGCGTGGGCGGCTCGGTGGAGAAGCTCGCCGTGACCGATCGCGGCCTCCTCGCCTGCCGCACCAGGCGGATCGACTTCCTCCCCGAGGAGGGCACGACCGTGAACCTCACCGAGGCGGACATCATCGTCTCCGGCGGCCGGGGCCTCGGCAAGCCCGAGAACTTCGCCCTGATCGAACGCCTCGCCCGCGCGCTCGGGGGGGCGGTGGGCTCCTCGCGCGCGGCCGTGGACGCGGGCTGGATCCCCTACAGCCACCAAGTGGGCCAGACCGGCAAGACCGTGGGCCCGAAGCTCTACATCGCCTGCGGCATCTCCGGCGCCATCCAGCACCAGGTCGGCATGAACAGCTCCGACGTGATCGTGGCCGTCAACAAGGACCCCGACGCCCCGATCTTCCAGATCGCGAACTATGGCATCGTCGGAGACCTCTTCGAGATCGTCCCGGCGCTCATCGAGCGGGCGGAAAAGCGCTGAGCTCCCGGCCGCCGGGGCAGAAAGGAGTCCTCCCGTGAGCGTTTCCGCAATCGTCGGCATGCAGTGGGGCGACGAGGGCAAGGGAAAGATCGTCGATGCGCTGAGCGAATCCGTGGACCTCGTCGTGCGCTGCCAGGGCGGGGCCAACGCCGGCCACACCGTGGTCCTGGGCAAGACCGTCTTCAAGCTGCACGTCGTGCCCTCGGGGATTCTCCGCGAGGGCGTGCGCTCCGTCGTGGGGAACGGCGTGGTCTTCGATCCCGCCAGGCTCGTGGCCGAGATCGAGGGGCTGGAGGCCATGGGCATCGGGGTCGAGGGTCGGCTGTACCTGAGCGACCGCGCGCACATGGTCCTCCCCTATCACCAGGTCTTGGACGGCTTGCAGGAATCGAGCCGCGGAACGCGCAAGATCGGGACCACGGGCCGGGGGATCGGCCCCGCGTACGCGGACAAGGCCGCCCGCCTGGGCCTTCGCGCGCACGACCTGCTGGACGAAGAGCGCTTCCTCAAAAAGCTCCGCGAACTCCTCTCCTACGGCAACCGCCGGATCGAGGTCTTCGGCGGGGAGGCCCTCGACGTGGCGGCGCACGTGGAAAAGCTCCGACGGGCGCGCGGGCGCCTCGCCCCCTTTGTGGCCGACACGGTGAGCCTCCTGCACGAGGCCTATGGAGCGGGCAAGGACATCCTGCTCGAAGGCGCGCAGGGCACGCAGCTCGACATCGACTTCGGCACGTACCCCTTTGTCACGAGCTCGAACACCACGGGCGGCGGCTTTTGCACGGGGTCGGGACTTCCTCCCAGCGCCGTCGACCGGGTGCACGGCGTGTTCAAGGCCTTCACCACGCGCGTGGGCGAAGGCCCGTTCGTGACGGAGGCCTCCGAGGAGGAGAGCGCGCGCCTTCGCGGAACGGGCGATCAGCAGTGGGACGAGTACGGGACGACCACCGGCCGGCCTCGGCGGTGCGGCTGGTGCGACCTGGTGCTCGGGAGGTATGCCGCGCGGGTGAACGGCGTGACGAACCTTCATATCACGAAACTGGACGTCCTTTCCGGCCTCGCGACGCTTCCCCTCTGCACCGGGTACGAGCTGGACGGCCGGGAGAGCCACGCCGTGCCCGCCGATATCGACGCCCTCTCCCGCGCCAAACCCCTGTACGAGACCCTGCCCGGCTGGAGCGAGCCCCTGGCCGAAATCCGCGCCTTTGACGAGCTCCCGGCCGCGGCGCGGGGGTATGTCCGGCGTATTTTTGAGGAGATGAAGATGTCGAGCGGCACGGTGAGTGTCGGCCCGCGACGCGACCAGATCGTTCCGGTCCCGAGGTAATCCCATGCCTCCTCCCGCCCCTCCCAGAGGATCCGATGACCGGGCCGCGCGGGAAAAATCGGCCGGCCCTTCCCCCGCCCCCGTCCCGCCGGAGGCGCTCCCGCGCCACATCGCCATCATCATGGACGGCAACGGCCGCTGGGCCCAGGAGCGGGGACTGCCGCGCCGGAAGGGGCATGCGGCCGGCGTGGAAACGATCCGGGAGATCGTGCGTGCCGCGAGCGAATGGAAGATCCACACGCTCTCCCTCTACGCCTTCAGCACGGAGAACTGGAAGCGCCCCCGCGCCGAGATCGCGGCGCTCATGCTGCTTCTACGGAACTATCTCCGCAAGGAGCGCGACGAGCTCCACGCCGAAAACGTCCGAATCCGGGCCATCGGCGACCTCGACGCCCTGCCCCGGCCCGTCCGGCGGGAGCTTGACAAGGCCCTGGACCTGACGCGGGAGAATACCGGGCTCACGCTCGTTCTGGCGCTTTCCTACGGCGCGCGGGACGAAATCGTCCGCGCGGCGCGGAAGCTCGCCCAGCGGGCCGTGGCGGGCGAGCTCGCGCCGGAGTCGATCGACCCGGCCCTCTTCTCCGCCGCGCTCGACACGGCGGGGCTGCCCGATCCGGATCTCGTCATCCGCACGGCCGGGGAGATGCGCCTCTCCAACTTTCTCTTGTGGCAATCCTCGTATTCGGAGTATTATAGCACCCGGGTCTATTGGCCGGATTTCAACCGCGGGGAGCTGGTGCGGGCGATCCGGGCCTATGGCCGGCGCATCCGGACGTTTGGAGGCCTGGCGGGCGAGGCATGAGCCACGGACCCCCAGGCGATACGGAGAGCCCTCTCCCCGGCGCCTTGCCGGCCGGCGCTTCGGCGCCGCTCGAAAGAACCGGTCCCCGGTCGAGCGATTGGCCGGGCTTGGACGGTTTTTTAGGAGTGCTTTCGTGCTGCGCCACCGCATCCCTACCGGCTTGTTGATCTCGGCGATTTTTCTGGCGTGCTGCTGGTTCGACCGGAGGGATGGAACGAGCTGGCGGCTCTCGACCTTTATCGCCGTGGGCACGGTCATCGTCCTGCGCGAGTTTTACGCCATGGTCGAGGCCAAGGGGGCGCGCCCCATGAAAGGATTCGGCATCGTCATGGGGGTTTTCCTCGTGTATGCGCACGACCTCTGGTGTTGGGAAAAGTGGCACAACGCGCCCCGCACCACGCCCGACCTCATGATGAGCGTGCTCGCGCTTTGCGTCCTCGGAACGTGCCTTCTGCAGGGGCTGCGCACGGATTCGAACGGTGCGATCCTCAACATGGGCTCGACGCTCATGGGGCTCATCTACGTCTGGTTTTTGCCCACCTTCCTCGTCAAGGTCCGCCACCTGGGAATCCGCAACGGCTGGCCCACCGACGGGGTGGATCTCGTGGTGCTCACCATCGTCGCGAGCAAGATCTCCGATATCGGGGCGTTCTTCGCCGGGCGCCGCTTCGGTCGGCACAAGCTCAGCCCCAAGCTCTCGCCCAACAAGACCTGGGAGGGGGCGGCCGGCGGTCTTGCGGCGAGTCTCGCCACCGTGCTTCTCCTCCGCGCGATCCTCCCCGGGACCGCGCTCGGCGCGTTCTCGATCGCGACGGCCGTGTTCTTCGCCTTGTTCATGTCCGTGGGCAGCACCCTCGGGGACCTCCTGGAAAGCGGCATGAAGCGCGACAGCGGATTCAAGGACGCCGGCGTCATCGTGCCGGGCTTCGGGGGATTTCTCGACGTGGTCGATTCCCTCATGGTCACCTCGCCCCTGGCCTACTTTTTCCTCCTTTTGGCGGGGGCCACCCCCGCCGGGATGCCGACGTGAGAGCCTTCGTGGACCTTCCGAACATGGAGACCGCCCGCATCCTCCTGGGGCCGAACGACGCCCACCAGAGACGGTTGCGCGAGCGGTTGAAGGTCAAGATCGTTCTCCGCGACGACCGCCTGCTCGTCGAGGGCGATCCCGTGCCCGTGCACAACGCCATCGCGACGCTCGAGCGGATGATCGGCGCGATCCGGCTCGACGCCGAGAAGGGGTTTCTCCTGGAGGAGCTGCAGTGGCTTCTGGCGGGCGCGGGCGAGACGCCCGACGGCACGCCCGCGTCGGTCGTCCTTCCCGGAGGCCTCCAGATCGATCCCCGCAGCGAAGGCCAGAAGGGGTACCTCGCGGCCATCCGCAACAACGCCCTCGTGATCGGCATCGGCCCGGCCGGCACCGGGAAGACCTACCTCGCCGTGGCCTGCGCGGTCGCGGCCCTGAAGCTCGGCCGCGTCCGCCGGATCGTCCTCGCCCGGCCGGCCGTGGAGGCGGGGGAGCGGCTGGGGTTCCTGCCCGGCGGGATGCAGGAGAAGGTGAACCCCTACCTTCGCCCCCTTTACGACAGCCTGGAGGAGATGCTCGTCCGCTCGGAGATGGCCCAGTACCTGCAAAACGGCGTCATCGAAGTGGCGCCGCTCGCCTTCATGCGCGGCCGGACCTTGAACCGCGCCTTCGTGATCCTCGACGAGGCGCAGAACACCACCCCGGGGCAGATGAAGATGTTTCTCACGCGCCTCGGCGCGGCCTCCCAGGCGGTGGTGATCGGCGACATCACGCAGATCGACCTCGACGAGCCCGACCGCTCCGGCCTCATCCACGCGCGCGCGATCCTCTCCCAGATCCCGGGGGTGGCCTTTGTGGAGCTCACCCGCGACGACGTCGTGCGCCACCGCCTCGTGCGGGACATCATCGACGCGTATGAGAAGAATGGGTACACCACGTGAGCACGCGACCGCCAATATCCAAGACCTCCTCCGTCCGTACGGCGCGCCTGGCGATGGAGCTCCATCCCTCCGCGAAGCGGAGTCTCCTGGGCCGCTCGTTTCTCGCGCAAGCCCTGACGGGGCGGCGGATCCTGGCGGCGATGGGGCTGGTCCTGCTCCTGCTCCTTCCGCGCTTCTGGGGGCCGCGGCTCATCCCCTATCATCTGAACCAACGGCTCCACCAGCCGATCTTCGCCCGGCTGGGTTTCATTTGGAAGGATCCGAAAGAAGAAGAGCGCATCCGCAAGGAGATCGAGGAGGGCTTCACCCGGTTTTACCAGGAGGACCCGAACTGGATCGACAACGTCTTCGGCCCCGTCCGCGTGCTCCTCAACCGCGCCAACGCCTTGGCCGCTTCCCAGCGGGAGGGAAATGCCGCCGCCGAAGAGCTGCAGGCCTTCGCCAAGACGGAGACCCTGGATATCCGGCCCGAGGAGATAGAGGCGATTCTCGCGCAGCTCGGCAATAAGGAGCGATCCGCCTATTTCTACTATGACATCATCGACCCCGCCTATCGAACCCTGAAAAACAATTTCTTCGGCCTCGGGATTTTATCCGACGCCGACCATCTGCGCGAACAAGGGAGGCGGATCCACGTCCTCTCGCCCGGCATTCAGGTCCAGTCCTCCCCGATCGGAACGGAAGGGGGCGTCATGTCCCTGAGCGCGTCGAAGCGGCGCCTCAAAAAGGACTTCGACGAGGTCTTCACCCGCCTGGACCCCGACTTCCTCGCCGCCTACACCGCGATCCTCGCGCGCCGGCTGCAGCCGACCTTCACCTACCTTGAGGAGCGCTCCCAGGCGGCCCTGGAGAAGGCCCTCCAGGACCGGATTGTCGCGGCGCAGCTCATTCAGAAGGGCGACGAGCTTGCGTCGGCGGACAAGCCCCTCACGCGCGCGGACCTCGCCCGCATCCGGCGGGAGGCCGAGGTCTTCGAGTCGCAGCACAAAGAGACCGCGGCGCTCGCCCGTTTTGCGGGCATGATCGTACTCCTCGGGATCGCGGCCCTGGGGTTTCTCTTGTACCTCGCGCGCTTCGAGGAAGGCGTCCTCCAAAAGGGCCGGCGACTGATCGGCGTGCTTTTGCTGGCCATCGCGGTTCTCTGGCTCCTCCAGATCGGGATGATGATGGGACTCCCCGTCAGCCTCGCGCCGATCGGCGTCGTGGGAGGCGTCGCAGCGCTCCTCCTGGGGCCGAGGGCCGGCGTGGGGACGGCGAGCCTCCTCACCTTTGCTACCTTCCTTGTGACGCAGGCGGAAACCGGCGAGCTCATGGCGCTTCTCGGAAGCTCCTGGGCCTTTGCGTGCCTCGTGCCGGGGGTGCGCCGCCGCTCGGGCCTGCTCCGCGCAGCGGCCCTGGCCGGTTGCCTAAGCTTCCTGGGCACGCTATTCTTTCGCCTCGCAAGCGGCTGGACGCCCTCCTGGGACACCCTGGGCAAAGACATCCCGGAGTCCCTCTCCTGGATCGGGGCATGGGATCTTCTCACCTGGGTCCTCGGGGGGGGACTGCTCACCCTGGTGCTCCCTCTTCTTGAGCGGGTCTTTGGCGCCGTCACGAACGTCACGCTCCTCGAGCTCTCCGACCAGGAGCATCCGTGCCTGAGACGCCTGATTCTCGACGCTCCGGGGACCTACCACCACAGCGTGGTCGTGGGGAACCTGGCCGAAGCCGCCGCGGAGGCCATCGGGGCCCATTCGCTCCTGGCGCGCGTAGCGAGCTACTACCACGACATCGGCAAGCTCATGAAGCCGGAGTACTTCAGCGAAAACGACGCGGGGCGGAGCCGTCACGACGATCTCTCCCCCACCATCAGCACGCTCATCATCACGGCCCACGTCAAGGACGGGGCCGAGCTCGCCCGCGCCTTCGACCTGCCCCAAGACATCATCGACATCATCGAGCAGCATCATGGCGATTCGGTGGTCCCCTTCTTCTACCACCGCGCGCGTGAGCTGGCCGAGGACCCCGACAGCGTAAGCGACGGCGCCTTCCGCTATCCCGGCCCCAGGCCGCAGTCCCGCGAGGCGGCCCTCGTATTCCTCGCCGACAGCGTGGAAGCGGCCAGCCGTTCGCTCGAGGACCCCACGCCGGCGCACATCGACCGTCTGGTCCACGAGATTGTTCTCGACAAGCTCATGGCCCATCAGCTCGACGAATGCCCGCTCACCTTCCGGGATCTCTCGGCCCTGGAACGGGCCTTTGTGCGAACCCTCAACGCCATCTTTCATTCCCGCGTGCGCTACCCCGAAGGCGCCCGGCAAAGCGGAAGGAAACCCGCGCGATGATCCGAGTGCATTCCCGAGTCCCGGGCAGGCGCGCGCCGCGAAAATTCCTGACCAGGCTCCTCGACGGCGCGCTCCGGCGGCGCTTCGGAAGGGCGCGGCCCGGCCGCGTGTCCGTGGATCTGCTCCTCCTGGACGATCCCGCGATCCGGCTCCTCAACCGGAGGCACACGGGGGAGAACCGCCCCACGGACGTCCTCGCCTTCCCCGACGGCGAAATCGATCCCGGCGACGGACGCCGGCACCTGGGCGACGTGGCGGTGAGCCTGGAGACGGCCTCACGCGAGGCCGGCCTGCGAAGAGTGCCCGTGCGCCATGAAGTGGCGCTCTACGCGATCCACGGGCTCTTGCACCTGCTGGGGTTGGAGGACAAGACGGCCAAGGGGCGTGCGGCCATGCGCGAAGCGGAACGGAGCGAGCTCGCGCGCCACGGCATTCTCCCCCACTGGGAGCCGGAGTGAAACCGGCGTCCGCGGATCGCAGTCGCAACGCAGGCATGGGAAAATCCGGGGGATGGCGGGAAGGGACCTGCGAGCGTCGTAAGAACCGGCGGAATATTTTACCTCCGGGGAATCTCTCCCTCTCGGAAGATAGGGAGCGCCGCCCGGGCGAAGGGAGGACCGGTCATCAGCACGAAGCCTGGGGATGAATGGGTTGTCCTTGCGCTCTTGGCGCTGTCCGGCATCTTGATGCTGGCCGATGCGGTCGTGCGTCTCTTCAGCCGGACCCAGCTGGAAGACCTCCTGGACGAGCGCGAGGCAAGGCCGTGGCGGCGATATTTTTGCGCGCCGTTCCTCATCCACGGGGAGGCGCTTTCGCTCTCCTGCTCGATCCTTTCCGTGTGCGCCACCGGCGCGTACTTCGGATGGGGGCTTCTCCACGCCGCCAGCGACGGGGCCGGCCCCTGGACGGCGGCGCTTCTGACGGTGCCGCTCCTCTTGGCGGCCGCTGCCGTCAACATCCTGGCCCGTCACCGCACCGAGGAGACTCTTTATTTCCTCGCGCCGTTGTTATGGCTCATCACCCTGCCCGTCCGGCCGGCGGGGGCGCTCGTCATCCGCCTGGAAGAAAGGCTCGCGCGCGTCCTGGGAAGGGAGAGCGAAAACGAGACCGAGGACCGCGAGGAGATTCTCGCCGCGGTCACGGACGGCGAGCATGAAGGCGTGGTCAAGGAAAACGAGCGGGAGATGATCGTCAACATCTTCGACCTCAAGGACTTCGACATCTCCGACATCATGCGCCCCCGGACCGACATCTGCGCGGTGAACGTGGAGGAACCCCTGGACGCGGCGGTGGCCCTGGCGCTGAAGAGGGGGTATTCCCGCATCCCGGTCTTCCAGGAGACGCGCGACAACATCAAGGGCATTTTTTACATCAAGGACGCGCTCCGCTACTGGGGCGGGCCCCGCGAGAAGATGCCTTCGCTCCGGGAGATCATGCGGCCGCCCTTCTTCGTGCCGGAGACGAAGAGCGTGGGGGATCTCATGCGGGAGCTGCAGGAGAAGAAGATGCACCTTGCCATCGTTCTCGACGAATACGGCGGCACCGCGGGGCTCGTCACCATCGAGGACATCATCGAGGAGATCGTGGGCGAGATCCAGGATGAATACGACGCGGAAGAGGGGGCGCTCCTCCGGACCCTCGGCCCCGGCCGCCTGGAAGCCGACGCGCGGGTGCGCGTGCACGATATGAACGAAGCGCTCGACGACGAGATCCTCCCGGAAACCGGCGACTATGAAACCCTGGGCGGTTTCGTTCTCGATCGGCTGGGGCACGTCCCCCAGCCGGGAGAATCCCTCGTCTGGAAGGCCGTCCGGTTTACCGTCCTCACGGCCAATGAGCGCAAGATCGGGCGCGTGCTGGTCGAGACCCCGTGGGAGGAGCCCATGGCCGGCACGACCCTGGGCGCTTCCCCGTAAGGGTTCGACGGGCAAGGACATCGTTCGCATGGCGATTGAAAAATGCGAGGCCATTGTGCTCCGGCGGATCCCGTTCCGCAACACCTCCCTCATCGTCTCCTTCCTCGCAAGGGAAGAGGGCCTTCTCGAAGCGATCGCCAAGGGCTGCCGGAACCGCAAGAGCCCCCTCTGGGGGCGGCTCGATTCTTTCGAGGAGGGGGGAGCTCGTGTATTACCCGAGGCGAAGCGGAGCGCTGCACATTGTGAGCCAGTTCCATCCCGATCGCGAGCGGCGCCGTCTCGGCCGCGTCCCCCTGGCTTTCGCCGCCGCCGCATGCCTCTGCGAAATGGCCTGTTCCGGCAGCATGCCCGGAAACCCCGCGCCCCGTATCTTTGACCTCGTCTCCGCCGGGCTTGACGCTTTGGACGAGGGGGTCGAGCCCGTGAAGATCGCCATCGCCTTCGGCCTCGCTTTTTTAAGCGAGCTCGGATTCGCGCCCCGCCTGGAAGCCTGCGTCCTCTGCGGAGGCGACCTTCCCAGCGGCGCATCCGCCCTCTCGTTCGAGCGCGGGGGGGCGCTTTGCAGCGCCTGTCGTCACACCCTGCCCTCGCAAGAAATAACCCCCTCCACACATAAGGCCTTGCGATACCTCGGCCGATCGTTGTATAAAGGAGTCGGCCGGTTGGCCCTCTCCCGGGCGGATGCCACGGAGGGCCTCTCCACGGTTCTGGGATTCTTCCAGGCGCAGATCGGCCGGCGGGTGAAGAGCGGACAATTTTTTCTCCATCTCTTGGTTGAGGAGCGGCTGGACCATGTGGCTTAATCGATTGTGCCTCGCGACCGCCTTGGCAGCATCCTGGCCGCTTCTGTCTTTAACGCCCCTCCGCGCGGGAGAGCTTTCGAGGGAAGAGATCGCCGGCCCTGACATACAAGACCGGGATGTCCAGGGGACACCTAATCCATTGCCGGATCAGGCGGTAAGAAAGGAGCCTTCAGAGCGCACGCCAGAGGAGTCGCTCCGCTATGCCCATTGGCTTTTGGAGTTCTCCCCGGAAAAGGCGCTGAAGGAATATGACGCGTTTCTCGGCCGGCCCGAGAACGGCGACCTTGCGCTTGCGGCGCATTTCGGTCGGGGAAAGGCCCTTCGGTCGCTGGGACGCCTCCTCGAGGCGTTCGAGGAGATGGAACAGAGCTTCCCGCCCATGCCCAATACCCAGGAGATCGAGGCCCGGTGCGCGATCGAGATGGAGATCGGGAAGCAATGGCTGGCCCTCGGCGCGAAACCCGTGAGCCCGGGAGGGTCGGATCCCGAAAAAAATGAATCCGGATACCAGGCCGCCTCTCGCGTTTTCCAGGCGGTCGTATATAATGATCCCCAGGGAGCCCTGGCGCCGGAGGCTATTCTGGGACTGGGAGATGCGGAGCTTGGCCTCTCCCATTTCGAGCGGGCCGAAAATACGTACCTCCGACTGGTACGGGACTATGCTCGAAGCCCCTGGAGCGATGTGGCGCGGGTCCGCGCGGCCCGGAGCATGGCGCTCCGGCATCCGAAGGAAGGCATGCAGAGCAGCCTTCTTCTCGGCGCCGAGGAGCTCCTAAGCGCCGTCGGCGCGACGCCGTGGGCCTATGCGCCCGCCGCCGCGGAGGTGGAAGAGACGCGGAAACTCTTGAACGAGGGCCGCGCCGATGAAGATTTGGCGCGAGCCGAGTTCTACTTGAAGGGGCCAAACGAACGCGCGAAGAACGCCGGGGCTTACTTGTTGCGCGCGATCCAGGAACGGTACGCCGGCACCCCTGCCGCCACGAAAGCCCGGGAGCGCCTGCGCGCCCTGGAAGGACCGGGAACGGTAGAGAGGACTCAAGATCATGCTCAGTAACCCGCGCGCCCTCCTTGTTCTCCTCGTTTGCCTGGCCGCCGCCGGGGAGAACGCCCAAGCAAGCGAAGCCTGGGAATGGACAGAGAGCGCCGGCTGGAGCCGGAGCGAAGGCACGGCCAAGGGCACGGCCGAGGAGCAATTCGCCTATGCCCGGAGCCTGGAGGCTCGCGGCGAAAACTACGACGCCGCGCGGCAGTATTTCCTGCTCGTGCGGACCTTCCCCAACAGCCCCGAAGCCAACCTCGCCATCATCCAGCTGGCCGAGGTCCTCTTCAAGATGGAAAACTACTACGAGAGCTTCAAGACCCTCGAGGAGTCCATAGAAAAGTATCCGCGCAGCATCCACCTGCCGGCGCTCCTCTCGATCGAATACGACATCGGCAAGCGCCTCCTCAAGGGCGCGCCGGTGAGCCTCTTCCAGAAGGATACGCCCAAGCGCGATTCTCTCCGCGCGGCCGCCGAGGTTTTCGAGGCCATGATCCGGCACGACGAATACGGCGAGATGGCCGACAAGGCCTACAGCGACCTCGGCATGGCCTACCTTGAGCTGAACGAGCCCCGGAAGGCCAAGGATGCGCTCTCGCAGCTCGTCTCCAAGTTCCCCGAGAGCCCGCTCGTGCCCCTGGCGCGCTACCGGATCGAGCTCGCCAACATCCAGCTGGGCTACGGCTCGGCGGCCCAGGCGCATAAGGCCCTGGCAGAGCTCGAACAGGATGTGACCCGCAAACAGGGCGCCGAGCGGGCGGGGATGACCCCCCAGGAAGTCAGCGAAAGCGTGCGGCATCTCGAGGAGCGGGAGGCCGAGCAGATGTTCCGCTCCGCCCTGTTCTACGAAAAACGCGGCAATCCCAAGGGTTACGACGCGGCCCTCTTCACGCACCGCGAGACTGTAAGCCGCTATCCCAACACCGAGGCCGCGCAAAAAGCGGCTCGCCACATCGAAATCCTCGAGTCCGGAGGCCGCCCCGAGCCCGGCATCGACGAGCGGTCATTCTCCCTCCCCGGGCCCCTGGCGAACCTTCCCTTCCCTCGCCTTACCTGGGGGCCCCTGGGGGGGTCCTCCGGGAAGTTGGCACAGGAAGAGGCCGCCGAGAAAACCGCCGAGGCCGCGCCGAAGAAGGCCGGGGTCGAACCCGCTTTGGCGGTTGAGCAGAAGGAGAAGAAAGGCATCCTGGGCTCGTTTGGCCAGATGCTCCTCTTCTGGAAAAACGAGGAGGCAGCGACGTCCGGGCCGACCGCATCCGCGCCGTCGCCCCAAGCCGTTGCCAAGGTCCCGGCCGAGGAGCCGGGGACCGGGCCGGGCGAAAATATCCTTCAGCCGGCCGCGCCCTCCGCCGGGACGGTCGGTGCTCCTTCCGTGGCCGAAGAGGCGCGCCTCGCCCCGGCCGCGAAACCGTCCGCGGGCAAGAGTCGCCTCCTCTTCTGGAAGCAAGGCGAGGAACCGCCCGCTTTGGAGAAATCCCCGGCCAAGACTCTGCAGCCCCCCGAGGAAGAACGTTCCGCCCTGGGCAAGCTCCTTTTCTGGAAAAAAGGGGAGGCCGAGGAAGCAGCCCCGCCGGCCGAATCCCCCCGCCCGAAACAGCCGGTTGAAAAGGCCCTCGCCCCGGCTGCGGAGACCCCTCTTTCCAGGACAGCCCCCGTTTCGGACCATCGGGTGGATTCCCTGGAGGCCGAACTTCGAAAGGAAAGCGAAAAGCGTCTGAGCCGGGAATTGGAGCCCCTTTCCGACCAGGACAAGGTCCCGGCCCCCGCCTTGCTGGAAAAGCTCCCCGCGCCGGGGAAAATTCGTTTCCACATGGAAGAGACCCCGAAACCTTCGCCGGATGTAGCCGTGTCTCCCCTGCCGGCCGAGCCTGGGGTAGAGACCTCCGGACTATCGGAAGCCGCGCCGGAACCATCCGCGCCGGCGGAAGCGATACCGCCGGCGTCCGGGGCGACCGGGCCGGCGGAAGCCGCGCCGGAAGCATCCGCGCCGATAGAAGCTATGCCGCCCGCAATCGAGGCCGCCGCCGTCCCCGCTCTTCAGGAACCGAGCGAAGCGCCCCTTCACTCGGCTTCCGTTACGGAAGTATCCGAAGAGAAAGCGGCCGAACAGGCGGAAGCGATTCCCTCTCCCAAGAAACCGGAAACCCCGGCCGGCAAGCCGGTGGAGGAAAGCGGCTGGACCTGGGGAGAAGATTTCCAATAAGGCGGGAACACCCCTCGAGGAGGATAGAATCGATGACCCGATGCGCGTCCGTACGACCGGTCCTGGCCCTTGTCGCGATCCTGGCCCTAGGCGGCTGCCGCTACACGGCGGAGGGGAGCCTGCCCCAGCACATTCAGAACGTGCGCGTGGCGACCTTCAAGAACAACACCTATTACTACGGCCTCGAAGGCCGTCTCACGCGGGCGGTGATCGAAAAGATGGTGCGCGACCCCCGCGTCCAGGTCGTCCAGCACGGGGAAGACGCGCTCTTGACCGGCGAGATATTCGACGTGCAGCGGCGCGTGGAGCGATCCGACCGGGAGGACCGGCCGACGAGCATCCGGCTCACCGTCTCCGCCCGGATCACCTTCGAAGACAAGGTGACCGGAGAACGGCTCGTGAATGAGGCCGTCATTCGCAGCAGCGGCGCAAGCTCCGCCGCGGGCGTCTATGACATCGCACGGGGCGAGGGCCGCAACCTCGCCGAGGAAGAGGCCATCGAAGAGCTCGCGAGCGAAATCGTCCGGCGGACGGTCGCCATCTGGTCGTTTCCACCCAAGGAGGAAAAAGAGTAACGAGGCCGGGCCATGCCTGGGGGCTGAGCGGACGGTTGAGAAGGCCGAGAGAGCCCGTAGGCCGGGCGGACAGCGAAGCCGGACCGCGGCCGGAGGTCTTCCGGCGAGGTCGATCCCGGCCGTTCCATCCTGTGGAGGGGCATGGTCACATGCCCCGTCGAGGGAGAAGCCATGCCGCTTCCTGAGATGCCGGACAACAACAAGGGCGGATTCGACCTGCGCCGCTACCGCGGCCTGCTCGTGTGGATGGCGATCCTCTTCTCCGCCTTCTTCTTCTGGTTCGTGACCCAAGGGGCGCAGCCCGGGCGCGTCAAGAAATTGACATACAACGAGCTCGAAGCGGCCATCCGCGACAATCGGATCGAGTCCTTCCTCATCGAGAAGCCCAATTACAACATCACCGGCAAGTTCCGCACGGAGGGGACCGACCCCAAGGAGCCCACCGAGTTCGTTTCCAAGGCCGACCAAGAGGTCATCTCCGATCTCGTGAAGCTCGCCAACACGCAGCAGGTGAAGTACGATTTCCTTCCTCCCAGCGTCTGGGCAGAATACCTCAGGATCATTATCCCGACCCTTTTCTTCCTCCTTCTCCTTTATTTCCTCTTCTTCCGGCAGATCCGCTCCGCGGGGGGCCCCGGCGGGGTTTTTTCCTTCGGCAAGAGCCGCGCCACCCGCATCACGCGCGACAAGGTGAAGAAGACCTTCGCCGACGTCGCGGGCATCGACGAGGCCTGCGAGGAGGTGGCGGAGATCATCGAATTCTTGCGCAACCCCGATAAGTTCCGCGCGCTGGGGGGCCGGCTTCCGCGCGGGTGCCTCCTCATCGGCTCTCCCG
>JAZDLH010000051.1:0-7463 GCA_043802275.1 Planctomycetota bacterium
TCCGAGATTACAGAGAAAATCTGCCCCAGAATCCACAAATCAAGAATCCTGTTATAGTACGCGAAGATCTAATCCGGGTAACCGTAAGCGCGATAGACACTACAACTTTTATCGATGACATAAACTTCACGCTTGAGGCACTGGAGCCTCCCAAGGGAACGATCATTCGTGATCTTATCGGGCGAACGATATATTCTTATGAGATGCCGGAGATTAAGACACAGGCAATGATAGAACGTAATCGAGAAGAATTTAAACCAAGTACCAGAGGCACGGACTCTGGACCCTTAAAAGATGCGATTCATTCGCGGCTTGCCGCCAGGCGGAAGGGCATGTCCTTTTTGCGGTATGGGCTCATGCTTGCCGGCGCGGCGGCGATTGCCATTGCGGTATTTTTTATCCGGAAGAGAAGAAATAACAAATGAGGAGTTTTATCAGCCAATGGCAACCAATAAAATTGTAATAGCAAGATGCCTTGTGCTCGCTGCTTTATGTTTCCAGGCCTATAGCCTCCAAGGGAGGTGCGAGGAGAAAAAGGCTCAGGATGTCTTTGCCCAGTCAAAGATGATGTGCGGTCCGGAATCCTTATGGTGCGCTGTCACGGCCTGCGGCCTCAAAACGACCGTCGGCCACCTGACCTGGATTTTGGGAACAGATCCGCGCCAGGGGACAAGCGTTTTAAATATGGTGAAACCGCAAAACTTATCGGATTGTCCGCGGAAGTTGTCCAGACGGACTTCAGTGGCCTAGCAACAGATCCGCGCAAGGCGATTCTTCTCGTGGGAGAGGAGAACAGCCATTTTTGCTACGTGAAGGAGATTGGCGAAGACCGCATCGATTTGGTCGATAACGGCAAACTGCGAACGTTCGATAAGGATGCATTGAATAATTATTGGCAAAACGGCTATGCCATTCTAATCGACCGGACGGAAAATTGGGAAGCGGCTTCCCTTGCGGAGAAAAGGAGAAAGAACCTTTCCCTGATTTTTGTGTGCTGCGGTTTTGCGCTTTTGGGAACAGGCATTTTTGTCCTACGAAAGCGACGTCCGTCAACCGTTGAAAATTCATCATGAGTAACGCTGTCGCGCTGCTGGCGGGAATCGGTTTTTTGTTTGGGAGCGCTTCCGGAACGAACGCGGTCCCCCCCCAGGCTAATTTTCACAAACAGGCTCTAACCGACGATACCTCATCGAAGTCACCCGCGCAACCCCTCCGCGTCGTTTATTTCCACTCCTCCACCTGCGATGGATGCAACGAGGTGAAGACGATGCTGCCGTCCGTCGTCGAGCGGTGGGGAGCCGGGATCTCCTACGAGTTCTACGATATCGATAATATCGAAGATTTCAAGACGCTCCTTTTATATGAAGAGCATTACGGCGTGGAAGTCAAGGCGCCGCCCGTGGTTTTTGTCGGCAAACAGGCGTTGGTCGAACCGGAAGATATTCTCAAAAAACTGGATACGGTTATAGCAGACGAGATTTCCAGACAGACGGTCACCTTTGCGCCTCTTGACGTTCGTTCCGGGGCTGAAGCAATTCCATCAGAGGTCATCCGGCGGTTCGAACGGTTCGGGGCGGGCGCCGTGGCCGTCGCGGGCCTCGTGGACGGTGTGAACCCATGCGCGTTTACGACCATCGTGTTTTTGCTCTCCATGCTCGCCTATCTCGGCAAGAATCGCAAAGAGCTGGTGATGGTCGGCGCGGGGTTTACCGCAGCCGTTTTCGGCACGTACTTTCTTCTCGGGCTGGGCCTGTTGAGCGCGGTCAAGAGCTTTTCCGTGAATCACGGCCTTTCCTCGGGACTCGCATGCGGCGTGGCGCTTCTCGCCTTTGCCCTGGCAGGCTGGAGCTTGTGGGATTACGTTCGGTTCCGCCGGACGGGCGAGGCTCGAGACATGACGCTCGGCTTGCCCAGGGCCATGAAGGCGCGGATCCACAAGGTGATCCGCACGAGCCTCACCACGCGTCATCTTCTGCTGGGGTCGTTGGGGTTGGGGGTGGCGGTGTCGCTCCTTGAGTCCATGTGCACGGGGCAGGTGTATCTGCCGACGATCATGTTCGTGGCGCGCGCGCCGGGCCTCCGGGCCGAGGCCGTGGGGTATTTGTTGCTCTACAACGGCATGTTCATCCTTCCGCTTGTGGGGATTCTTGCGGCGGCTTACGCCGGGGTTCGGTCCGACGGCCTGGCTCGACTCATGCGCCGGCGGCTGGGGCTTGTGAAGCTCGGCATGGCCGCGCTCTTTGCCGCCCTGGGTACGATGGCGCTCCTCACGGTTTGAGATTTGAAGCTAGACGTGGCTCTCATTGATGAAAGAAAGAAGCGTATGAGCTTTTTACAATATATAAGAGGATTGCGTTGCATAGCTTTTCTTATTTGCTATTTAACCCTCATCTTATCAAGGCCCTTTCTTTATGGATCTGAAAGCGGTGAAGAGGAGGGGAAAAAAACCTGAAACTATATCCCTTCCCGGTCCCTATTGCGGAGTCAGTTGTATCTTTGCCGCAGTGAAACTCCATGGAAAATCTTTGGTATACCAAGATGTATTAAAACCCGCATATATCAGTTCTTCAATGGGCAGTTCGCTTCTTGCTCTTGAAAAGGCGGCGACCGATTTTGGACTGCACGCGCATATCGTCGGAAATCTGACCATCGATGTCCTTCGGCATTCGCCCCACTTGATCGTGCTGCATACCAAGCGGGATGAATTGTCGAAAGACTACGATCATTTCGAGTTGTTCATCGGCGATCGCAACGGATCGGCCCGGATACTCGATCTGCCCAAGGAAGAAATGAAGATTCCCTATTATCAGTTGGCGTCAAGATGGGACGGAATGGGGCTTGTCGTCTCCGATCAGTCTATGGATCTGGATGCGCTGTTCTCGATAGAGCGAGAGAGGTTTATTTTATTCGCAGGCTTTGGCGTCCTCCTTGTTTTCACACTGCAACGGATCGGCTCGCAGAGGCGTAGAAACTTGGTGCAACCGACGAAGAAACAAAAAGTTCGCGGTTCGATTATAGAAGCGGGGGGATTGATCGTTTTCAGCGCCGCCCTGGGGATCGGGTATCATTGGCTTAGCGGCGAGGGCTTTTTGTCTCATGCCGATGCGACCGCCGGAGTGATTCGAGCCAACATCGGTTCTTTTCTCGACATCATCAAGGTCGACGAGATACCGCGAATCGACATGAACGAGACCGTGTTTGTGGATGCGCGTTTCCCCGGCGATTTTCAAAAGGAGCATTTGGAGAATGCGCTGAATGTCCCCGTGTTTTACGAGGCAAAGGAGCGGAAAGAGGCCTTGAAGGATATCGGCAAGGACAAACGGATTATCGTGTATTGCCAAAGCCAGGGATGCGGGTATGCCGAGAGAGTGGCCCTGGGGCTTCTTGATGACGGACGAAAAAATATCGCTCTTTTTCGTGGAGGATGGCAGGAATGGCGGAAACGACACGATGCAGTATCGAAATAGTTCCCAATCAGACAAAGGAATCCGCTATGATTGATAAAGCACTCCGCGGGAAAACGATTCTGTCGGGGTTCGCCGCGCTCGGACGAATCGGAGTCGGTTTTTGTTTTTTGATGGGAAGCCTGACGGCATTGCAACAACCCTACGAAAGCCTGGGCAGCATCTATAGTCTATGTCTTTTCGGCCCCCGTGTCGGGATGTTTGTCGCCATGGTGCTTCCCTGGTTTTCGCTACTCATTTCGCTTTGTTTGTTGGGGGACATTTTCTCCGAAGGCGCGTTGTTGGCGGTGTTCATTCCATGCGCGGTGATCATTTTCGGGTACATCAACTTGTTGAACCGCGAGGGGGAGCGGTATGCCCATGCGTTTCACTTGTATGGATTTTCTGGAACTTGGTCCCTTATCATTCCATGCGCAATCGTCCTTTTCGCGCTGACAACTTATATCATCAGCCTCCAATTATCAACACGACCTCGGCAGTTACACCATAGCTTGCCTCCTATAGTCGCCATATAGGCGCCAGGCAATCTATGGGTATTCCAATCCATCTTTAACCTCTTGTCTACCTGAAAGTTAAAGATGGCATTACTTTCATGGTGCGGAAGAGAGGATTTGAACCTCCACTGGGTTGCCCCAACCAGCCCCTCAAGCTGGCGCGTCTGCCATTCCGCCACTTCCGCTTTTTTACCACATTTTCAAAGCCGCCACGCGCTCCGCGCCGGTCAACCGGCCCTTCCTCCCGTTCCCGTGCTCATTTCGTTCGGTCGCCCTGCGCGAGGCATTCCTGCGTGTGCCGGCTCAAGTCCGCCCGTTTCTTAAGTTCATCTCGTTCGGGCGCCCTGCGCCTCCCCATAGGCTCCTAAGGCCGTCCGGAGGGAAGGCAGGCAATCTTGTAGCCCGAAGGCCGCCCTCGTGTCAAGCCAAAAAACCGCTGCCCCGGCCTCTGGGCCGGCCGATTCCCCCTCTCCGCCGTGGAGAAAAAGCTCGGCCCGGCCCGGCGGGAGAATCCTTAGAATGCGGGAGGCGGCCTCCGCCTCGGCCCGGATGGAGGAAAGCGAATCGCGCTTTGCCCACCCATAGTTGTCCGCCTTGTCCATCACAAGCGTCATCCACTTCTCCACCTCGTCCGGGGGAATCGACCAATCCATGCGCACGGCCGCGAGGGGATTTTTCATTCCATTTGGCAGAAAGGACGGAGGCGCCGCATCCGGCGGGGCGAGCGCCCGGACGACCGCGTCCGGCGAGAAGTGCGTGCCCCAGCCGATGGCCTCAACGCCCCGCCTGGAGGCCCAGAAGGGATTCATGCCGTGGAAGAAAAGCGGGTGCAGGCGCACGGTCGTGGCGCGCGTTTCCCCTTCCTCCCATCCCTCGAGTTCCGTCTCCTGGCGCACCTTCTCCCAGAGCGGGCTCCCGCCGGGCGCGGCAAAGAGCTTCACCGCGAGGCGCGCGCACAGGTCCATCCGGCCGTGCAGCACAACGGCCTCGGCCGTGCCGATCCACCCCAAAAGTTCGGGCGCGGCCGGGACGACCTCCAGGGGCGGAGACCGGCGCAGCCACAGGGCAAACCGCCCGTCCCCCTGCGAGGCGAACGCCTCGGCCAGCATGCGCCACAGGAAGACGTCATACGGCTCGTTCGCCGCGTCTTCTCCCTCGACGCTCCCCCAAACGACCTGCGCAAGGGTCCTCCAGGCGAAATTCGGAGAGACCCATCCCGCTACGGAAAGCACGTCGCCTTCCTGCCTCGCGGCCACGGGCGCATCCACGAGGGGAACATTTTCCAATGGATCCTGCTTTTGCAAGCTCTCCTCGCCTAAAAACGGGAAGCATAGGCGCACCCGCGATTCCATGACCAACTCGCTCCCCTCGCGCGTGAAAAGGAGCTCCCCCTCCGGGACATTTCGGCATCCTTCCGAGAGGCGGCTGAATTCGCCCGGCCAGTCCCCGGGAAGGCTCCCATACCGAAGGAGAAGCGCCCGCGAGGGATAGGCGCGCTCTTTGTCCTGGCGTCTCGCCCCTTGATCGCCCAGGAATGAGGCGACCGCCTCCACCCGCCCTTTATCCCGGCCCAACACGAGTGTCCGGCCGACGAAACGCGCTTCCAGTCCGCCTCCCAGGGCCATGCCGCCTTGGAGGAGCCGGGTCAAGTCGCCCTTTGTCCACCAGAGGAGCCCTTTTGCCGCGGAGTAGCCCAGGTTGTCCAACCGAAAGACGGCCACGCCGTTCGTCGGGTCTTCCCTGGTAACGCCCGCGGCTGCTTGATGTCCCGCAAGGCGCAGGATCGCCTGCCGGCGAAGCGTCCCCGGGAAGGAACGGTCCTGAAGGGGCGCGAGCAAGGCCCGCAAGCCCGGCGGGCTGGTTCCCTCGCCCGTCAAGAGCTTGGAAAACCAGTCCGTTCGACCAAGGGTCCGAAACTCCTCCCCGCCGCCGCGCAGCTCCACGGTCAGGGGATACTCCTCCCGGGGCAGGGCCGCAAGAAATGTCTCCCCCGGGTCCAAGGGCGGAAGCGGCGCCAGGAGCCATCCGAGCGCGGCGGGCAGGCATCCTCCCGCCAAAAGAAGCAGGATACGCCCCAACCGTCGAGCCCGGCTTGTGTTACGCTTCATGTCCTCTGCCTTTCCGGAGAGCCGACGATTAAGAGGGACGCTGGTCATGTATTGTCTGTCGGCATAGGGCAATCCCCTTGTCTTCCCCTGCGCCCGTGGCGGAATCGTTTCCTTTGCCTCTCTCTACCAAAAAGAGCGCCTTCTTTGTCAACCACGGAACTCCCAATGTATCGGCCCCTTGCGGCCGTGTCAAGGCGGACGGTTTTTGGGCAATCGAGAGACGGACGAGGGCTTTTGCGCGGTGATTTTCATGAGGCTCCAGGGAAAGGAAGCTCCTTGATTTTTCTTCGCGGCTTGCTACCATGGAACCGGCCCATCGAATGGTTCCCCCTGCCCCGGATGGACCTGTTCCGGGCCTCCTGCGCGGGAAATCCATGGCCCGATGACACAAATGGATAATACGAGGCCCAAGGGCGCCCAGGGACCGGATAAGATAAGGCGGACATCGCCTCTTATCACACCAACACAAGCGCATCGGAAAGGAACTTCATGAGGCGGCACATCTCCTCCCCGGTGCGGTGCCCGGGCGCGCTCGCATTCGGTTCTTTTCTCCCGCCCCTCTCGGTCGTTGCGGCTTTTCTTTTTATGACCGGCCACGTGGAAACAGCCCGGGGGAGCGAATGGCGGCTGAAAAACGCCGTGGTGACGCTGGTGAACGGCACTCCCATCCGAAAGAACGAGATCGAGTTGCGGGCAGGGCAATATGGCGCGGATCTCCTCCAAAAGACCGGCGAAAAAGAGTTGACCCGGGAGGAGATGGAAACCGTTGCCCGCAGCGCCCTGAAGGACCTCGTCCGGTCGCGCCTCATCCGGCAGGAAGCGATTGTCCAGCGCATTGCAGTCGGCCAGGAAGAGATCGACGAGGCTTTGAAGAAGAAAGGGGAGACGGTCACGGCCTCGGCCAAGGAAAAGACGCGAGACGACCTCATCTTCGACGAAATCATGTACAAGCAGGGGAAACCCATCCTCGTCCCGTCCCCGCGCGAGATGCGGGACTTTTTCCAGGGGCACCAGGATTTCTTCCAGTTCCCGCGCCTCGTGCGCGCGCGCCACATTACCCTCCCCAAATCCACCGAAGACCTGTACGAGTCCGAGCGACGCGCCGCCGAACGCATTCGCGCGGAGATCCAAGACTCGGGCGGCAACTTCGCCGAGGTGGCCGCGCGCCGCGCGCCGAACGAGAAGGACCGGGAAACCAAGGGGCTGCTCGCGCCTCCTTTTGTGAGCCGCCCAGACGGGATGATCCCGGTGACGCACCCCTTCCTCGCCAAGATCTACCCGGAGGCCTTTTACCTGGCGCTCCAAATCCTGAAAAAAGGCGAGGTGAGCCCCGTGGTGGAGAGTCCGAACGCCTTTCACATCCTCTACGTTGAGGACGAGGTGCCGGCGAAAGCCGT
>JAZDLH010000052.1:0-4947 GCA_043802275.1 Planctomycetota bacterium
GCCCTGGGCCGGAGGCTCCTCAAGGGGCATTTCCAAGGGAGGACGCTGGGCGGTCGTGTTGTGCAGCGCAGCCAGCCAAATGACCGGCCCCGGCAAGATGGCCCCGCCGAGAAAAACGCCCTCCCGATCCACGGCGTCCACGGTCACGGCCGTGCCCGCGTCGATCACGAGGACCGCCCTTTGCTCGCGCTCCCACGCCGCGCGCGCGGCCGTTAGGCGGTCCCCGCCCGTGGTCTCGGGCGTCTCCAGCTCGTGCGGACGGATCGGATGCCTGGCCGGGTTCAGGACCAGGACCTCTTGGAAACCCTTTGCCTTCAGGATGCCTGAAAGGCGCTCCGTGGCCCCGGGCACGACCGATCCGATGGCCGCCCGGTCGGGCCGGGGCGCGGGCAAACTCTCGAGCCACGCGGCCAGGGGCTCCGGCGCCAAGGAGTGCGTGGCAAGGGAGAACCGCGCCCGGTACGCCCCCTCCGCCCAGACCGCGAAGGCGGTGGTCGAGTTCCCGATGTTCACGATCAGCACGGTCTTGACTCCTCTCCCGTGGCAACCGACCCGAAAGATGCTCTTCTCGCCCGACTATACCACGGAAAAAACGGAAAGAAAAGGGCGTCCCTCGGAGCGACCACGGCAGTCGAAGGCTTTTCTGTTGACAGATGACGGGCCGATCGTTACGTTTTTCTTATGGGCATGGGGGAAAGGCGGCATTTCAGCGGATGGGGAAGGAGGAAATGAACACAGACGCCTGTTTCTGGGATGCGAAGTCGGAGACATACGGCTATGTCTTTCAATACACGATCCGAGCGGAAGAATAAAACAAATTCTCTTTTCCCCCCATATGCTTTACCCCCGGCGCTTATTGACGATTTACATCGCCAGAATCCCTGGTGGACTGGCGCACCGCAGAAACCGGCGGCTCCCTTTCAACGGTGGCCATTCCACAGGATTTTGACCCGCCTCAAGGAACCGATCGCTTCGATCCTGGTTATACGCGGTCCCCGGCAAATCGGGAAAACGACGTTGCAGGAGCAGGCGATCGATCGCCTGCTGACGGAAGGAATCGAAGCCTCAAGAATCTTGCGCGTTCAGTTCGACGATCTGCCGTCCCTATGAAAAGTACACGCCGGATCGGAACCGATCTTGCGGATCGTCGACTGGTACGAAAAAGCCATACTCGAGAAACCTTTTAATAGGGCCGCACGGGACGGCAAACCGGCATTTTTCTTTCTCGATGAGATTCAAAACCTTTCTTCCTGGGATGTGCAACTCAAGTCCTTGGTGGATCATGCGGCCGTTCGAGCCCTGGTGACTGGAAGCTCGGCGCTACGTATCGAGCGAGGGCGCGACAGCCTCGCCGGGCGCATTCAGACGATCAAAATCGGTCCCTTGCGGCTGTGGGAGATCGGCGCATTGCGACGGATCGGCGACTTGAAGCCGGTGCAGATGGAAAACGGATGGCCGGAATGGTTGACTGCCGATTTCTGGAGATACGTCAAGGATACCGGTGTTCGGCAGAAGACATCGCGGGATTCGGCTTTCGCCGCCTTTTCAGAACGTGGAGCATACCCTTTCGCTCACAATTCGGATTTTTCTTGGCCGGAGATCGCCGATTATCTTAAGGAGACGGTCATAGAACGGGTTATCCAACACGATTTGCGCGTGGGAGATCGAGGACGGAAGCGCGACCAACAACTTTTGGAAGAAGTTTTTCGTATGGCCTGTCGCTGGATTGGACAAGCTCCAAACCCTGCCAAGCTTGCCACGGAGGCGAACCTGCAATTTGGCGGAAAGATCGGGCAACAGCGAATTCGCCATTACATCAAATTTCTGGATTCTTCCTTGCTGATCCGCGCCATTCCGCCGCTCGAAATACGATTGAGGAAAAAGGGCCGGGGATACGACAAGTTCTGCCTTTGCGATCATGCATTACGGGCAGCCTGGCTTCAGGAAATCATACCGATCAATCCGACGGATTTGGACAAACAACCGCAACTATACGATCTGGCCGGACGAGTGGCCGAAAGCACAACGGGTTATTTTTTATCCTCGTTGGGAAGTTTGGACATGGCGCATTTGCCGGAACGAGGAGGCGACCCGGAGGTCGATTTCATCCTGACCATTGGAGAAAAGCGAATTCCAGTCGAAGTTAAATATCGCCGCATGATCGATCCGTTGCGGGATACGCTCGGCTTGCGGGCGTTTATCGAAAAGTCGGGGAACAACGCGCCCTTCGGCCTTCTGGTGACAAGGGATGACGAGACGGCCGCGGATGATCCTCGTATTATCTGTCTCCCGCTGAAATCGCTTCTATTGGTAAGATAAATCATTCGGTTAAAAAAACGTTCGCTCAGTAGAGCGTGCGGTGGTAATTGAAGCGGCGTTTATTCCGGCCGGGCTCGCCCAAAAGGCGCCATTCGCTTAAGGGATCCGGCGAGGAGACGAGATCCGCCACCAGGTGGCAGGCGCGGATGCCTTCGTTTCGAATATCCGTGAGGTCAAAGGGCTCCTCGGGTCGGAAGACCGTGAGCGCGCCCTCCCGAAGAACCTGGAGCCGCACGCCGCGCGTGTCCTCCAGAAAGACGCCTCCTCCGGCCGACCAGGGAATCTCCGCGCGCGTGACCATGAGCGCAGGTCTTCCGTAGACCACGATCGAGGCGGGAACGCCAAGCGCCGAGAGAAGCGCCTCCAGTTGCTTCCGGTCGGCCTCGAGCGAAACGGTCACGCATTCCATGCCGAGCTCGTATAACACGCTTGCCGCCAAGGAGTTAAGAACCGCAAGCCCCGGGCCGGCCTCCAGGCGCGTGCCGGCGGTTCGGGCGAGCTCCCAACCGCACCAGGAGTTTACTTCAATGGCCGCTCCCGCCTCGTCGCAGGCCCGGACGAGCGCCTCTACGGCCGGCACCTCGCTCTCGTAAAAGACCGGCGGCAGGGCGAAGAGAAGCCTCTCCGGCCCGAATCGTTCGACAAACCGCGTCGCCTGGGAGGGAGAAGCCTGCTCCACGATTGCGCCCTCCACCTGCGCGCGGCGAAGAAAACCCTGCGCGTCCCTTGCGGCGAGGCGCGCGCGGTCGGGCCGCTCGCCGAGGACGCGATTGTTCTTGGGCGAAGGATTCCCCGGCGCGATGGCCGCGCGCACGGGTTCCGGGAGCTCGATCCGGATCGTGGGGTCCGGACCTTTCTTCGACCGGTGAAGCGCGGCCGAGAGTCGGTCGAATAGGGCGTTCACGTTCTTCCGGGGAAGGAGAAGCTCGGGCGCGTCGGTCTCGAAGCGCTTGAGCCTCATGCCCTGAAGCCCGGCCTCGGAGAGCCGCGCGCCCAGCGCGGAGAGGGACGCGGCCTTGTCCGGACGGCGCACGGCGCTCGCCGTCACGGTCCACTCCTCCCTGCGGCCGCGGGCCGTGCAGCGGCAGTGAAGCGCCCCCTCGCAGCGCTTGATCGAAAAGACGTAACCCTCCTCTTCGCGCGCGCTCGGTTTTCTTGCCGGATGGGCCTCGTCCGGAGCCCCATCCGTTGCCGGGCGGCCGGACGCGTTCACAAGCCCCGAACGCACACCGTCGAGGTAGCCGCTCGTCAGGGCGCGGCCCGTGTAGTCGCCGAGGGAAAGGGCCTCGTTCCGGAGCGCAGCGGGGTCCTCGCCGTCGAGGACCCGTCGATAGAGGGAGACCGCGCGGCCGACCCAGTCCGCGGTTTTTAATCTCCCCTCGATCTTGAAGGCGCTCACACCCGCCGCGCGCAGGGCGCCCAGGCACTCGAGGAGCGCGAGGTCGTGCATGGAAAGAAGCCGCCCCTCCCGGCCGTCGGAGAGGCTCCACTGCACGCGGCAGGGGCTCGTGCAGGTGCCGCGGTTTCCGCTCCTTCCTCCCACCCAGCTTGAAAGGAGACACCGGCCGGATACGCAGAAGCAGAGCGCGCCTTGCACGAACGCTTCGGTCGCCACGCCCGGGACGAGGGAGGCGGCGCGCACCTCCTCGAGCGAGAGCTCGCGCGCAAGGATCACCCGGTCGATGCCGAGCCGGCCAGCCGCGGCCGAGGCGCGGCTGTTCGAGACCCCGGCCTGCGTGCTCCAGTGGAACTCCATCTCCGGAAAGAAGGGCCGGAGCGCGAGAAAAGCGGCGTCGCGCACGAGCACCGCATCCACGCCCGAGGCGCGCGCGAGGGCAAGTGCCCGGGCGGCCGCCCCGAGCTCGCGCTCCGCGAGGTCGGTGTTGAGCGCGAGATGCGCCCGCGCGCCCCCGGCGTGGACCTCCCGCACCGTTTCCGCCAGGCGACCGGGCGGGAAATTCTCCGCGCCCCGCCGGGCGTTCATCTCCAGAAGCCCGAAGTAGACCGCGTGCGCTCCGGCGGCAAGCGCGGCTTTCAGGGCCGCCGGGCCCCCGGCCGGCGCGAGGATCTCGGGCGACCGGGGGGAGCGCGTTTCCGGTTTCTTCAGATTTACTTTCCTTGCATCCATGAAGGTTAGAATAAAGCGGGCAACCCCAAGGGTCAAGGGGAAGGGGCTTGTATAGATGAGACTTTGAAGTCGGCGCACATTCGGGCCATGATGATACAAAATCCAAAGATGCGCAACGGCCTATTCCGGGGCTAAATGTTTTCCCTTTGACAAACCGCCTGAGGAGTCGTAACTTTCCTGAATAGGCATGACGATGAGATGGTATCCCTTGCAATGAAAAGACGTTACGTAGATATCCGGCCTTTATTTTTGTCGATTTGACCAAGTAACAGAGGGAAAGACGCATGGACAAGTTTAACGGCATAGGGCTAAACCTCGGCAACCTGTCGAGGCTCTCGGACGCCGAGACCCGCTCCATCAGCGCGGAGAATTTCACCGGCGAAAAGGGCAAGGGCGGCATGGCCATAGAGGGCACCGGCGCAGCCTGCGCGCAAGAGCTCGGCCGCGGGTGGAAGATCAGCCCGTCCGTCATGATCGGCCCGGGCGAGACGCGCACCCTG
>JAZDLH010000053.1:0-11950 GCA_043802275.1 Planctomycetota bacterium
CTCCTCCACCACGAGCCCCGCGCCGAACGGGCTCGCCTGGAAGGGATTCCCGAACCGGCAGACGGTGTTATGAAAACCCCGGCAGTTCGCGCTCCCGGCAAAGCCCGCCCCCTGGGCGCAGGCTCCCTCCGCCAGGGGGACGGACGTATCCCGGTCGAGGTACACGACGTTGTTCCAAACGTCCACTCCCTCGCCCGCGATCCTCAGGCCGCACGCGAAATCGCCCACAAAGGGCGGCGTCATCTCGATGACGTTGCCGTTCACGTCGCAGCGGTTGGCGGTCACCACCACGCCGAATCCGCCGCAGTCCCGGACGTGATTCATGCGGATGACGCTCCAGTGCGTGCGGTGAAATTCGATGCCCGCCGTGCCGATGTTGGGACCGATGAGATTGTTCTCCACGATCAGGTGATCGCCGTTCGATGTTTCGATGCCGTACCCCTGGCCGCTCCCGTCCCGGAGCGCGTCCTGGAGGCGGCAGCGCCGGATGGCGCAGTAGTGGAGCTTCCCGTCGCCCCCCGCGGCGATGCAGGCGCTACCCTCTTCGGGATCGAAGCCCTTGCCGATCCCGCCGCCCTTGATGTTGCGGATATCGAATCCCTCGATCGTTACGCCCTGGACAACAGCCTCCTTGTCCGCCTCGCCGAGCCAGAAGCCAAAGGTCCGGACTCCCTCTCCGTCGAGGATAGGCGCCCGGGCGCCCCAGGCCGGATCCGCAAGCTGTCCGCCCCGGATCCGGATCGAGTCGTACTTCGCCTCGCCCCGGTAATACCGGCTGTTCACGATCACCTGCGCGCGGTTTCGGGTGCCGCCCTTGACGCACACGATGTCGCCGGCCATCAAAACGGTCCAGCCCTCGCCCCCCGCGTCCACCGTGCCGGGCAGATTCTTCCAGGGGCCGTTCATCTCTCCGGCCCGGGACTTGGCCAGCCCGTCCCAATCGTCGTCCCCCCGGTCGATGTCCACGTAATAGGTCGTGGCCTGGGCTATGGAATCGAAGCCCACGAGGCAGAGGATATTCGTGAGAAGAAATACGCAAACCGCCGCTTTCTTCGCCCGATTCCAAAACATGACCGCTCCTTTCACATTGCGTGGTGTTCGACCCCGAATCCGGATTCCCGCGCCGCGAGGTCTTCTTGAATCGGCATTCTGCCGCGTTCCTGGCCATCTTTTCTCAGAATGTTGTATCAGGCTTTGCGTTTTTCGGCAACAGCTTTTTGCCGACGGCACGCAATTCTGAGGACGCCGGGTTGGTCTGTTGAGCATTTTTGGATTGCAGGACCCAAGCGCGAGACAGGCGAAGAGCCGGCGATCCTTGTTGGCGCCTGGGAAGGCGCCGGTCTACAAAAGCGCATAAAAAAAGCCGGGCGGAAAAAGGAGGGGGTATAAAAAAGCCTGTTGCACGGACTCGAGTCCGTGCAACAGGCTTGTTACGTGCAATGGTCTTTCTTACTTACGGAGCCTAGACATCTCCGTAGGGCGCGTTGTACCAACGCTGCATCAGCCGGAAGTGGTTGTAGCTGTCCGGGTTGAGCGGGCTCGTCGGCACGGTGTAGAGATAGTCACGCGACCAGGTTCCAACGTGGCCGTCCACATAGTTGCCCTGGGTCATGTCTCGGTGACGGAAGGACATGCGGCCATCGGGAACCCACGAGTAACCGATGTTGTACATGCACCTGAAGCGATCGATCCACGGCGGCAGATAGAAGCCGGGGTTCCAGAGCGCGTCCCCGCAGAATTGAATGGCGCTGGGGCGCTTGACCGCGGTGATCATGACCGGACGACGCCAGCCCACGATGGCCGGGTTGGGGTTGTTCTGGTTGCCGATGATCGTGTTGATACCGTAGGCAATGCGCAGTTTCGGATTTTCGGAAGCCGGGCAGTCGAAGATCGTCCCAATTTCCAGATTCTGACGGTTCCACGGCTCATAGCCGATGGACATGGAAACGCGGCCGTCCCAAATCATCAGGCCTCGCTCCGTGTCTGTGCCGTCCTGCGTCGGCACTCTGCCCCACCCGTTGTAGGGCAGCGCGCCACCCCAGTCCTCTTGATAGAACAAGCTGCCGTTCGAAATCTGCTTCAGATTGGAGGCGCATCCCGCGGTGCGGGCCGCTTCTTTCGCGCTGTCCAGGGCCGGCATAAGCAGCCCAGCCAGGATCGCTATGATCGCAATCACGACAAGGAGCTCTACCAACGTAAAAGCACGCTTCATGTCTCTCTCCTCCTCTTGGTTCCTTCTCCCCGATCCTCCGGCCCAAAACACCTTTGCTTTGGATTCCGGAATACCCAGGGATTACCTCCCATCTATTGTCAACCACTACCTGTTCCGCTGATCGTTCGAACGACCTAGGGCTTGTACCGAACCTCCCTCCACCTCCTTTCCGCCTAAAAAGCCGCTCTTCACGACTTCGGTCATTGGCCATTCTTCAGCGGAATTGCCGGTCTCAGATATTGCCGTGCTCCGGCAGGCAGTTGGTTCCTCTATCGCATAAGAGCCTCATGGACGGGTGTTTCTTGCTTTCTCTCCGTGTCGTGCCGCGTTACGGCGTTATGGCGTTACGGACAATACTCCTATAATATAATCACTACACTCATACCAGACAAAAAACCATTGTCAAGAATGTTTTTGAAAAAATGACCGGGAATTTCGCCCCCTAATGCCTATTCTCCATTGCCTCTCTTCCTCGCCGGCCTGAAGCCACTGGGAACGGTTTTTATGATATTTCGTAACCTCTTTAGGAGCAAAGAGATGCGTTGTTTATAAAATTGGCTTTGCATCCCATGCTATGGGCCGATAAACACTCTACCCTGCTTCCTGTCTTAAATGATTTTTGTTCCTTTTGGAACGGGCCTTCCCTTTTACTGCCGGTTCAGCCTCTTTGTCGGCGGAGCGTCTCGACCATCAGTCGGACATTCTCGATGGGTGTTTCGGACACCATCTGGTTGGACGTCCCCACGACAATGCCTCTCTTCGCCCTGGCCACGGCCACAGAGGAGCGGACCTCTTCGACAATCTCTTCCCTCGTGCCCATGTGCAGGGTGTGGGAGCTTATGTTGCCGAAGAGGGTGGCCCGGGGATATCGCTCGCGGAGCCTGGCGAGATCCATGCCCGCCCGCCGGTCGACCTCGAGGTAGCCGTCGAAGCCCGCCTCGTTGAAGACGATATCGAGCGCCGGCCAGGTCTTGCCGTCGCTCACGAAGAGGTGGTAGGCGTTGTGGCGCCGGCACGCGTCGGAGACCTCCTTCCAACGGGGCAGAAGATATTCCCGCACCATTTCCGGCGAAAAGAACGGGCCGTCGTTCGAAGCCATGTCGCCTCCGCCGTTAAAGATGCGGATGCCCCGTGGCGCGAGAAACTCCACGGTCTTCACGGCGACGTCCTTCTGCGCCTCGACCAGCCGATGGACAAGCTCCGGCTCGAGGACCGTCGCCTCCATCCACGCGCGGGAGAAGGGAAGCGCAATCTGCGCCCCGGTCCCGTGCACGGCCTTCCGGTCGCCGAAATACTTCAAGGCCTCGAGATAGGCGCGGAAGCGGTGTTCGCTCGGCTCGTACCCGGCGGCCCCCCCCTCCTCCTCCTCCACCTCCCGCTCCAGGTCCTCGAGCTGGGTTTCGGCGGGCTTGGGGTGCTCGTCCAGGACGAAAAAAAGCTCGGACGGGGGGTCGAAGCGCCGGATCTCCCAGTTCGCGTCCGGATCGCCGAACCGGTAGGTGTACTCGTCGATCTTCTTTTCGGGCTTGCGCGTCCAGCGCCAGTACTCGGGACGGGCGATATCGAGATCCAAAAGGTCGGTCAGCTCGTTCGCGTCCCGCCGCGACTTGGCCAGGAACGCCTCGTGCGCGTCCTCTCCCTCCCAGAGGGAAGCGGCCTCGCGCCATTGCTGCGCGCCGCCGCCCACATAGGCGTCATGTCCCAGAAGCTGCGCGGCGATGCGCGAGGAAAAACCGGACTGGTAAATGGGCACGATGTCGGTGGGCTTCTGCTCGAACGCCGCGAAAATCCGTTCCTTGCCTGTCATGATTCCCCGCTCCTCGTCGAAATGCGCGTGGACTTCCCCGCCTGAAACTGTTGAAACTGAGCGTCTTTCTTTCCTTGCGCTCGCGGAAGCAAACCGGTAGAGACTTCATGCCCCCCACATCGTTTACGGCATGAAGCAAAGAATCTTTGTATGGACTACTCATCCGCCGCCTGCAAGTGGCGTGTGCGATCCAAGAGACCGTCCGGATCGGCGCCCGCGTACTTGATGTGCGAGACCTCGAGCACGGTCATGGAGCGGGCATAGGGATACCGCGCCCGGCGGTTCACCAGCACCTCGCGTAGAAATCCGCCCTGGATGGCCCACCGGTTTTGGTAGCCCATCCGCATGGGGACGGAGCTCGCCGGGAAGTCGTGGCCGTTCACGAAGAGCACGCGCTCCGGATAGTGGAAATACCAGAAGTCGTAGGAGGCGGCCAGGGCCTCCACCCCCTCCTCCGCGGGGTCCTGATCGTACCCATACGAGAGGTCCGAACTCCAGCGGATGCCCATGATGGGGCCGAAGGGGAGCGTCCCGTCCGGGTTTCTCGGCGGCAGGGGGCATACATCCGTGTACGTGGACACGTGGAACGGAGGAGCGGCGGAATCCACGAGGAGGCAGGGGATCGAGCTTTGGCCCAGGCCCAGTGAGTTGTATCCCACGTCGCCCGCCCAGTCTTCCTCCGCGGCCACGCCGCCCACGTCTCCCCCGACCGGGTCGCCGGGCCGGGAAAACCCCCCTCCCCCGCCCTTCCAGCGATAGATCTTGTCGATGCCCATGAGACGGTTCCGGATCCACCGGTTGCACCCGAGGATCTCGTCCCGGATCTGGTCGTCCGTGCTGGCCCACGGGCTCTGCCCGTCGGGGTTGTGGTGAAAGGTGTGATTTTCCACCTCGCAGCCGCGGTCCACGCATCGCTGCACGAGCACGCTGTCGTAAAAGTAGTCGTGATGCGCATGCGGGGAGAGCCACATGGTGAAGACCCAGCGCGCGTCCTCCAGGGCCAGTTCCTCCACGAGGTCGGCGAAGCGCTCCATGGATTCCACGGTCACGCAGTCGTCAAAGGAAAAGACCATGTAGCGCGGCAGACCGTAGGTGTCGACCTCGGGCGCGGGCACGGGTTCGGGCAGCGCCGCGATATCCGGCGGCAGGGGCCCGTAGGCGGCCAGGGCGTCCTTCAGCACCCGAAAGGTGTACGGCTCGGCCTCGGCACGGACGGCGTCGGCGAGGAGGGCCTCCGAAGAGGGATCAAGGAGGCGCTTGAGGAACTTGGCCGACCAGCGGCGGATGCCGGCGTCCTCGTCGAGGAGCGCCTCGTGCAGGCCCGAAAGGCCCTCGGAGTCGCCAAGGCAGGCGAGGTCCCACAGGAGGTAGAGCCGACAGACGAACCAGTCGGTCGGCGTGGTGTAGCTGGGGAGAATCCGCTTGAGGTCCGGGATGACCGACGGGTCGCCCAGGCCCGGCAGCGCCTCGGCCGCGGTCTTGAAGACCAAAAAATCGTAGCGCGCGATGCTGTTCGGGTTGTGGTAGCCGTCGAGGTCGATGACGTGGTTCACGATGTAGGAGGCCGCGCCCTCGGGCCGGATCCGGGCGATCCCCTCGACCGCCCAGCGCACGGTCTGCTCCCAGTCCTCCTCGGTTTCGATGCAGGCCTGCATGAGGGGGACCATGGAGAGGTCGCCGAACCGTGCCATGAGGGCCATGCACTCCATCTTGACGAACCCGCCGGGCAGGGCGTACTTCTCCAGGCCCTTGGCGGCGATCGCCGCGGCATGCGCCTCGTCGCCGACGATCCGGAGCGCCCGCAGGGCGTACATGCCGCGCGAGTCCTCGCCGATGTACGGGTCCATGTCCACGATCCGGAGACAGTCGGGAATGGCCTCCTTGAGATCCATGAGCATGACGGCCTTCAGGGCCATCTGCAGGACGTACTTGTCCGTGGAGTTCTGAAGGACATCCAGGACGGCCGATGCGCCGTCCTCGCTTCCCAGCCGCCAGAGCGCCAGGGCCGCGGCCACCCGGTTGAATCCCTCCTGGCGGACGGCCTCCAGGGCATTGCCCCCCACGTCGAGGGCGACGGTCTCCGGGGGAAGAGGTCGGTCCAGGAATGCAAGAAGAGCAGGTATGGCGGCGGGTGAGCCGATCCTTTCGAGCGCGGCGACGGCGCATCGGCGCACCAGGAGGGACGAGTCCTTCAGGGCCTCCGAGAGATGCGGGATGGCCGTCTCGTCGTGGGTGAATACGAGCTGCGCCGCGGCAGCCTCGCGGACCGGCACGCTTTCGTCCTGGAGCGCCGCGCAGAAGATGGGGATGTGGGAAGGGTCATTCTCCATGCCCAGCCGATAGAGATTCGCAACGACCGGGCCCCGCTCCTCGAAGGTGAAGGACCGGATGGGATGGTTGCCCTCGCCGCCCCGGGCACCGCGGCCCAGGGGGGAGAAGACCATGAGCCCGACGGCGACTATCGAAACCGCGCTTCGCTTCATGGTTGCCCCTCGCTTCTTTCCGTTCCGCGCGCCCTTCCCCGCGCCATCTTCAGCCTGCCGCTTTCCAGTAAACGGCCGCCAATCCTTTACCCTACACCGATCCGTAGAAAAGTCAACCCACGGAGCCTGCCGGGGCTATATCTCTCGCTTGGGAATCACAGGCGCGCCTCGAAGATGCGGGGCGAGTCCTTCCGGCAGGCCTCGATGAGGCTCATGACGGCCAGGGTCTCCTCCGGCCGGATGTAGGGGGCGGCGCCCGTGCGGACCGCCCTGGCGAAATCCTTGTACACGTCGATCTTGTACTTCTCGTCGACGGGAATGATCTCCTCCAGGAACCGGACGTCGTCCGAAGGATATTGGCGGTTGGCCGCGGCCAGGCTCTTGTTCAGCTTCTTGGGCTTTAGCCCCCGGGCCGGAATCCGCCGCACGGTAAAGGCCTTCCGGTCGGAGGTAAGGACGCCCCGGGAGCCGTGTACCACGATCCCGAACGGCGAGACAGGGGAGGCCTGGTTGATGTCCACTTCGCCGACAGCGCCGTCGCGGGTCTCGCACACGACCTTGACCACGTCCTCCGCGTCCCCGAGCGTGGCCACGATCCGCCGGTTGCAGAAGACGCGCCTTACGTCGTGGCCGAGGAGCGCCAAAATCTGGTCCAGGGCGTGCGCGCCGTAGTTGTTGAGAATCCCGCCGCCGTACTTCCTTAGGCTCTGCCAGTCGTCGCGACGCTCGAAATCGAACATGGCGAGGCGGACGTGGTAGATCGTCCCCAGTTTCCCGGAGCGGAGAATGCGGAGAAGCTGCTGGAAATACGCGCGCAGGCGGTGGGGCTGGTACACGGTGAGCACGCGTTTGGCGCGCCTCGCTGCCCGGACCACGACCTGCGCCTCGGCGAGGTCTAGAGCCATGGGCTTTTCGAGGAGCACGTGCAGTCCCTTGCGGAGCGCGGCCACCGCCTGGGCCTTATGGAGATGCGTGGGGGAGGCGACGACCACGGCGTCGAGCTCGGCCTCGGAGATCATATGCGCGTAGGATGGAAAGGCCCGGCATCCGTAGGCCGCCTCCGCCTCCCGGCGGCGCTCGGCGCTCGGATCGGCCACGGCCGCGAGCTCGAACTCGCGGTGTTCGGAGATCTCCTTGCAGTGGAACTTCCAGCCGATGCGCCCCAGACCCGAAACGCCCATGCGGATTCGTTTCGCTTTCATGGCACCCCTCCACAACCCGGCCCGAGGGCGCCTGTTCCTTCACTCGCCCCAAGAGCCGGGCAAGATGACGGCGCCCCGAGCGTGGCGCCGGACCTTGAAACACGCCCCCCTCTTGTAAGGGAAGAGGGGGGCGCTTGTTCGATTCCGATCGGCGCTTGCGCGCGCGTCGCTACTTGTCCTGCAGGTTCTTCGTCTGTGTCAGAATCTCCTCGGGAGTCTTGCCGCCGTTGAAGATGTGCGCGAGATCGAGACGCGTCATGCTGTAGGCCATGGGATACCGATCCCGGCGGTTCACGAGGACTTCTCGTAGGAAGCCGGAAAGCTCCTCCCAGTGGTGCGCCCGGGTGGGCGGACGGATCGGGATCGGGCTGTTCGGCCAGTCGTGCCCGCCGAGGTGGAAGTTCCATGTCGGGAAGTCGTAGTACCAGTCGTCGAAGGAGGCCGCCAGGGCCTCCACGCCCTCCTCCACGGTCTCGTGATCGTACCCGTAGGAGAGATCTCCGCCGAACCGTTCGCTCATGAGCGGCCCGAAGTCGATCTTGGTTGCGTCTTCGACCTTCGGCTGGGGGAAGACATCGATGTATTTCGACGTGTGGAGGGGCGGCGCCGCGTAATCCGGCACCATGCTGGGGACTTCCTCGCGGTCCCTGATTAACGGCCGGTACTGGATGCTCTTGTCGAACTCCTTGGCCGCGACTTCATCCAGGACCTTGCGGACTTCGGCGCGGTCCCGCTTCGGATCGCCGGGCCGCCAGGCGCCGCCGCCGCCGGTGCTGCTCGCATAGAACTTGTCCATGCCCAGGATGTTCGCTCGGATCCAGGCCATGCCGCCGGAGGTCTGCTCGCGTATTTGGTCGTCGGTGCTGGCGTTGATGCCGCGGCAGTCGGGGTTGTGGTTGAGCGAATGGCTCTCGATCTCGCAGCCGCGGTCGTAGAGGCGCTGGACGAGGACCTTGTTGTACTCCTCGTCGTTGCGGGAGCACGGCGCGTAATTGATCATGAAGGCCCAGCGCGCGTCCTGCTTGGCCAGTTCCTCCACGAGGTCGGCAAACCGCTCCATGGCCTCGATCGTGGCGCAGTCGTCGAAGTGCATGCTGAAGAAGCGGGGCTTGCCGTAGGTGTCCCGGCGGGCCGGCAGAACCGGCGCCGGAAGCGCCTCGACCTCGGCGGGTAGGGGGCCGATCGCGGCGAGAGCTTCCTTCATCACCTTGAAGGTGTAGGGCTCTGTCTCTTTCTTGAGCGCTTCGACCAATAGAGGACCCGCAGCCTCGTCCTTCAACTTGCCCAGGAAGTTGGCCGCGTAACGGCGCACGCCCGCGTCCTTGTGGTTAAGATCGGACCGCAGCCCTTCCTTCGCCTCGCGGTCCCCGAGGCTTGCCAACACCCAGAAGATGTTCTGGCGGCGAAGGAAGTAATCCGTCGGAACCAAGTACTCGAAGACCGCCTCGCGGAGCGCCGGGATGACCGAGGGGTCGTTCAGCTTGACCAGCGCCTCGCAGACCCGGGGGAAGGCCTCATAATCGTAACGCTCGGGGCCGCCGGGATTCTTGCCGTGGAGGTTGATGAGATGCTCCACCAGATAGGCGGCCGCACCCTCGGGTTTCAGCCTCCCAAGTCCAATCGCCGCGGATGCGTAATGATGCTCCCATCCGTCATCCTCGGCGATTACGCGCTTGAAGAGCGGAACCGCGCTCTCGTCGCCGAACTTGGCGAGGATGGCGAGGGTTTCGATCTTGATGAATCCGCCGGGCGAGTCGTGCTTCTCCAACGCGATCTCGGAAACCTCCTTGGCGTGCGATCCGTCGTCCAGTATCCGGATGAGGCGCAGCGCAAAAAGTCCGGGCGTGTCCTCGCCGAAGAAGGGCGTTTCTTTTGCGATCCGGAGGCACTCGGGTATGGCCTCCTTGATCTCCATGAGGATCGCGCACCGCATGGCCATGGTGAGAACGGGTTTGACCTTGGAGGTCGCGATGATGCCGAGCACGGTCTCTCGGCCCGCGTCGCTCCCGAGCCTGGAAAGCTCGAGCGCCGCCGCCAGCCGGTTGATGTACTCCTGGTTCGGGAGCTCGGCCTCATTCGCGCCCGCCGGCACGTGGGTCAGCATCTTTTCCAGGGCGGGTATGGCCCTCGGGTCTCCAATCCGCCTCAAGGCGGAGATCGCGCAGCGTCTCACGATGGCGGATTCGTCTCCGAGCGCCGCCATGAGCGGTTCGACGGCGGACGCGTCATTCGTGAACACGAGCTGCGCAACGGCCGCCTCGCGCATCTTCACGTCCGCGCCCTGATCATTCAAGACCTCGCAAAAAGCCGTGATATGGGCCGGGGTGTTCTCAAGGCCCATGCGGTACAACTGGGAGATCATCGGACCGCGCGCTTCGAAGGTAAAGGTCTTGATCGGGCGATTGACATAGGCTCCCGACTCGGCCGCAAAACAAGGCATGGCCGCGACCAGCAAGATTAAAACAAGCGGCAATGCTTTACCAAATCGTTTCATCCCGCATCCCCTTTCTACCAATCGCCAAATGGTTCTTTTCCCACGCCGCCAAACAATGGCGGAGCTTTTGACGGATTTCGTAACGGCTTTGTCTTCCATGCCTGTACCTGGAAGATATCGCATTGTCCCTTTCGCTTCTCCCAATGACGGGACACTAACCCTATCACCCCGGTGAAAAGGCGTCAATTCCATTTTTCGCATATTTTTCCCTGCGTCCTATCCTTTCTCCGGCCCGGTGTCCCCCCATATCTTTTTCTGCAGGACCTTGGCCTCGTACTCCATGTAGGCGGCCGTCTCGCTACGGTTTTGCACGGAACGATGCATGACCGCGGCGAATTCCCTGACGCGCGGGTCGCCCGGGGAGAGGTTTTCCTTTTCCCGGAATTCCTTCACGAGCCGCTCGGCCCCTTGCGGATCCACAACCTGGTACATGCGGGTAAAGTCGCGCACGCACGCGATGTCGCGGATGAGCCGGTGGCGGGAGGGCTTCCTCTCCTGGTCGAAGACGCCCCGCGCGTACACGCCCCGGTCGTCGAACTTTTCCTCCGGCGTGTCGATGAACAGGGTCTCCTCGCCCCTGGCGGCGTAGGAGGAGGAGATGGCGTCCAACAGCTCTCGCGCGATTGCCTCGCTGTCCGCGATAAACGGCCCCACGAACGGCCGGATGCGGCCCGGCCGTCCCAAAACGTAGCCGGCCACCTCGCCGTTGTCGTTGCGAAAGACATAGGCCTCGCCGTCGCAGTCCGCGTAGAGCGCGCGGAGTATCGCCTCGCGCTCCAGGTAATTGGAGGCGTCGTATTGGATCACCCCGTCCAGGTCTTTCTTTGTAATGCGGCTGACATGCGCCTTATCATAAGAGGCATTGGCAAACTCCGCCGACTTGTAGACCGATCGCCATATGCGGAAGGAGTCCACGTAGCCTACGGCTCCATAAACCGTGTTTCCCATGGGCGTTGCGTCAAGACCATTGATGACCTTTCCCTGCTCGACGGCGTATTTCACGCAGACCTGCATCATGTAATTCGCCACGCCCTGCCGCCGCATCTCAGGATGGACGAGGATCATGCCGATCCAAGTGTTGTTACGGCCGCGCGGGGCCACAGTGGCCGTCGCGATGGGGATTTTGAAGCCTTTTCCCTTGAGATATGCGGCGAAGGTGCCCCTGGGATCGAAGTCGATAATGCGGTTGACGTCGCGGTCGGTCTGGTTCCAACCCACGCGCATGGTGAGAAGCTTCATGGTGTCGAGGGCCTTGCCGATGCACTCCAGGCGAAAGAGCTCGGTGTTCACGATCTTCCCGCTTTCGGGAATGGGCACGCGCATGGATTCTGGCACGGTAACATGCATATTTTTCCCGCTGTTATATACGATCTCCAGCTCGCGTTCCTTGTGAAACCCGTCCGCGCGGGGATTGTCAATCCGGAAACATCCGTATAATTGGTCCACGTACGGATCCTTGCCAAGAACGATTCTCTTCACCTTTTCAGGAGATGATTTCCTTATAAGCGGCATGTTCGCTCTCCTCAACTCATACAATGCCAAAACGTTATGTCCTGCTTCTACTTTTTGCTTTCCCCGCTTCTTTCCCTCTTTTCCCTCTGCTTCCTTTCCGCTTCCTATTTTTTTCGTTTCTCTAAAAGGATCGGAACAGGAAGGGATGGAAAGGATTACGTCAATGATTCACTCGCCGGCTGCATAGGGGAAGTCCGGCTGCCACGGCGCGCTGGATAGCTCCACGAGAAACGCTACGAG
>JAZDLH010000054.1:0-27852 GCA_043802275.1 Planctomycetota bacterium
TTCAATGCGACGGGGCCTTGCGCGAGGCGGGCGAGGCCTACTCCCAGTTCATTCGAAGGGAAACCCTGTGCGCCGATCTTTCCGTCGGGAAGGAAAAGGCCGAACACCTGAAGACATCTTTTGACGTTCAAATCGAGGGGCAATCGCTGCGGATTTTTATCCGGCCACTGTGAATCTCTTGGGCTTTGGGGGCCAGCCGGCCCATTTCTTCTTCACGCCTCTTTTTTCATCCCTTTCAACCGTTCGCCATAACCTCGCTTGGAACTATGCGTTGGATTCCGTACGAACCGGCCGGGCCGTCCGGTTTTTTTAAAAGAGTTCGAGAAACCGATACGGGAATTTTAAAATAGTGACGAAGAAATCATTGACAGGCGCAAGGAGAGACGGTATTGATAGAATCAGGAAGGAGTCGAAGGATGTTGCCTCACAACCTGTTACAAAACAATAAATTAAGTATGGGAATGCCAAGGCCGGGGCGAAGACGAATGAAGTTGCGAACGGCTTAAAGAATCGACCCCCCGGATAAAGGAACGCCGAAGAGTCCGTGTCGCAGGACGGAGATGATGACCCATTCAAGGAAGCGATCGCTTCTTCGTCGTCGCGCGTTTGTTCCTGAACGAACCGACGTTGTCCGGAGCGTGAAGGAGGATAAAGTCATGATCGAGCCATCCAATGCAAAAAGCCTTTTCTGGGGGCTTCGTTGGACTCGTTCCTCCCGTGATCGATTGAGGCGACATATTTCCTTCCTGATAGTTCTCTTCCTCTTCTTCCTCCCCAGCTTCCTTGCGCCGGCGGAAGAGAAGACCGAATCCCTCGCCCAAAGCGCGCAGAAGGCCCTTACCGAAAGAGATCTGTACGCCCTGATCCGCTCGGCCAGGGACAATCCACCGAAGTGGCTTTCCGAGGTGCCCTTAAAAATCCCGGAAGGGCTGGACATGAAAACAATCCCTCTCAGGAACATATGGAACCCGAAGAAATATATCGTGCATTATATCTGGAATGACATCCGTCCGGAGCCCAAACGCTGGCGCGAAGGGATACGCCTCTTGGATCATGCCTTCAAAGTGAACGAACAAAATCCCGGTGCGCAGCGGCCGGTGGCCTGGGAGCTCGGATCCTTGTACGGTATCGAGGAGGACTGGATACGCGCCGCCTATTACTGGAGAATAGGCAAGGGGGAAAACACTCCCCAGTTCATCCTGGCCTGTCTGAAACTCGGCAACGACACCAAGCCCATCCAGCAATTGAACCTATTGGGATCCGATCAGACTCGATTCGGCAGCATCATTCGACTTTGGGGGGAAGCGGAGAAACTCTCCACCGCGCTCCAAATGGCGGACGAGGGCGCGGAAAAGGGCCTTCGGGACATGACCTGCCTGGCCGCCGGCAGCGCCTGCCGGTATGCGGGTGAATTCCCCCTGGCGGCCTTCTACTTCAACCGCGCCGCCACCACGTGGAAAGGCACCCAGGACGCCACCCAGAACAGGAAATGGGCCCGCGACGGGAAGGAAGCCATGGAGGCCATCTCCTGGATCGACTTGAGCTCCCTGAAAGACGGCACTTACGAAGGAGAGGGGCAAGGATACAACGACAAGCTGACCGTGATGCTCACGGTCGAGAACGAGATGATCGCATCGGTCGAAGTGACGAAACACAACGAGAAGCAGCCCTTGAACACGCTCACCATAATTCCCAAGGCGATCGTGCGGCAACAAGGCATCCAAAGGGTGGATACCATGACGGGCGCCACCTTTACCGCCGAGGGCATTGTGCATGCCGCCGCCAAGGCGCTCGCCAAGGCCGGAACGCCCCTCCCGGATCAAGTCCCCTATACGGAACCGCAGGAAGAAGAGTAGCCGAGCCGCCATCCGCCTCGTCTTGCCGGGGATTTGCCTAGCCTCGCGGGACACTTCCCTTGACGGCGCTTTTGCTTAGAACAAAATAGGCATCGGGAACGGACGGGGCGCCTTTCGCGTCCTTCCCTTCCGGGAACGGAGGCGCCTGAAAGAGGGAGGCCGATTCCTGTCCGGCTGAGGCACCCCATACGAGTCCCGGTCGCTTCCCCCGCTTTGAGGATTTTGCCGTGGTGAACACCGAGGGCTGGACGGCTTCCACGCAAGACCGGCCCAGTCCGGGAAATTATGCGATCATGGCCAGGAAAAGGGCTTCCTTCAGCGCGAGGCTCCGTTCCCTCCGATGGCGCATGGCCGTTCCCCTCTTGCGCGCCCTCTCGCTCATCATGGGCGGATTCTCGCGTCCCTGGCTCGTGGCATTCGGGCAGGCCCTGGGGCTCTTGGCCTACCTTTGCCTCCCGACCGCGCGCCGGAGAACCCTCGATCATCTGGCCGCGGCATTTCCGGAGCTCGACGCATCCGCGCTCCGTCGTTGCGCGCGGCGAACCTTTCAGAACCTCGCCATCGTGACCCTTGAGGCGCTCGTTCTCCACCGCTGGTCCCGGGAAGAGATCCTGGAGTGTCTCGTCAACCCGGAGGAATTTTTGAGCCTGATCGAGGAGACCCGAAGCGTTCCCGGGGCGGTGCTCGTGAGCGGGCACCTGGGCCACTGGGAGCTCTTGGCCGCGGCCTATGCGCGCCTGGGCGGGCGCTTGCGCGTGGTGGGCCGCCGCGTGGAAGAAGACCGCGCCGACGCCCTTCTCACCGCGCTCCGGGGCGCGAGCGGCGTGACCGTGCTCCATTCCGACGATTCGCCCAAGGGGCTCCTGGCCGCGTTGCGGGAGGGAATATCCGTCGGAATCCTGCCGGACCAGGACGTCACCGAGCTCGACGGGGTTTTCGTGGATTTTTTCGGGCTCCAGGCCTATACTCCGACGGCGCCGGCCAAGCTGGCGATCGCGGCCAGGGTTGCGACGTATCTCGTGTATCTGGTGCGCGAGGGCTTTCACTACCGCCTGTTGAAGGAAGGGCCCATCTTCCCCGAGGCTTCCCGCGGGCCCGATGCGCGGGAAGCGGAAACCATGCGCCTGACGCGGCGTTGGAGCGGGTATCTGGAAGCCGCGATCCGCCGCTATCCCGACCAGTGGGTCTGGATGCACCAGCGCTGGCGCAACACGCCGGACCGGGTTGCGCGGCGGCGGGGGGCCAAACGGCCCGGCCAGGGGATGACCGCGAGCTCGGCGGGTTCCTGATCGCTTGCGCGCCAAACAGCGGTTCGGACCGAAATCTTCGCGCCGCAAGCGGGACGACGCCGGCGATCTTCCAGGAGTGCCCCTGCCATGCTGCCCGTGAAGCGCGTCTTGTTTCTCTGCCCCGATTTCGAGTACAACGGTCCCGGCTACAACGCGCTGACCCTGGCCCGGGCCTTCCGCCCTCTCGGCGTCGAGTGCCTCACCATGGCGCCCCGCGGCGGGGAGCGGGAGGGCGCCTTCCGTTCGAGCGATCTCGCCCTCGCGGTCGATCCCCATCTGGGGGGGCGCGTCTTCGGCCGCCAGTCGCGGCGGCAGGTCCAGGCCTTTGCGCCCCAGGTCCTTCATGCCCAGGATCCGACCGTTGCGCGGCGCGGCCTGTCCCTCGCGCGGCGGCTTTCGGTCCCCCTCGTCGTCACGATCAACCGCCCCCCCGCGGCCGATGAAAAGGGCGCCTGGAACGAAAAGGGCGCGGCCTATATCGCCGTCTCCGACGCGGTCCAAATGCACACGATCCAGGCCCGGTTGGTCGCAAGGGAGGCCATCACGGTGATCCACAACGGAGTGGACCTGTCGAATTATCCCCTTCCGGAGGAGCGCTCGGCCGTATGGGGGCCGACGAATCGAAGGGGGGGAAGACGATCCGCCATCCCGGTGGTGGGCGCACTGGGGACCCTGGTCCCCCACAAGGGCCAGCGCGTGTTTCTCCAGGCTGCGGCGCTTCTTCACGGGAAGCGGCCAGCGGTGGAATACGTGATCATCGGACGGGGACCGGACCTCGTGCCCCTTCGCGAGCTTGCCGTCTCTCTCGGCATCAGCAAGCGCGTCACCTTCTCCAGCGGCGCCCTCAGCACCACGGCCTACGCGGTCAAGCGGCCGTCGGTCCAGGCGGAGGCGGTCTTCCTCCGCGAATTCGACATCTTTGTGGAGCCCTCGACCCAGGAGGGATTGGGGCTCTCCGTCCTCCAGGCCATGGCGTGGGAGCGCCCCGTGGTGGCGAGCGGCGTGGGGGGCCTGTACGACCTGGTCGAGGACGGCGTGACCGGTATACTGGTGCCCAAGGAGAATCCCGAGGCGTTTGCCCAGGCCATCGAAGGGCTCCTGGCCGATCCCGCGCGGGCCGCGGAAATGGGCGCGCGAGGCCGCGAGCGCATCGCCCGGGAGTTCAATATCAAGGACGTCGCCCAGGGGCACCTCTCCCTCTACCAGCGCCTTGGGCAGGGCCTGCCCGTTGGCGGAGGCGAGCCATGAATCCGGGCGGCCCCTGGCCCAAGCGCAATGCCGTTGCCATCGCCTTGCTGATCCTGGCCCTCCTCGTCTTTGAGCACAAGGCGGCTCCGCGCTCCCTGACGAGCGATTTTCCCCGCTATTACGTCGCCGGGGCCGTCGCGCTCGAAAAGGGCGACATTTATCTCGCCGAGGGGAAGTACCAGTTCAAGTATCTCCCCTTCTTCGCCCAGTGCATGATGCCCCTGGCCCTGTTTTCACTCGAGGCGGCGGCGCATCTTTGGTATCTTCTGCTCGCCGTTTCCTACGCGGGCATGCTCCTCTTGACCTTGAAGCTTTCGAACGCGCCCCCCGGCCGGGCGCTTGCGGTCTCCCTCGCGGCGATCGCACTCTCGGGGCGGTTCTTCGCGGACAATGCACGGCTCGGGCAGGTCAACCTCCCGGTGGCCTTTCTCGCCCTGGCGGGGGTTTATTCCGTCTCGCGGGGCTGGGAGCGCGCGGGGGGGCTCCTCACCGCCTGGGCGGCCGCGCTCAAGTTCATGCCGGCGCTCTTTCTCCTCTATTACGCCTGGAAGCGGAAATGGTGGGCCACGGCGTACGGGGTGATCGGGACCCTGGTCTTCGCCGCCATGCTTCCGATCTTCACCTGGGGGCCGGAGACGAACCGATATCTCCTGCGAACCTACCTGAAGGGCCGCGCCAAGATGGTCACGACCCTTCCCGAACAAGACGCGCCGGGCCAGAGCCTGCCCGCGATCGCGAACCGCCTTCTCCGGCCGGTGCGGGCGAGCAGCTGGAACGAGAGGCGGTCGCGCGAGTACCGCATCAACGTGGCCGACCTGCCGCTCGAGACGGTCAATTGGATCGCGCTGGGATGCGTGGTATTGCTCGTGGCCGCCGCGGCGTGGCTCATGCGCCCGGGCCCGGAGCGGGAATCCTCCCTGCGCGCGGGCCTGGAGATCGGCCTCTTGTTTATCCTGATGCTCCTCATCAGCCCCGAGGCCCGGCCGGCCCAGTTCGTGACCTTGATGGTCCCCGGCGGGATGCTCGCCGCCTGGAGCCTTTCCGGGAAGAAGGGAGAAAGGGACCGAACCGGCCTTCTACTCCTCGTCCTCGCGGTCCTGGCCGTATTGGGCACCTCCTCGGACCTCGTGGGAGAAAAAGCGGCCTCCTATGCCAAGGCCTACGGCGTCATTGCCTCCGGCGCGCTCCTCCTGGCCGCGGGATGCATCCGGGCGCTTTGGCGCATTCCCCTTCCCCCTCGCGGAACCCTTCCCGTGCCGCCGGCCAAGGGACGCGGAGAGCCGCCCCATGGCGAAGCCGGCATCGCACCTTGATCCGAGCGTGGTCGCCTATGTAAACCACCCCGGCATCGCACGCCTCTACGACGCCTACTTTGCCCGTCATCCCCTCTTTGCCTATGACACGGAGTTCGTTCACAGGCACATCCCGCCCGGCTCGCGCGTTCTGGACCTCGGCGCCGGAACCGGGCGGCATCTGGTCGCGCTTGCGCGGCGGGGCGATCGGGTCGTCGGTCTGGACCTGTCCGCGCACATGCTGGCCGCTGCGCGCGAGAAGCTCCGGAATACCCGCCTGCATGCACCGCTCGTCCAGGCGGACATGCTCCGGCTTCCCCTGGCCGACTCGGCCCGTTTTGACGCGATCCTTCTCATGTTCAGCACGCTCGGGATGGTTCATGGAGCCGAGAGGCGGCTCGAATTCCTTCGTTCTCTACGATGTTTCCTTGCGCCGGAAGGCCGTCTCCTTCTCCACGTCCACAACGACCGATACCGCTTCTCCCCCCACAAAGGCCGGATGACCCGCCTCGCCGAAGTCCTGGGAGTGCTCTTGGACCGGATCGAGCCGGGCGACCATATCCTCCGCCGGTACCGGGGCCTCGTCGACCTCCGCCTGCATTCCTTTTCCCTCGGCGAGCTTATGGCGCTCGTGGAAGACGCGGGCCTCCGCCTGGCGCACCTGGAGGGCTTGAACGACCGTCGGGACGGTCCTTGCGAGGGCGAAGACATCGACCGTCATGCCAACGGTTTTCTCCTGGTGGCCGTGCCCGGCTGATTTTTCACGGGCCGGCAAGGACAACCTGCCTTGCAAATCCTCCGCGTTATGGTAAATATAAATAAGGGAACTCCTCCTGGGGGAGAGAAGACCGATGCGTTCGGCGCGCGCGCTTTTCATGCTCCTCGGAATGCTCCGGCTCTTCCCTCCGCACGGGAAGCAGACAACCGCCGGGGACATGCCCGAAGGAATCGCCACGGCCTCCACAAGCGCTTGGGCCGAAGGGCTCTCTTCCCTTGCGCCAAGCGCTTCCCGAGCGGACAGCCAATCCCCAAATCTCCCGCCGGCCGCGAACGAGGGGAAGCCTCCCCTCCCGGAGAGCGGAACGGTTCTTTGGGAATCCCCGGAAGATATTCCAACGAGCACGGATGCGTGGAACGAGCCCCGCGCTCCCGCCACGACGGAAGCCGGCGAGCGGGAATCGCGCTCCGCGGTTCCCGGGGGCGGGAGCGCTCCTCCCCGAGAAGGATTCCCTCTCGAGCAATTCGCCGTGGGACCGGGATGGAAGGAGGCCGTGTACAAGCGCCTGGCCTATCTCACCGTCAGCTTTGACTTCGAAGAGGCGCCGCTCGGGGCGGTGCTGTACTTTTTCCAGGACAAGGTGAAGGCCAACCTCGTCGTGGCGCCCACGGTCGATCTCGATGCGCCCGTCACCATGAAGGTCAAGGACATGACGCTCGGCCGCGCCCTGAATTGGGTCTTACGCCTGAACAACCTCCACCTCTCGATCGAAGACGAGGCGCTCTACATCTACACGGAACCGACGGAGAAGAAGATGTCGCTCAAGCTCTACCCCGTGGGCGACCTTATTCTCCCCTCGCAGGAGTATCGGCCGAGTCCGGGCGAAGCGCTTGGGGAAGAAACCGGGACCCAGACAGGAGAGGGGGCGCGTCTCTCGCCCTGAATATCCGCCCGGGGATCCTTGCCCGCCTCCTTCTCCAAGGTCTCCGGCATCCGATGAGAGCGACCATTCCGCGCGGGCATGGGTAAAAATGCGGGAGAAAAAAAAGAAGGGGCGCCGAATGGCGCCCCTTTCTCGTGGATCGCAAATGTGGGAGTGAACGATCAGTCGTTCCAGTGCAGGTACGTGTACACCGCCGTTGCCGGAGTCTTGAGGAGATCCGGGGTGTCGTTATCGTACATGTCGTCACGCGAATCGTAGGCGCCGGGGACATTGTCCACGACCGGGCCCGGGTTCGAATTCCGGTGCCCGATCACATGGCCATCCTTGAACAGGAAGGTGTAGGGGGTATTGGCCTCGATCTCGTCGCTCCACATGGTTTGCACGTGGTTCATCTGGAAGTCGCCCGCGATGACAACCATGGCATTCATGTTGGGCCAATCCCAATCGGTGCGGAGATAGTCGCTGTCCTCGTAGCCCCGGTTAATGCCGTCGGTGGACGGACATTGGAAGACTTCCTTGTTGCCGATAATGCCGTCGCCCTTCCCGTACAAGCCTCTACCGAGATTGTCGGCGGCGGTCTTGCCCATCGGACCCACATTGGGCATCCTGGCGTAATAGGAGTCGCTGCTGTAAAGAAGGAGGCCTGTACCAATCTGCTTCATATTACTGATGCACTTAGTGCGCATGGCGGCCTCACGCGCTTTCTGCAGCGCCGGCAGGAGCAGCCCAGCAAGGATCGCGATGATTGCGATCACAACCAACAACTCAACCAACGTAAACCCTTTTTTCTTCATAACTCCTCCTTTCAGCGATCCACTTCCTTGGGTTTCAACCCACAAGGTTTCCCACATTGAACCTTATACACCGGGGGATGGATTTTGTCAACGTATTGAAAAATTATTTCTTTGCCGTTTTTTTATAATAAAAAACGCACTTGCCGCATAGTGTATATTAATATAATTTTATATTTCTTTTCCATGCGGCATTCTCCATCATGCAGATATCTCTCTTCCAGAAACTCAGAATGTGACCTAACTTATTAAAAACCAATAGGTAATATCGACCTCGGAAAATATGGCAAATCAAGGGTAAGGGTTCTTGGGAAGAGCTCTCTTGCGGGAACCGAGCATGGGAAAGGCATGCGATTCGGTCTTAATGGATGTTAAAAAATATCGCGGCTCTTATCCTTCCTTGTTGAAAACAATGGAACAAACCTGGGATATTGTCAAAGTCCGGGCGCAAGGCACGGGCCCCTCTTTTTGTGGAAACGCATCTCGGCGTAGCTCGCCTCGGACAAGGACTTATCTGATGGGGGCATATTTACGGTAGTATTCGTATTGTTGCCTTTCAAGCTCCATCCGCAGGTCGTAATTCGTTGGGTATTGTTGGTATACCTTCTTTCGTATCTTGATGAACTCCGCTTCCGGGATGTCCTCCGGCGGGCCGCTCAAGAGAACTTGCAGCGCTTTTCGTTGGCGTTCCGCAAGCAGTCCGCGGGTCATGGCATCGTAAGGCTCGATCCTCATCACTTCCTCTTGGATCACCTTTTCCGCATTTCGAAAATCAAAGGCGGGATCCACATCGGGCTGCAGGTTTTCAGCCTCGCCGGAAGCGGAGGCGACAGGGCCCGTCTCGGTGATTACTCCGGTCACACCGCCCGGGATCCCCCCGGTAAAGATTTGCTGAGTCCTAAGGTTCCCGAGCTCGGCTCGTAATTGCAGGATCGTCTGGTTTTGCTTATTGAGCGTCTTCTCCATCTCGGTGATCCGCTCTTCCGCCACGATCAGGCGCTTAAGCATGTCGGCCTCGGCGGGGCTCAGAGTGCGCATTACATCGGCGGCCTGGACGAGGCCGGCCCCCATCCCCCAAAAGATGCACAGGATTGTAAGTGCCCTCATCGCTTTCCCTCCTTGCGAGGTGCCATAGGAATTTTCCGCCCTTTCCCAACCCGGCGCTCGGCCGTTTCTTTCTCGCCTTGGCCCGGTTCCCAAGGCGTCTTCTTTCTTCTCCCAACCCTGCTTCATTTTACCGCGAAAGAAAGGCCTGTCAAGTAAAACACGGAAGATTGATTCCTGCCGGGCCCGCCGCGCATTCATGCGTCGCGCGGGAGGGAGTGTGCCGGGGCGCGACGGAGGAGGAAAGGAGCAAGGCGCTCCGACTCCGGGGCCGATGCGGCCAGGCGGCGTTACGGGGCGGGGGAGCCTCGCCGGTTTCATCGGGGGGATTCGTCCCCGCGGAGTCCCGCGGCATTCTCCTGGGGAAGGTCCAGGCGCTCGGCCATGCGGCGGGCGATGGATTCGGGCACGAAGCGCGAGATATCCGCGCCCAGCGCGGCCGCCTCCTTGATGAGGGTGGAGCGCACGAAGGAGGTCTCTTCGCTCGCCATGATGAAGACCGTCTCCACCCCGCCGAAGGCGCGGTTGGCGAGCGCGAGCTGGAACTCGTACTCGAAATCGCCGAAGGTCCGTATCCCACGCAGGATGATGCCGGCGCCCATCGACCGCACAAAGTCCACGGCCATTCCGTCGAAGGAGCGGACCTCCACGTTGGGGAAATCGGTCACGAGCTCCCGGATGCTGGCCACGCGCTCGGCGGCGGAAAAGAGGATCTCGTGCTTGACGGGATTCTCGGCCACGCCCACGATCAGGCGATCGAAGATGGCCGCGCCCCGGCGGATCACGTCGAGGTGGCCCGAGGTGATCGGATCGAAGGTTCCGGGAAAGACGGCGATGCGTGCGCTCATGGCATTCGCTCCTCGGGCGGTCCGATCTAAGCGTCGCAAAATGCGGGGAGGGCTCCCGGCCCTTTAAGTCGCCGCGGGTCTCTCCGGCTCTTGCGGAAAGCCCCGTCCGCGCCGCCTGCGGTTACGGTACGGCCACTTCCTCGACCAGGTCGTCCACGATGGCCGGATGGTAGCGCCCGGTCATCTGGCCGGCCAGGGGGTCCTCGATCGGGGAGGAGCGCTCGATCGGGGGGAGGCCGATGGGCGAGAGCATGACGTAGAAACCCTGGTCGTCCCGGCGGAAGTCGCGGATGTAGCTCAGGCGCAGCTCCAGTACCTTCATGTTGCGGATGAGGGTCAGGCGTTGCTTCGCGAGGCCGTGGTCGACGGTGTCGCCGGAATCGGCCCATTCGTAGGAGAGGGCGTATTCGAGCGCGTAGCGGTCGGAGGCGAGCCACCGGAAGGCTGCGGTCGTCTGGTTGCTCTCGTCGAGTTCCGGGTCCCACGCCGTTTCGCCGCGCTGGTAGCGCTGCGTTGTGTGGATGCGGAAGCGGTCGCGGAATTTCCAGTCCATGCCGGCGTTCGCTTCGGTGAGGTAGCTGTCCTCCATGGCCCAGCTAAGGTCTCCGTAGAAGGTCAGGGTGTCGGTCGGACGCCAGACGAGATCGACCACGAGCGGCGTCCAGTTCCGTCCGGCGTTGAAGTCCTCGGCTTCGCTGTCCACCGGGAGGTACCTGGTGGCGAGATCGAGGTCCACCACGTCGACCACCCGGTTCTCCACGCCGCCGTCCGCCGCGCGCACGTTCCGGCGGGTCTGCCACGTCTGGTGGAGCTTGAGGGGAAGATAATGGAGTTCGTGGTAAAGGTCGACCTCGTCCACCTCGTAGAGGTCTTCCGGATCGAGGGTGGGGTCGCCGTTCGCCACGAAGCCGATGCCGGGCTCGACGATGTGGCGGAGGTTCCCGTCCCGGTAGAGGCCGTAAAAGCGGCCCGCGAGCTCCACGCCGTAGAGCCCCGCGACCCGCACGTGGCCTTCCTCCGGCCGGGCGAGATCCTCGTAGTACGTGGCGCGGCCGCCGAGGTAGGGGGTGAGGGTCAGGAAGCGGCCCAGGGCCAGGGGGGTATAGATTTTCACGATCTGGTCGGCGCGGAAGAAGGCGCCGTACTCGTCGCCGTCCGTCACGCGGTAGTCCTCGAAGAGGTCCTCTTCCGTCGCCTTCTCGTCGAACTTCCGGTTGACGAAGCCGAGGCGCGTGTCGCTCTCGAGGAAGATGTTCCGCTCGCCCAGGCGATAGCTCGGAACGGTGAGGCGGACCTCCGGCAGGTACTCCGCCTGGGTCATGAAGTCGTTGACGCGCGTCTTGGCGAAGACCTCGAAGACGTAGGTGTCGGTGAGCTTCCTAAGGTCGAGGGCGGTCTCCGGCTCCTTGTCCTCGTTGTACTGGCGCTTGAAATACTCGTAGAGAAAGTCGCGGTCGGAATAGGCGTTGAGCTCGGCGCGCAGGTCCCAGTCGTTGCCGAGGTCCTGGGCATGGCGCCACTCGATCTTCCAGCGCTCCGCGTCGCGGTAGGTGTCGCCGTACTCGGTGTCCTCGCGCGCGCGCGCTTCGTCGTCCTCCTCGGAGATGTTCGTCTCCCTCAGCCAATACGTGTCGATGGTGCCGCCGCCCTTGCGAGACCCAAGCTCGTACCGGGCGTCCACGCCGAAGGCCCAGCCGCGATCCTGCCGGTAGTCGATGTCGAAGAAGAGCTTGCCGAGGCGGAAGAGGCTCTCTTCGCTGGGATTCAAGTCCAGGCCCCAGGTCGAGAGGCCGTAGTAGCCCCAGTCGCTCGTGTGGCCGGCGGCGAAGCGCATCCAGGGCCAGTCGTAGCGGAGATCCTTGATGAGGTAGGGGAAGTAGAAGACCGGAACCGACCCGAGCCAGAGGACGTTGTTCCACGATTCGATCTTCTCGTTGCGCGTGAATTGCGCGGCGCTGGAAGAGACGTGGAAGACGGGGCTGGCGGAGTTGTCCGTCGTGACCGAGGGGTGCGAAAGCTCGAAGTGGTCGCCGGAGAGGGCGCGCATCTTGTTCGAGCGCATGAACATGCGGTTGTAGGGAAGGCCCTTCTCCGACTGCCAGGAGGCGCCCTCGCCCGCATTGGGCCCCAGGAGGCTCGAATGCACGTCCGTGGGGGAGGCTCCCTTCACCGCGACATCCTGCCCCATGACGCGGACACGGTCGGCTTCGCCGCGGCGCTCCACAAGATTGTAGTAGAGCTTGTCGCAGTAGAACAGGCTCCCGCCGGGCTCCTGCGCCACCACGTCGCCCTCGGCGTAGATCTCCTTGGTATCGGTGAAATAGACCATGTTGCGCGCGGTGATGGTCATGCCGCTCTTGGTCACCGTGGCCCGGCCGAGGATGACCACGGCCTTGTCCTGCTCCACGTAGTGCCAGGCGCCGCCGTCCACCGTGGGCGGATCGTCGCCAAAGGGGGTGATGTCGAGGCTAAAGGCCCCGGGAGAAGCACCCAGGCAGAACAACAAAATTGCCCACACAAGCCCAACCGCTTGCGAGCGTGCACGAACCATGTGTGCTCCTTAGGTCCTTACCCCCGAAAGCCGGCGTTGCCGCCGTCATCCGCGCACAATCCGCATGTCACATCCCTGCAAAGAATAAAGTGTAATAATGCTGATTTGGGATGTCAACCACTTTCTCTACCCATAAAGAGGCCGCCGGAAGCATTCCCGATTGCGGTTGCCGGGAGGTGCGGAAAGCCCTCTCTTCCACACCCGGGCGAGGCGTCCGGGGACGGGACCCCTGCCGGGTTCGATCGGCGGAGTTCCGCCGCCATTCTCCCTATGAAGGATTCCGGAGAAGGAGAGGCCCTACTCTGGGATCGCATTCCGCGGCGCGGGAAAGAGTCGCGGTTCTTGCAGGACCTTTGCGGCGTTCGCCCGGCCTCCCCACTCCACCTCCGGCCCAAAGTTCTTGCAAGCAGGGCCAATCCCCTGTACAACATCCCTGTCGTCGGCCCGAACGGATGGACTTTCTTATCCTACCAGGACTGGGAGACCCTCATGAAATTTCGTATCCGAATCATTGGGCTGTTCCTTCTGACGGCCCAGCTCGTCCGGCTTCCCCTCGCGTGGTCCGCGGAGCCCCCATCAGCCGAGACGTCCCTGGCCCTGCCCCTGCCCGCGGACGAGCGTGCCGCCTTGGATCCCGCGGTCGACCAGGGCTGGGAGGCGTATCTTTCCGGAGACGTGCCCCGCGCCGAGGCGCTCTTTCAGAAAGCCCTGGCCGGAAATCCGAATATCCATCCGGCCCTTTTCGGAATGGCCTCCATCCGCAGCGGCCAGGGGCGCTATCGCGAGGCGCTTGCAGCTACCTTGCAGGCGCTCGAGGCCTCGGGCCCTTCGCCCTGGAGAGAGGTCTACCTCGCGGACGCCCTCTCCTTCCTCGGGTTTTCGGATTCCCCGGCGGTGGTCGCGTCCGCCCTGAAGCGTTTTTCGGAAGAGACGGCCCTCTCGCCCCTCGACCGGCTCCTTGCCCGCTTGTCCCTGGCGGAAGCCTGGAAGCGGACCGGCCGTACCCAAGAAGCGGCGGAGCTTTGGGGCCGCCTTCCCTTCGTGCGGGAGTGGCTTGTGCTCGGCCCCTTCAACAACCGCGAAAGGGCGGGCTTCCCCTCGGACCAGGGGCCGGAAGCGATCCTTCCCCGGATCGACCGGGCGGAGAAGTATTCCGGCCGCCGGGAAGGTCTCCAATGGTTCCGGCCCGCCACGCTTGCGGCAAGCGGATACCTTGACCTCTCCGCGATTCTCTATCCCCACGAGGAGAACGTGGCGTACGCCGCGACGCAGCTTGTTTGCGCGAGGGAGACGCGGGCCTTCCTCGTCTTCGGCACGGCGGGCGCGGCCGAGGTCTGGGTGAACGGCCAAAAAACGTGGTCCTGGGAGACGTACCACGGGTATCATCCCTTCCAGCGGGTCCTCGCTCTCACGCTCCGCCAGGGGGCGACCCAGATCGCGGTCAAGACGGGCGGCGAGCGCGAGGGCGGCATGGGGCTCTCGCTCCTCGTGCTGCCGGCCGAGGGCGATGACCTCCCGCTCCGGACGGACCTCGAGGCTCCCTGTCCCGCCGCGGTCGCCTCCGGCGCCCCTGCTTCGGGTTCCGACGAGGAAGCGGGCCTGGATCACGGCCTCTTTCGGTTCCTCTCGGAGACGCTTCGGGACGACCCTCAGAACGCCGTGGCGCTCCTCACGCGGGGGTATCTCCTGCTCGACCGCTCGCTCGACGACCGGCTACACCGCCGCACGCGGCCGCTCCTGGAAAAGGCCGTGGCCCTGCGGCCCGGCTGCCCGGTTCTTCTGGAGTTTGCCTCACTCGTGCAGGAGGACAGGAACAACGCGCGCGCTCTTCTCCAGGCGGCCCAAAAGGCCTATCCCGAGGAGCGCGCGGCGGATGAGCTTCTTCTACGGATCGATCTCGACGGCGGATTCTTCCGCGACGCGGAAGCCTTGAGCCGCGCGATCATCCAAGAGTCCCCCTCGGCCGAGGCGTACGCCGCCCTGGCCGCGGTAGAAAAGCGGCGCGAGTGGAAGGCCGAGGCCGCCGCAAGCTACGAGGCGGCCCTCCGCGCGGCCCCCGGCCGGGCCGCTCTCTATGCGAAGTTCGCGGAGGTATCGCCGAGCTCGGCCCTTACCGCCAAGAAGCTCCGCGAGGGCGTGGAGCGCACCGGGGACCCGGACCTCCGGCGCCGCCTCGCGCGCCACCTCTTCCAGCTGGACGAAACGACCGGCGCGCAAATCGCCCTCCTCGCGCGGGAGAACCTCGCGCTCAATCCCTATTCGCTCGAGGACTACCTGCTCCTCCGCGACGCCTTCCTTCGCGACGAAGCGCCGGAAAAGGCCGAGGCCGCCCTCGAGGAGGCCCTGGCGCGCCTGCCGGAGAATCCGGATATTTTAGAAGCGCTCGGCCGCCTCTCCCTCCGCCTCGGGAGGCGTGAGGAGGCCGCCGCCCTTTGGGCGCGCGCCCTCGCCGTCACGCCGGACCGCCCCGCGATCCGGGAGTACCTGAAGGAGATCTCTCCGCAGGAGACCGCCTTCTACGACCGGTACGAAGTTCCGCTCGATGCCCTTTTGGAGAAGAAGCCCTCGCCGGAGGACTTTCCCCGCCATAACGTGGCCGTGCTCCTCGACCAGGGCGTGGTGCGCGTCAATCCCAACGGCACGCACGATGCGATGGTGCGCCTCGTCCGCATGGTCCTCCGGCCCCAGGGAAGCCGGGAGCTCGCCCTCGACGGGATCGGCCTCGATCCCGACCGGGAGCGGGTCGAGATCCTCGCGGCCCGGGTCATCCAGCCCGACGGCTCGATCCTGAGCGCGGAGGTTTCGGACGAGACGGCCGGTTTCCCTCAGGCCGAAGCGAGCATCTACAACCGGTACCAAATGAAGCGCGTCCAGTTTCCCCAACTTCGGCCCGGCTCCGTGGTCGACATGCATTACGTGAAGGAGGCCACCGGCGAGAACCTCTACGGCGACGAATTCGAGGACCTCTTCTTCTTCGGGAGCGACAACCCCACCCTCCGCTTCCAGTACGTGCTCGACACCCCCGTGGAGCGGGAGGTGACGGTCCGCACCTTCGGGGAAAAGGAAGCGGGCGTGCGCCTGAGCTCCGAGACGGCCGGCGGCCGCCTCGTGCGGCGCTGGGAGGCGGAGAACATCCCGGGCCTCGAGATGGAGCCCGACATGCCGCCGTTCATGGAGGTCGCGCCGCACCTCTCGGCCGGCACCTTCGCCTCGTGGGACGCGGTCGGCCGGTGGTACTGGAACCTCTCCCAGGAGAGCCTGCGCCTCCCCGAGGACATCGCCGAGAGCGCCCGGGCGCTCGTCCAGGACGCCTGGACGCCCGAGGAGCGCCTCGCCGCCATCTACTACCACGTGATCGACACCGTCCGCTACGTGGGCATCGAGCTCGGCCGCAGCGGCTACGTCCCCCACCCGGCCGAGCGGACCTACCGCCACCACTACGGCGATTGTAAGGACACGGCCGTGCTCTTCGCGGCGCTCCTCAAGGCCGTGGGGATCGAGGCCCGCGTGGCGCTCGTGCGCACCTGGGAGAGCGGCCGGGACCCCGCCGACCTCCCCGGCGCGCGCTTCTTCAACCACGCGGTCTGCTACGTGCCCGACGTGGGCGGACGCGCCTACTGGATGGACGGCACCACGGACTACAATCACTTCAGCGAGCTCCCGGACATGGACCAGGGCGGCCTCGCGCTCGTCACCGGCCCCGAGGGGGGCGTCTTCGTGACCATTCCGGAGGATCCCGCCACGGCCAACGGCGAGACGAGGGAGTACACCATCGCCCTCGCGCCCGACGGCCGGGGCACGGTGGAGGCGCGGTTCGGCTTCTCCGGGGCGTTTGCCCCCGGTTACCGCGGTATCTTCGAGGCGCCGGAGCGCTTCCGCAAGGGCGTGGAGTTCTTCTTGAACCGCCGCTTCGCCGGCGCCGCGCTCGAGGCGTTCGACACGAGCGGCCCCGACCTTCGGGAAAAGGACGTCTTCTTCACCTTCCGCATGGCCGTGCCGGAGATGGCGGTCCTCGATGCGGGCGGCCGAAAGGTGAAGCCCATCCTCATGCCGCAGGGACTCTCGCGCCTCGTGGCCCAGACCGAGCGGAAGCACGACCTTATGCTCGACCTCAAGCGCTATCACCGCGTGCGGGCGACGGTGGAGCTTCCCGCAGGCGCCGCGCCGGCCAGCCTCCCGGCCACAGTCGACATCGACAAGCCCTTCGCCTCTTTCCGGCGCACCGTCTCGACCGAGGGAAGCCGCGTCACCATCGAGATGGAGACCCGGATCAAGACGCGCCGCCTCGCGCTCGCGGACTACGCGGCCTTCCGCGAGTTCTGCCACGCCGTGGATTCGGCCGAGGAGGAGTGGGTGGTGTACAAGGAGGGAAAGAAATGAGGCGCTTATCGGTCGGAGGGAATCTTCCGGCAGAGAATCGCCCGGGACCTGCGGGTAAAAAAAGCGCCGCGGACGAGCCGCGGCGCTTGGCGTAAGTGTCGATCGATCCCGCTCTCTCCCGCGCCTTATTTGATAAAGCGGATGCAGACCGGATACCGGTAGCGCTCCCCGTTGTTGGCCTTCATGGAGGCCATGATCACGAATACGACCCACAAAATAAGCAGAATCGGCATGAGAAAAACACCGATCACCACAAACATCAGGACAAAGACCACGATCACGGCAATGAACAGGGTAATTTGAAAATTGACCGACTCCTTGCCCTGGTCCTCGACCAGGGGATATTCCTCCTTCTTGATCATCCAGATGACGAGCGGTGCGATGATGTTCCCCAAGGGGATGATGAATCCCACGAGACTCGACAAGTGGCAGAGCATGGCCCACATGCGCTCATCCTTGCCGCCCGTTTGCGCATCCTGCACGGGCGGTTCCTTGCTGACCGGTTCCCCTGTCATGGCGTCTCCTCTCCCTGAAAAAGCCCTTCACCGCTTCGCTGCCGCCGCGCCCAACGCTCAATGCGCTCCACGAATGCATCGTGAGTATTGTAAATTCTTTTCCACAAGGGGGCAAGGAGAGATTTTCATCGGAAGGATCTTACGGGAAATTGCGAACTCGCGCGCTACGGGGCCTTGCCCGCCAGGCCCACCCGGTAGGCCTCCTTGGCGATATACCCCTCCTCGTCGGTGGGGATGACGAGGATGCGCGTGCGGCTTTTCGCCCCGGCGATGTCCCGCTCGCCCGAGGCGGGGGCGTTGTTCTTCGCGTCGTCCAGCTCGACGCCGAAGGCCTCGAGCCCGGAGAGGACCTCGTGCCGGACCGCGGCGTTGTTCTCGCCGATGCCGCCGGTGAAGACAATGGCGTCCACGCGGCCCAGGACCGCCATGTAGGCCCCCACGTACTTGCGGATGCGGTAGTTGAAGATGTCGATGGCGAGCCGGGCCCGGCGGTGGCCCTTCTCGGCGGCCGCGGCGAGGGTGCGCATGTCGTTGGAGATGCCGCTCACGCCCAAAAGCCCGCTCTTCTTCTGCAGGATGTTGTTGATCTGGCGGGGGTCGTTCCCGTTCTCCTTGTTCAGGAGATGGAAGATGATGTACGGGTCGATGTCGCCCGACCGCGTGCCCATGGCCACGCCCTCGAGGGGCGTAAGTCCCATGGAGGTGTCCACGCTCTTGCCGTTCCGGACGGCGGTGATGGAGCAGCCGTTGCCGAGGTGGCAGGTGATGCAGTTCAACTCGGAGAAGTCCCGGCCGAGCATGGACGCGGCGCGCTCGGCCACGTAGTGGTGGCTCGTGCCGTGGAAGCCGTAGCGCCGGATGCGGTATTTTTCGTAGTATTCATAAGGAAGGGCGTACAAGTACGCCCTTTCCGGTATGGTCTGGTGAAAGGCGGTGTCGAAGACCGCCACCTGCGGCACGCCCGGCAGGACCGCTGTGGCGGCCTCGATGCCCGTGAGGTTCGGGGGGTTGTGCAGGGGCGCGAGGTCGCAGTATTCCCGGATCGTGCGGATCACGTCGTCCTTGAGGAGCACCGAGCCGCTGTATGCCTCGCCGCCGTGCACCACGCGATGGCCCACGGCGCGGATCTCCGTGATGTCCTTGATCACCCCGATTCCGGGATCGGTGAGGGTCTGGAGGATAAGCTCCATCCCCTTGGCGTGGTTGGAGATGCTGCCCTCGATCCGATGCTCTCCCTTGGACGTCTTGTGGATCAGGGTCGAGGAGCCTTCTCCGATGCGCTCGAGTAGGCCGGAGGCGAGGGATTCGTTGGAAGGCTGCCGGAAGAGCTGATACTTGATGGAGGAGCTGCCGCAATTGATGACGAGGACAATCATGCCTTCATCCCTTCTTTCCTTTCCTCGTAGCGCCTCAACTTAAGTCGCCGCGCCCCGGTATCGCAAGGCCTTGTCTTCTCGGCCGTGCTTTGGAATCCGCCCCAATCCCTACCGCCTTGGCCGGACGAGGTGAGAAGCCTTTATTATGCCCTTGTGCGCGCCTCCGAAAGCGTTCTTGACGGCGGTTCGATTATGGCGTTGCGCTGACGTCATCTTCATGTATAATCAACGGCTCATGAGCCGTCAAGCCATTTTACGGTTTTTGGGAGAGCGGGTTTTTTCGTGGAAGCGTACAAAAAAGAGTTTATCGAGTTCATGGTGCGGGCCGGGGTCCTCTCCTTCGGGACCTTCACCACGAAATCCGGCCGCGAGACCCCCTTTTTCATCAACACCGGGCGGTATAGCCGGGGCCGGGACATCGCCCGGCTCGGGCAATACTACGCCCGGGCCGTCCACGAAGCGCTCGGGCGGGACTTCGACTGCCTCTTCGGGCCGGCGTACAAGGGCATCCCGCTCGTCACGGCCACGGTCGCGGCCCTAGCCACGGGCTTTTCCCACGACGTGGCCTATTGCTTCAACCGCAAGGAGGCCAAGGACCACGGCGAACAGGGCCTCCTCATCGGCCATGCGCCCAGGGACGGGGAGCGCATCGTGATCGTGGAGGACGTCACGACCGCGGGCACGAGCGTCCGGGAGAGTGTGGCACTCTTGAAGAGCCTCGCCAGGGTGGAGGTGAAGGCGCTCGTGGTCTCGGTCGACCGCATGGAGCGGGGCACGGGCGCCGCGTCCGCGCTCGCCGAGCTCCGGGAGGAGTTCGGCCTCGAGACCGTTGCGATCATAACCCTTGACGAGATCGTGAATTACCTCTACAAGCGCCCCGTGGCCGGGCAGGTGCTCATAGACGACGAGGTCAAGGCCCGCATCGACGCCTACCGCGCGCGGTACGGAGCGGCTGAGTGAAGCGCGTATAAGGCTAAGTGTTGTTTGAAATATAAAAACGCGGGGGAGCGACCCGCGTTTTTTTGATCGGCAAAAAGATCCCTCTCGGGCGGTAATCGCTCATTTCTTCCCCCCGTTTTTCCCGCCGTTCCTCCCGCCGTTCGGCGGCTTCTCGAAAAACTCCTTGTGGAGCGAGCGCACGGCCGGCTCGATGTCGTCGTTGTTCACGAGCACGGCGATGTTGATCTCGCGCGTGCCCTGGCTTATCATCTGCACGTTCACGCCCCCCTCCGCGAGCGCCCGGAAGACGCGCGCGGCCGTGCCCTTCACGCCTCCCATGCCCTCGCCCACGAGGCAGACGATGGCGTGCCGGTCCTTCACCTCCACCTTGCCGTAGCCGGAGAGGTCCTTCACGAGCGCCTGGATCCGATCGAGGGACGCGTCGGTCGTCATGGAGATGGTGACCTCGGAGGTCGCGATCATGTTGATGGAGATCTCGTGCTGCTCGAAGATGTTGAAGATCTTGGCCATGAAGCCGTGCGCCATGAGCATGCGGCTCGAGACGATGTTGATGAGGTTGAGGTTCTCCTTGTACACGACGCTCCGGGCCACGGGGTCGCCCTTCTTCTTCCTGGGCTTGCCGACGACCACGGTGCCGGGATTGTCGCGCTCGAGGGTGTTCAAAACCCGCACCGGGATGCCCTTGGACACGGCCGGGATGAGGGTGCGCGGATGAAGAACGCGCGCGCCGTACCAGGCGAGCTCCGCCGCCTCGTTGAAGGAGAGCTCCGGGATATTTCGCGCCTCCCGGATGATGCTGGGGTCGGCGGTCATAACGCCGTTGACGTCGGTCCAGATCTCCACCTCCTCCGCGCCGATGGCCGTGCCCAAGAGGGTGGCCGAATAGTCCGATCCGCCGCGGCCGAGCGTGGTGATGTGTCCGTCCGGGCACTTGGCGATAAAGCCCGTGGTAATAATGAGTTCCGTCGCCACGGCCTTGCAGGCCTGGGCCACGGCCGGATACGAGGCCGGATCGGGGTGGGCCCGGCCGTACCGGTTGTCTGTTCGTAAGCCCAAGTCATAGGAGTCGATGGCCCGGGCGGGCGTCCCGCTCTGCGTGAGGGCCGCGGCCAGGACCCTCGCGCTCATCCGCTCGCCGAAGCTCTGCACCAGGTCGAGCGTCCGGGGCGTGAGCTCCTCGACCAGGGAGATTCCCTTGAGGAGCGCCGCGAGGTCGTCCAGAAGCGCCTTGACCAGCGCCTCATCGAGCCCCAGGTCCCGCACGATCCCGAGCTGTCGGGCCTTGACCTTGGCGTTGCCGGGCTTGCCGGCCAGGGCTTCGTGGGCCGACTCGATCAGCAGATCGGTGACGCCGCTGTGGGCGGAGGTGACGACGAGGGGACTCCGGGGCTGCCGACTGCGTATGATGTCGCAGACGTTGCGGATGCGCTCGGCGTTGCCGACGCTCGTGCCCCCCGAATTTCATGACGATCATCGAGGTTTCTCTTTCTCGCAACACGCGCGGTGGAACCGTGGAATCCGACGAGGATTTCCCTGGCTCGGTGCAAGTCGGAAAGTATAGAAAATAGGCCGCCTCCCCGTCAAGGCAAAAGCATGGAAAAGCGGAGGAGCGGGCTTCTCCATGACCATCCGCGCCCGAGAGGGGCCTCGGGCAGGAAAAGAGTCCGGATCGTCCGGGGTTCGGCCTATTTTTAGCGGTTCCTGTCCAACCGCAGGTACTTGCCGTTCATGCGGTAGATGTAGGCCAGGACCTCGGCCACGGCCGGGTAGAGCTCGGGCGGGATGATGTCCCCGAGTTCGAGCTGGGAGAGGCTCTCCACGAGGTCCGGATCGTCGCGGATGGGGATGCCGTGCGCGCGCGCAAGCTCCACGATCCGCCGCGCCACCACGCCCGCGCCGCGCGCCACGACCCGCGGGGCGGGCTCCCGGGCCTCGTCGTAGCGGAGGGCCACCGCGAGCTGGCGGCGGAATCTTGGCCGTAAGGAAAACTGCGGCATATCGTCTTTCTCCTTCAGGCCTTGAGGTCGATATGGCGCTCCCCCTCTCCCGGCGTCGGCGTCGGGATCGGTGGGGGGCGTTCCGCCGGGGCTTTCTCTTCGTCCGTCTCTTCCGGCGGGATGACGCTGAACCGGAGGCGGGGGTGGAAGCCCTTCTCCTCGAGCGCTGCTCGGAGGGCGTCCCCTTCCGCGCCGAGGGCGGCAACCGTCTCTTCCCCTTCGGTCGCGAGGTCCACGTCGAGACGCGAGGGGGTGAAGCGCATCTCCCCGAGCACCGGGCCGAGGCGGCTCGTGTGGAGATCGAGCACCACGCGCGAGCTCCACGCCCGGGTGGCGGAGCGGCCCTTGGCCGTTCGGCAGGAAACCTCGAGGCGGCCGTGGCCGAGCTCGCCGGCGAGGCGGAACGGGACTTCGGCCACGAAGACGCCCGGCTCCTTCTGCGCACCCGCGAGGTTTTCCGCCTTGTAGGCGAGGCTCTGCTCGTGCAGGGCGCGGACGGCCTCGTGCGCGCTCGCGAGGCGCGCCAGGACCGGATCGCTCCGGAGGAGCGCCTCCTCCCGCGCTTCGAGCAGGCTCAAGAGCCTCTTCACGCCCTCGGCCCTAAGGATGGAAAGCCGCGCCTCGATCCGCTCCACGATGCGCGGATCGTCCGGTAGGTTGAGTAGCGCCTCCATAAGCTCCCGCTCCCCGGTTGAAAACGCCCAGAACCCGCCTTCCAGGGATGCGCTGAGGGGCGCAGCGCTGTAGAGAGGCAAGGGAAGAGAAGCCGTTCCGCCGGGGAGCCGTGCCTCGAGCAAGCCGCCGGCGGGCGCGGCGTCTCCGGCCGGCGGACGCCCCATTGTCGCCGGAGCGGTTGCCGAAGGTCTTTCCGCCTGCAGGGGCGCGCCTTCGGGTTTTTGCGCAAGAGAAGCGGCTGGAGGCCGCCTCTCCTGAGAGAGTGCGCCTTCCGGGGGTTCTGCAAGCGAGGGGGCAGGCGACGGCTCCGTCTTCAAGGACGCATCGGCTGCGGTTGCCGCCGCGGCCGGGGAGCGCGGCATGGCTTTGAGCCATTGATGGGCGGCCTCGATCAAGGTGTTCATTCGCTCCAGGGCCGGCGTGGTCGTTAAAATCCGCGCTACGACCGACTCGATTCGCTGGAGGGCCGCCTGGAGCGGCGGGCTTGCGAAATCCCGTAGGAAACCCGCAAGCGCCGCCTCGGAATTCTCCTCGGCCATGGGCACGGAAATGCCTTCCACGAGCGCCCGGGCCTCGAACAGTATATTTCGCGGGTCCTGTCCCGGCAGAGGGGGCTCCGGCAGTACCGGCTGCGATGCCCTGCCCTCGGAACCCGGCACGGAGAAGGTGGAAAGCGCTTCCGGATGAGCGGCCTCTGTCTCCTCCGCCAAAAAAGCGCCGCTCTCCACGGTCGAGCGCGCAGGCGGCGCCAGGTCATCGGCCACATGCGCGTCGGGTGCAGGCATGGCGAGCGCCGCGGGCGGCGATGGCGGCGGGGGCGTCCTCCCCGGAGACACGAGAGACGTCTCGAGCGCCGTTTCTGACGGCACGGAAGGAGGTTCGAGCTCCACTTCTGGAGATGCGAGGGGCGCTTTGAGCGCCGAGTCTCGAAACACGAGAGATTCCTCGCGCGCCATTTCCGCGAGAGACGCGCTCTCCAGGGCAGGCTCGGCAAGGGCGACTGTTCGAGGAAGGGGCCCGCCGGCGGGGGCGATCTCCCTCACGGCCAGGGCGTCCGCGGCCTCTTGCAAGGCGGCGAGCGCGTGTTGGATCTGCCCGCTCAGGCCCTCTTCCGGGGGGGATAGGACGGCCGCCATGCCGCGTAGGAGGGGTGGGATGATGGGGATGTCGCGCGCGAGCGCATAGGCCGCGGCTTCGACGAGGAACGGTCGCAGTCCGGATTCCTCGGCCTCGGGCCGGGCCATCGAAGGGATGGACGAGGAGGCGGCGGAGAGGAGAATCTGAATGTTCGCGCGCGTGGGGGGGAGCCCCTCCGCCAGATGCGCGGCGGCGGCCCGGCGAACCGGTTCGCTGGGGAGGAGCCCCGCCTCCCGGATGAGGGCGTCCACGGGCATCGCCTTGGCCGGAAAAGACAGGGCTGGGGGAGCGCCTTCCTGCGACGCGTGCTCGGTTTCGATCACGCCCGCGAGCAGCGCATGCGCCTCGTGCGGAAGCGCCGGCATCGGCACTTCGTAAGGCAGAGCCGGCTGCCGGGCGCCGGCTCGCGCAGGCACGCTCAATTCAACGGGGCCGGACGGCGTCTCAACCAAAATGTGGTCGGCCACGCTGGCGAGCACGCGCACCTCGATCATTTCGCCCGGGGGGAACAGGGACGCCCGGGGGGCGCCTTCACCGGCCTGGCTCAAGGGAAGCTCCATCAGCCCCTCCAGCGGCGCGGCCACCCCTTGCTCGCCGGAGAGCGCCTCCGGTGGAAAGAGGGCGACCTTCTGCAAAAGGGTCGCGTCCTGGAGCAATAAATAGGACCGCACATCGGGCGGCAGGGCCTGCAGGGCGCTCAGAAGCTCCGGGGGCAGGGCAGCCACCGGAAACTCGGTCGCCTCCCACGGGAGAACGAGGGAAACCGCGCCCTCCGGCGAGACCGCGATGGAGAGGCGCATCCCGGGCCGGAGGAGGAGTGCCTCCTTCTCCGCGCCCGGAGGAAGCCAGGCCAAAAGCTTTAGGCGCGTCGGCTCGAATACGGCCGGTCGCCCATCGGGAAGGGGAACGGGCGCCGCGGCCCTGCCGTGCGGCGTCACCCGGTCCACCACCTGGAGGACCGGGCGCTCCCCTCCCTCGCGCACCACGAGGAGCACCACCCCGCCGATGGGAAGCGGCACGGCGCTGTCGAGCACCATGCGCGCTCCCCCCAGGGGCACGGCGAGCCTTGTGTCGCTCCCTCCCGCCCTCGCCGACAAAAGCTCGACCACGTACCGCCCGTCGTCGAGCTGGCTCATGACGCGGGCCTCGAGCTCGCTCCCCTTCTCCAGGCGCGGCATGGGGCCCAGGCCCGCACCCTGCGCAAGGCGCGCAGCATGGAGGGACGAATTTTTAGAGGATAGGGGGATCGAATTCTCTTCCATCATGCGCCTGCCACTCTTGCGACGCGTGAAACGCCCCGTGGGCTTCGCGCGAAGCGAAGGCCGTTTTGCCGAATCGCTTTCGCAACCGGGGCGGTGAGGGCCAAGGTACCGGCCAAGGCATCTTCTTCTATATTAGCGGCGGCAACCAATAAAACGCCACCCCTTTTCGACGGAAGGGGCGGGTCGGCGCTCCACGCCTCCCGGGCGGCGTGGCCCGGGCACAAAAAAACCCTGCGGCCGGACGGCTGCAGGGCGGGTCGTTCCTGGTGCCAAGGGTCAGAGTTGAACTGACGACACCCGCCTTTTCAGGGCGGTGCTCTACCACCTGAGCTACCTTGGCGGCGATGTCCCGTCTACCCTACGCAAGGGGCGCGGAGCTGTCAAGTCTTTTCCCCCCTTCGACAAGCCGTGCTTCCGGAAATCCCTTGCGCCGTTCCCCCCCGTCGCATAGAAATAAGGGGAGGAAGAGAGAGTTCGAACGAGGATTCGCCGCATGGCCGGAAGTCGAAGGGCGCTGTTGGCGGGCCATTGCGGGCCGGATTCGGCTCGCATCGAGGCGGCGCTTTCCGGGCTCGCCATCTCCGTCGACCGCGCATCGAGCGTGCCTAAGGCGCTCCGCCTCTGCGAAGGCGCCTCCTGTGCGCTCGTGATCGGCAACCGCGAGATCGGCCCGGACAAAGAGGGCGGCCTCCGCCTCGTCCGGGCGGTCCAAGCCTCACGATCCGCCGCGGCCACGCCCATGCTCATTCCATCCGCCTTTGCCGAGACAGAGGAGGCCGTGCGGGCCGCCGGCGGCGAGGCGGGCTTCGGCAAGGACCTCCTCGAGCGCGAGGGCCGCGCGCGCTTCGCCCCGTATTTCCCAAAGGACCGGTATTCTTAAATTACTTCCCTTCCGTCAGCTATCCGGCAATTGCAGCAACCGCTGGACAGGAGAAAGGTGTTTTATGGCGAAAAACAAGTTGAGGCGGATCGGGGTGCTCTGCTCGGGCGGAGACTCTTCGGGCATGAATCCCTGCATCCGCGCCGTGGTTCGGAGCGCCCTTTATTACGACCTCGAGCCCTTCGGCATCAAGCGCGGCTTTCAGGGGCTGCTCGAGGGCGAGATCGAGCCCATGCACGCGAGGAGCGTCTCGAACATCATCTCGCGCGGCGGCACCATCCTCAAGACCTCCCGCTGCCCCGAGTTCCTTAAAAAACCCGGACGCGCCCAGGGCATCGCCGGCCTCCAGACCTTCGGGATCGAGGCGCTCGTGGTGATCGGCGGGGACGGCTCCTTCCGCGGGGCGCACCTCCTCTCGCAGGAGTGGGACGGCCGCGTCGTGGGCATCCCCGGCACCATCGACAACGACATCGAGGGGACCGACTTCACCATCGGCTACGACACGGCCGTGAACGTGGCCGTCGACGCCCTGGACAAGATCCGCGACACGGCCGCGAGCCACGACCGGCTCTTCTTCGTGGAGGTCATGGGCCGGAACTCCGGCTACATCGCGCTCGAGGCGGGCATCTCCGCGGGCGCGGAGGACATCCTCATCCCCGAGACGCCCACGGACATGGACGCGCTCTCCCGGGACCTGTTGCGGGGCCGGGGGCACGGGAAGACGAGCTCGGTCGTGGTGGTGGCCGAGGGGGACGAGACGGGCGGGGCCATGACCGTGGCCGCGGAGGTGGAGAAGCGCACGGGCATCAAGGCGCGCGTCACGATCCTCGGGCATTTGCAGCGGGGCGGGAGCCCCACGGCCTTCGAGCGCGTGCTCGCAAGCCGCCTCGGGCTCGCGGCCGTGCGGGCGCTGCGCGACGGCAAGGACGACGTCATGGTGGGCGTTTTGCAGAACCGCATCGCCCACTCGCCCCTCGACAAGCGCGAGCGCCCCCGCAAGCCCATCCCCGAGGAGCTTCTCGAGCTCAGCAGGATCCTGGCCATCTGAAGGGGAATTACGAATTGCGAAACTCAATTACGAACTGCAAATTACGAATTACGAAAGATGAAAGAATGATGCTAAAATAGAAAATTGCTGCGGGACTTGTTTCTCAAGTTAGGGAGAGGAACATCTTATGTGGTTTATTTTGATTATTGTTGGGCTGGCTGCTTTTGTATATTGGTTTGTTAAGACACAAAATAATGTCCTTTTGATTACTCGAAATACTACATATTACCATGAAATATTAAAAGACCGATACAAGGAACGCTTTCCCAATGAAATATCCATGCTTTTTGCAGCAGGTTTGTTAGATGTTTCGTGGTACATAAAAAGAGGATCAATGTCTTGGTTGGAGATACTGTCTATTGCAGAACGTGCCTACTGTGATTATGCAATTTTTAAAGACATGAATCTTGCGATGGTGACAAAACCTGGTGATTACCTAACAAGGTTTATACCTTTATTAATGTTTTTTATCTTTAAGGTCGACAATAAGAATATTTCTCAAGATGACATAATATATACTATCCAGAGTTATATGCCCCAAATTGTGAACGAAATCTATAAAACTCGAAGAAAGTATATGGATAAAGGCGCCCCATGGTTACGCCAAAGACAGACGGAAAAGCAAATGGATAGCCCCTCATGGCGTGAGGCTTTTGGCATTTCTGATACAAATGTATGTAATGGGCAACAATCATCCTCTTCAGACGGAAATAAGGAAACCTCTTCAACATCTCCCAAAGAATACAGGTCAACGCTGGAAGTGATAAATCAAATTGAGGGCATTTCTAATAATTCAAAGCCGTTTGAAGAGCTGCATGTAGATAATCAATTACGAAATATTCTTAGAGCTTATCCCAATAGGCCGGAAGCTCTGAAAGCGATCAAGGCGAAAGTAAAATGCAACAAAGCCAAATAGTTTTCGCATTTCTTTTCCCAGCGAATGAGAATCCGCCGGAAGCGATTGAGCCAACTATGCGTTCGC
>JAZDLH010000055.1:0-4144 GCA_043802275.1 Planctomycetota bacterium
GCCCCTGGCCGGGCCTTTCGCAGCGGGCTTGCCGGGCTCGGGCTCGTTCGGGGTGATCTTGCCGAGGTAGGCCGGGAGCTCCACGCCCGCCATGCCCGCCACGTCCTGGATGGGCGGCAGGCTCTTGATGAGGCCGGAGACGAAGTCGGCCGTGGCGTTCTTCCCGCCCCGGCCGGTTCCCGTATCCCACACGGTGATCTTGTCGATCCGGAGGTTCTTGATGGCCTCCACCTGGCGCGCGACGATCTCCTCGATCTTTTCGACCATGAGGAAGGTTGCCGCGGCCTTGGCGTCGCTGCCGCAGCTCTCCACGAGGTGCCGGTAGCCCTCGGCCTTGGCGTCCAGGACCTGCTTGGTGCCGCGGGCCTCGGCGTCGTAGCGGGCGAGGGTCGCCTGGGCCTGGCCCTGGGCGATCTTGTGGAGGCGCGCGCCCTCGGCCTCGGCCGCGATCTCAATCTTCCGGCGGTTGATCTCCTGCTGCACCACCTCGGCCGCGGTCAGGCGCTCCGTCTCGGCGCGGGCCTGGGCCTTCTGGATGTTGACCTCGGCCTCGCGCTTGGCGACCTCGCCCTGCTGGAGCGCCTCGGCCTGCTTGATGGCGAGAGTCGCGTTGAACTCCGCGATGTCGGCCTTGGCCGTGTTCTCCCCCCGGATGGCCTCGGCCTCCTGGCCCTGGACGTAGACGCGGCGGTCGGCCTCGGCCTTTTTCTTCCCCTTTTCCGCGGCTGCCACGTTCTCGGCCACCTTGATGTCGAGGACGGCGTTCGTCTGGGCGATGTCGGCCTTGGCCTTGTTTTCGCCCGTGATGGCCTCGGCCTCCTGGCCCTGGGTGTAGACGCGCCGGTCGGCCTCGGCCTTCTTCTTGCCCTTTTCCGCGGCCGCAAGGTTCTCGGCCACGCGGATGTCCCTCTCCCGGATGGCCTCGGCGTTGCCGATGGCGCCGATCTTCTCCTGGACGGCCACGTCGACCTTGGCCTTGTTCACGGCCTCGGCGGCGGCCTTCTTGCCGATGGACTCGATGTATTCCGACTCGTCGGTGATGTCGGTGATGTTGACGTTGATGAGGTAGAGGCCGATCTTGTTGAGCTCGGGCTCCACGTTCTTGCGGATGGATTCGAGAAAGCTCTCGCGGTCCTGGTTGATCTGCTCGATCGTGAGGCTAGCGACCGTGAGGCGGAGCTGCCCGAAGATGATCTCCTTCGCCATCTCCTCGATCTCGTTCGGCCGGAGGCCCAAAAGTCGCTCGGCGGCGTTGTTCATGATCGCCGGGTGTGTGCTCACGCCCACGGTGAAGGTGCTCGGGACGTTGATCCGGATGTTCTGGAGGGAGAGCGCGTTCTGCAGGGGGATGCCGATCGTGATGGGCGTGAGGCTCAGGAAACGGTAATCCTGGACGAGCGGCCAGATGAACTTGCCGCCGCCGTGGAGGCAGAGGGCCGCCTTGCCCGCGCCGACGCGGCCGTAGACCACGAGGATCCGGTCCGAGGGGCAGCGCTTGTAGCGCGTGGCCCAGAAGAGCAGCATCGTCACGAAGAAGACGACAAGCGCGATGACGACCAGGGGCCACATGCGATTTCTCCTCCCTTCAAGGATGGGGTCAAATTTTCTTCACCACCAGGGTCTCGCCCGCCACGAGGCGTTCCACGCGCACGCGCTCGCCGGTCTTGATCGGCTCGTTCGCATCGGCGACCGCGTCGAAGATCTTGAGGTGGTCCTGGACGACGAGCTCCACCTTGCCCGTGCCGCCCGCGGGGATGGTGAGGTACACCTTGCCCTCCGCGCCCAGGGCGTTTTTCATGTCGATCGTGCCGCTCGACTGGAGGCCGAGGAGCGCGGAGAAGAACTTGGCGACTCCGTACATGGCCGCGAGGCCCGCGGCGCCGGCGCCGAGAAAGGCGAGGGTCTGGCCGACCCCGCTCTCCCGGGTGAGGGCCAGGCCCACCAGGCCGAACATCATGAAGAAGGCCGTGAGCCCCTGGAAGGAGAGGAGCTTGAAGCTTAAGTCCGAGTCCGCCCCGTGATCGACCGCGCCCCCGTGGTCGAAATCCCCGCCGGAGTCGAGGTCCCCCACGGACCCCGCGTCCGCCGCTCCGGCATCCACATCCCCGTGGTCGGCGCCCAAGAACATCAGGACCAGGCGCACCAGGAAGAGGATTCCGCCGGCCAGGGCGGAGAAAAAGAATATCTTTTCCATCACGGAGAAAGAGGTCAGCCATCCGCCCATTGCAGTGCCCCTTTGATTCAACCGCGCGCCGTGCTTGCCCCGAAGCCCTCCGCCCGTCATCCGAGGGGAGCCCCGTACAACCTCCCTCCTCGGAGCTTCCTCAAAATATGTTTCGGGCACTTCCCTGTCAAGCAAGGAAAAAACCGCCGCGCCCGAATAATTTTTATGAAGGAAAGCGCGGCCCAGTGTTGGGAAACAGGCGCGACGCCCCGTTTCCGGGCCGCGTGTCGCGGCGCTGCTCAAGGGACCGTGCGGATCTTGATCGCGACATCCAGCCAGAAGTCGGGCAGGGACACGCTGACGGCGCTCCCTTCAATCCCGAGGGAAAGGCTGGAGAGGATCTCGCCGGCCAAGGTGTCCCAAACCTCGACATTGGCGGTGCGGCCCTTCAGGTTTCGGAAGACGGCGACCACCCGGGTGTGCGGGCGGCGCTTGTCGGGGGACGGAAGGGAGGCGACCGCGGCTTCATCGTAGATCCACGCGTAGACGACCTCGCCGTTCCCCTGCGCCAGGCTCGCCAGGGCCCCGGGGGGCTTGTCGCCCATCCCGCGGATCTCGACGGGCCAGGCCTCGAAGGGTGGGCCCTCCGGGGCGCTGCGCTTGTCCTCGCCCCGGAGGAACCGGGCGAGCCCTCGGAAGTGGGGATAGAGGTCCGCGCGGTTCAGGTGCTCGAACCACCAGAAGAGGGCCGTCCCCGAGGCGTTCGTCATCCAGCTCGTCCAGAGGCCGGCGTGAAGGTCGGCCTCCAGCACCTCCCAGGTCCCGGCGTTCCAGCTGGCGCCGTACTCCGTGACGAGGTAGGGCTTGTGGAATTCCTGGGCGAAGCGGTCGGTGTTGAGCAAAAGCTGGACAAGAGACTGGCCCATGGTGTGATAGGCGTCGCAGGTGATGTAGTCGATCTCGGGGAGGGCCACCATGTCGCGGTCGATGACGTTGTACTTGTAGGAATAGTGCGTGGTTACGACGTGGCGGCCGTGGTCGAGGGACTTGAGGTAGCGGATCATGCGCTGGTGCCAGGCGCGGACCTCGGGGGAGGCGTAGACCGCCTTGTCCCGCCCGTCCTTGCTGCCGATGAGGTCGATCTCGCTCCACATCTCGATACCGAAGATCGCCGTGGAATACCCCCAGCGGCCGGCCACGTAACGGAGGAGGTTATGGTAATAGCGGGTGACGCGGGGATCGTCTCGAAAGAGGCCCAGCGGATCGGTGAGGAAGCCGCCGTTCGCGACGTTGTAGGGGGAGAATTCCCATTCGTGGTCCACCTGGCCGGACCGCCCCGGGCCGGTTCCCACCCCTTGGGCGGCCTTGCCGTGGTTGTCGAGCGCGAGGTGGACCTGGAAGCCGTTCTCCTCGGCGAGGCGCAGGAGTTCGTCCAGCTTCCAGGCGTTTTCCGTGTTGTAGCATCCCAGCCCGTGGTAGCCCTTCCAGGCGTCGCTCCACTCGATCGCCAGCCACCAGCTGCTCATCCAGACCTCGAACATGTTCTCTCCGACCGCGGCCATGCGGGGGAGGTATTCCTCGTAGATGTTGAGTCCCCGGTCCACGGGAGGCGGCGTCCCGGGGTTTTGGGGAAGGAGTAGCTGTATCCAGTCGGTGAGATCGGTGGGGGAGCGGAAGTTGTGCCCCACCGGGAAGCAGGGAGAGCCGTCCTCATACTCGAAGTACCTCGGATCCCGCGGGGAGACGCGGACAAAACCACGGTGGGACCGCGGCGTGACGGTGAAGGCGTAGGCGGCGCTCTCCGCCGTCTCCGGAGGCATGGAAGGCGCGAGGAGATTCCGATACCGCGCCTGGAGGCGCCAGCGGTATTCGCCGCTCTCGCGGGGCGTGAAGCGCACCTGGAACACGCCCGGCCCCACGGGCAGGTACCGGTCGCTCGGGGGGCCCTTCTGCCGCTCGTAATCCTGGTAATAGAAGGCC
>JAZDLH010000056.1:0-9609 GCA_043802275.1 Planctomycetota bacterium
TGTTTCGCCTACGACAAGGCCCTCGCCCGGAGCCGGCAGTCCGGCCGCCTCTTCGCGCTCGACCTCGTGGACGGGAGCGTGCGCTGGTCGATCGAGGTCGGCCACGGCCCCCTGTCGAGCCCTGTCGGCCGGGAGATCGGAGGGCGCTTTCACCTCTTTATCGCGGCGCGCAAGGGCCTCTTGCAGGCCCTGGACGTGTCGGGCGACGCGCCGGTCGCGCTCTGGACCTACCAGCTCCCGCAGGAGGTCCTCGGCTCGCCCGTGCTCGAGATGGACACCGACCGGCCGCTCCTCTTCCTGGGGAGCAAGTTCGGGAACCTGAACGCGATCGACGCCTTGACCGGCGAGCGGCGCTGGCAGCGCATGGCCGGCAGCTGGATCGACAACTCCGCGGCCGTCGGCGCGGTCGGGGGCGAGCGGATCGTCTTTGTCGGCTCGCACGACTACTCGGTCTACGCCTTCCGCGCGCGCGACGGCGAACTCCTCTGGCAACGCCGACTGGGGGGAGAGATCTACTCCGCGCCGAGCTTCTTCCACCTGGGCGCGGCTCCTTACGCGGCGGTCGCCTCGCTCGACAACCACCTCTACCTTCTCGACGCGCGGACCGGGCGGGTGGAGACCTCGTACTTCACCGGCGCGCCCATCTGGGACAAGGTGAGCAAGGGCGAGACGCTCTGGGGCTCGCCCGCGGTCTTCGAGGCCGGAAAAGAGACCGCGCTCGTGCACGGCTCCTTCAACAACACCGTCTACGTGCTCCCGGTCGAGGGCGAGTGCTCGCTCCGCACCAAGGTCCGGAGCGCGACCGGCCTGTGGCTGGGCCTGTCGGCGGTGCTCATGCTCTTTCTACTGGTCGTGCTTCCTTTGGTCCTCTTCCTGCCGGAGCGGAAGTCCCGCAACGCGCCTTGACGCCTCCTCGTCCAAACGCACATCCCAAAAAACCGGGCCCCGCCTGGAATTAAAGAAGGGGGCGAGGAGCAAGACGTTCGGTCGACCCGGCGACGGCCGACCGCATCAAGAGGCCGCCCCACGTGCCCCCGGACCCGTTTTCCGCCGAGTTCCCGACAGGCTCGCTGCCAAGCTTTCTCTTGACTCCAAGCTGCAAATGCCGTATTTATAAGTCGTTCGGTTCGGCGGCACAGCATCTGTCGTCGGCAAGAGACGGAAAGTTTTTGTCCTGTCGCCCCTCATTAGACATTGCGCGCGGATAAAAGGGCTTTCATAAAAACCGGACTCGTTCAGGCGAGTCGCCTTCCGGCCCTTTCGAGGGACCGGATAACGGGGGAAGGGCAAGCGCGAGGCCCTGCAACGAGGCGTCCGCCGGAACCGGGTAAGGGGGGAAGATGGTCAATGAGGCGGTCCGCAAGTCGGCGGTGCTCATCGAGGCGCTGCCCTACATCCGTCTCTTCCGCGACCGGGTCGTGGTGGTGAAGCTGGGCGGCAGCGCCCAGGAAGATCCGGAGGTCCTCGCGCGCGTCCTCACGGACATCGACTTCATGATCTCGGTCGGCATGCGGCCGCTCGTGGTCTACGGCGGGGGCAAGCGCATCTCCCGGGCCATGGAGAAGGCCGGAAAGACCGCCCGCTTCGTGCACGGCCAGCGGGTGACCGACCCGGAGACCATGGAGATTGTCGCGCGCGTCCTCATCGACGAGATCGGCGCCGATCTCTGCGCCGTGATGGAGCGCTCCGGCGGCCTCGCCTCGCTTTTGAACGGCCGCGACCACGGGTTCCTTTCCGCCCGCAAGAAGCATCTCCCCAAGTTCCCGGAGGTGGACCTCCAGTGCGTGGGCGAGCCCTCGGGCGTGGACGCGGCCCAGGCCGAGGTGCTCTTCGCGCGGCGCATGGTGCCCTTCGTCGCGCCGGTCGCGCGCGCCGCGGACGCGCCCCCGCGGGAGGCGGCGCTTTACAACGTGAACGGCGACACGGCGAGCGCCTTCATCGCCGTGGCGCTCCAGGCGGCCAAGATCGTCTTCCTTTCCGACACGCCCGGCATCTTTCGGACACTCGGCGAGCCGGAGACGCTCCTCTCGAGCCTCCGTTGCGAGGACGTGGAGATACTGATTGAAAAAGGCATTCTCTCCGGCGGCATGATCCCGAAGGTCGAGGCCTCGGTCCGGGCCCTCGAGGGGGGGGTGAGCAAGGCCCATATCGTCAGCGGCTACCAGCCGCACGCGCTCCTCCTCGAGATCTTCACCGACAAGGGCGCGGGCACGGAGATCGTCCGGTAGCGGCCCCCGGCGGGGGAAGTCCGGCCGGAGGGAAGACCGGTCCCCCGACCGGCGCGCGCGGAACGGCTGAAGGAAAGAGGTCCATGGACACCCAGGCCATCATCCGGCTCTTTGAGAAGAGCGTGATTCCCAACTACAACCGCCTGCCCTGCGCCATCGTGCGGGGCGAGGGTTCGTGGGTCTGGGACGCGGAGGGGAAAAAGTACCTCGATCTCTTCCCCGGCTGGGGCGTGAGCGCCCTCGGCCACTGCCACCCCCGCGTGGTCGAGGCGGTGCGCGCGCAGGCGGGGAAGCTCCTGCACGTGCCCAACACCTTTTACATCGAGGAGCAGGGGCGCCTCGCCGAGCGGATGAACGCCCTGAGCGGCGAGATGGACGGCCGGACCTTCTTCTGCAATTCCGGCGCGGAGGCGGTCGAGGCCGCGATCAAGCTCGCGCGCCTGCACAGCGAGGGCCGGTACAAGATCGTGACCGCGGAGGAGTCCTTCCACGGCCGAACCTTCGGCGCGGTGAGCGCCACGGGCCAGCCCAAGTACCGCGAGGGATTTCTCCCCGCGCTGCCCGGGTTCTCGCACGTGCCCTTCAACGACATCGAGGCCGTGCGCGCGGCCGTGGACGCGGAGACCTGCGCCGTCCTGGTGGAGCCCGTGCAGGGCGAGGGCGGGGTCCACCCCGCTAGCGGGGAGTACCTTTCGGCCCTGCGCGCCTTCTGCGACGAGCGGAAGACGCTCCTCCTCTTCGACGAGGTGCAGACGAGCCCCGGGCGCCTCGGCACGGTCTTCGGCTTCCAGCGCTACGGCGTGGTGCCGGACATCCTCGTCACGGCCAAGGCGCTCGCCGGGGGCCTGCCCATCGGCGCGATGATGGTGCGGCCGGCGCTCGCCTCCTCGCTTCGTCCGGGCACGCACGCGTCCACCTTCGGCGGGGACCCCCCTCGTCTGCGCCGCGGCGCTCGCGGTCTTCGACGCGCTCGTCGAGGACCGGCTCCTCGATAACGTCCGGGCCATGAGCGCCCACCTCGCCCGGCGGCTCGCGGCGCTCTCCGCTAAAAAGCTCGGCATCCGGGCCGTCCGGATCGCGGGGCTCATGATCGGCATCGAGCTCGATGCGCCGGGCGCGGGCGTGGTCCGGCGCTGCCTGGAGGAGGGGCTCCTCATCAACTGCACGCACGAGACCGTGCTCCGGATGCTCCCGGCCTTCAACGTCACCCGGAAGGAGCTCGACCTCGGTCTCGCCATCCTCGAGCGGTGCCTCGCCCATCCGCAGGGCACATAGGCCCGGCGGGCGCGCGCGGGACAGGGATTTTCTTCATGCACTTCATCAGCGTGTTGGACCACTCCACGGAGACGCTTACGCGTCTCTTGAACCGGGCGGCGGCGCTCAAGGCCCGCCGCCGCGCCGGGATCCACGACCGCCTCCTTCTCGGGCGAACCCTCGGCATGTTCTTCGACAAGCCGAGCACCCGCACGCGCGTCTCGCTCGAGGTCGCCGCGGCCTCCATGGGGGGCTACGCCATCCACCAGGAGGGTTCCGCCTCGCGCCTGGGCGCGCGCGAGCCGGTCCAGGACGTGGCGCGGGTGATGAGCCGCTACACCGACCTCATCGCCATCCGCACCTTCGGCCACGACGTGGTGGAGACCTTCGCCCGCTATGCCACGGTCCCGGTGGTGAACGCCCTCTCGGACTACTCGCACCCCACCCAGGCCATGGCGGACATGCTCACCCTCCGGGAGCGATGGGGGAAGCTGGAGGGGAAAAAGCTCGTCTTCGTGGGGGACGCGAACAACGTGGCGCGGAGCCTCGCGGCCGCCTCGGGCCGCCTGGGCCTCTCTTTCGCCATTGCCCGCCCGCCGGAGTACGGCTTCGAGGCCGCGTTCCTCGCCTGCCTTGCGAAGGCGTGCCCGGGCATGGACTTTGCGGAAACGTCCGACCCGGCCGCAGCCGTGGGCGATGCGGACGTCCTGTACACGGACGTCTGGACGAGCATGGGCCAGGAGGCGGAGGCCGCCGAGCGGAAGAAGACCTTCCTTCCCTACCAGCTCAATGCCGCCCTGCTCGGCCGCGCCCCGAAGGGATGCCTCGTGATGCACTGCCTGCCCGCGCACCGCGGCCAGGAGATCACGGACGAAGTGCTCGAATCGCCCCGGAGCGTGGTCTTCGACCAGGCCGAGAACCGGATGCATTTTTACCGGGGGCTCTTCGCCGAACTGCTGGAACTCTGAACGCTCCATGGAGCGGGAGGCGCCGTGTTAAACCCGGAACTCGTCCAACACCTCTACCGTTCCCGGGTCCTCATCATCGAGGACGACGACGAGCTGCGCGCGCGGCTTCTCACCCATTTCGCGCGGAACGGCTTTAAGCGCCTCGAGGCCGTCTCCACCGGCAAGGACGCCCTGCAGGAGATCCACGCGGCCGCCTCCTCGGACGACCCCTTCGACCTCATCATCCTCGACCTCGCCCTGCCCGGCAACCTCACCGGGCAGGCGGTCTACCACGGCCTCAGCCTCGTCCTCGACGTGCCGATCGTGGTGATCTCCTTCACCGACGACCGGGCCGCCCAGATCGATGCCCTGAAGCACCTCGAGGTGGAGGAGTTCTTCGTGAAGCCCTTGGACATGGAGCTCTTCGCCCTCAAGTGCGAGCGGATCCTCATGCGGCGCGTCTACGCGCGCCAGCTCGCGCACCAGGCGCAGCGCAACCACCGCCTGTTCCTCAACGTCCTCCAGGTCATGGCCAAGGTCCTGGAGGCCAAGGACCCCTACACCGGCTTCCACAGCGAGAGCGTGGCCAAGTACGCGCGCCAGATCGCGCGGCGCTACGGCTTCAACGCCAAGTCGCTCGAGCGCATCCAGATCGCCGGCATCCTCCACGACTTCGGCAAGATCGGCATCTCGGACGTGGTCCTCAACAAGCCGGGGAAGCTTACCGACTCGGAATACCGGGCCGTCCAGCGGCATCCCCTGATCGCCAGCACCCTCCTCGAGCCCCTGGAGGAGCTGCGCGCCATCATCACGGACATCCGCCACCACCACGAGCGATGGGACGGCCGCGGCTATCCCTACGGCCTCAAGGGCGAGGCCATCCCCCTCGGCGCCCGGATCCTCGGCGTGGCCGACGCTTACGACGCCATGACGAGCAGCCGCTCCTACCACGAGGCCCGCAGCGAACCGGACGCCCACGAGGAGCTCCAGCGCTGCAGCGGCAGCCAGTTCGACCCGGGCGTCGTGCGCTCCTTCCTCGGCATCCTGGAGGAGAACACCGAGCGCAACGACCGCATCGTCCGCCTGCGGGAGAAGGTCGTGTAGCCATGCCCAAGCCGCGCCCCCCCGACCGGCTCCGGCCGGTTCGCATCCGCCGCGCCTACACCGACTTTGCCGAGGGATCGGTCCTCATCGAGATGGGCCGGACGCGCGTCCTCTGCAACGCGAGCGTGGACGAGACCGTGCCGCCGTTCTTGCGCGGCACGGGCACGGGCTGGGTCACGGCCGAGTACGCCATGCTCCCGCGGAGCACCGCCGTGCGCTCGGAGCGGGAGGCGGTGCGGGGCCGCCCCGCGGGCCGGACCCTGGAGATCGGCCGCCTCATCGGCCGCTCGCTCCGGAGCGCGGTGGACCTCGCCGCCCTGGGCGAGCGCTCGGTCCGGATCGACTGCGACGTGCTCCAAGCCGACGGGGGCACGCGCTGCGCCGCGATCACCGGCGGCATGGTGGCCCTGGCCGACGCCCTTGCCTGGATGGATCGCGCGGGCCTCCTCGAGGGGGGCGCGAAGCCCCTGCGCCGTTTCGTGGCCGCGGTGAGCGTCGGCCTCGTGGACGGCCGGCCCGTGCTCGACCTCGACTACGCCGAGGACGCCCGGGCCGGAGTGGACATGAACGTGGTCATGACCGACCGGGGCCGATACGTCGAGCTCCAGGGCAGCTCCGAGCGCGTCCCCTTCAGCGACCGGGACCTCGGCCGGATGAAGCGCCTCGCGCGCGCGGGCATCGCCCGCCTCATCGCCCTGCAGAAGAGGGCCCTCGGGCAGAGGATCCGCTCCCCCCGGCGGCCGGGGTGAGACCCCCCGCATCTTTCCCGGAGTAAGAGGCATGCCACGCGGCACGCTCGTCCTTGCCAGTCGAAACGAGAAGAAGCTCGAGGAGCTTTCCGCGCTCCTCGCGGGGAGCGGGCTCGTTCTCCTCTCCCCGGCCGATTTTCCCGAACTTTTGGAGCTCCCCGAGACGGGGCAAAGCTTTGCGGAGAACGCGCGCCTCAAGGCCGAGGCGGCCCTTCGGCACACGGGACTCGCCGCGCTCGCGGACGACTCCGGCCTCGAGGTGGACGCCCTGGACGGCGCGCCGGGGATCTTAAGCGCGCGCTTCGCGGGCGAGGGCGCGGACGACGCGGCGAACAATGCCCTCCTCCTCCGGCGCCTCGAGGGCCTGCCCCGGGAGCGGCGCGGCGCGCACTTCACCTGCGTCCTCGCGCTCGCCCTTCCCGGCCGGCCCGTCCGCCTCTTCGAGGGCCGGGCCGACGGACGCATCCTCGCCCGGGCGCGTGGGCGGGGCGGCTTCGGGTACGATCCCCTTTTTTTTTCGTCCGATCTTAACAAAACCTTTGCGGAGGCCGCGCCCGCGGAGAAGAATGAGGCGAGCCACCGCGCCCGGGCGCTAAGAGCCTTCGCCCGGGCGCTCCAGGAAGAGGGGCCCCTCGCGTGAAACAGAGCCGTATCCGCAACTTCTCCATCATCGCGCACATCGATCACGGCAAGTCCACGCTCGCCGACCGGATGCTCCTCAAGACGGGCGTGATCTCGGAGCGCGACTTCCGCGAGCAGGTCCTCGACGACATGGACCTCGAGCGCGAGCGCGGCATCACGATCAAGGCCCACACCATCACCCTGCCCTACGTCCACCGGGGCGAGGCGCATGTCTTGAACCTCATCGACACGCCCGGCCACGTGGACTTCTCCTACGAGGTGTCGCGCAGCCTCGCCGCGTGCGAGGGGGCGCTCCTCTTGGCGGACGCGACCCAGGGCATGGAGGCCCAGACCCTCGCGAACGCCTACCTCGCGCTCGAGGCGAACCTCGAGATCGTGCCGATCGTGAACAAGATCGACCTCGCCGCGGCCGACTGCGAGGGCGTCTCCGAGGAGTTCCAACAGTTCCTGGGCTGCCGCCGGGAGCAGGTGCTCCTCGTGAGCGCCAAGACCGGGGCGGGGCTCGACGCCGTCTTCGACGCCCTCATCGAGCGCATCCCGCCCCCCGGGGGCGACCCCGGGGCGCCGCCCCGGGCGCTCATCTACGACTCGGTCTACGACGATTACCGCGGGGTGATCGCCTCGATTCGCATGGTGGACGGCCGCCTCCGGAGGGGCGAGCGCATCACCATGCTCTCCACGGGCCGCGTGCACGAAGTGGACGAGCTCGGCATCTTCGGCAGGGATCTCGAGCCCCGGGAGGAGCTCGGGGTCGGCGAGGTGGGCTACCTCATCGCGGGCATCAAGAACCTCCACGAGGTGCGCGTGGGCGACACGGTCACGACCGTGGGAAGCGGGGCGAGGCCCCTTCCCGGCTACCAGCAGCCCAAGCCCATGGTCTACTGCGGACTCTACCCGTCGGCCAACGAGAATTTCGAATCTCTCCGCAAGGCGCTCGACCGACTGGCCCTGAACGACTCGAGCTTCACCTTTCAACCCGAGAGCTCCGAGGCCCTGGGCTTCGGCTTCCGCTGCGGGTTTCTGGGGCTTTTGCACATGGAGATCGTGCAGCAGCGCCTCGAGCGCGAGAGCGACGTGGACCTCGTGCAGACCGCGCCGAACGTGACCTACGAGGTCGTGAAGACGAACGGCGAGGTCGTGGAGGTCCACTCCCCCTCGGACGTGCCGGACCCCTCGGTCGTGGAGGAGTTCCGCGAGCCCGCGGCCCAGCTCGATATCCTCATCCCCCAGGAGTACATCGGCGCGGTCATGGCCCTCGCGGAGAACCGCCACGCGGACTACCGGGGCATCGAGTACCTCCACGGCGGCCGGCGCGCGCTCCTCCACTACATCGTGCCCTTCGCCGAGATCATCTTCGACTTCCACGACAAGCTGAAGAGCGCCACGCGCGGCTACGGCACCATGGACTACGAGGTGACGGGCTTCCGGCCGGCCGACCTCGCCAAGGTCGACATCCTCGTGCACGGCCAGCCCGTGGACGCGCTCTCCATGATCCTCCCGCGCGAGGCGGCCGCGAAGCGCGCCCGTCGGGTGCTCATCCGCCTTCGCCGGGAGATCCCGCGCCACCTCTTCCAGGTCATGCTACAGGCGGCCATCGGCGGAAAGATCATCGCCCGGGAGAACATCGCCCCCCTCGCGAAGAACGTCACGGCCAAGTGCTACGGCGGGGACATCACGCGCAAGCGGAAGCTTCTGGAGAAGCAGAAGGAGGGGAAGAAGCGCATGAAGTCCATCGGCTCGGTGCGCGTGCCGCAGAAGGCCTTCCTCGCCGTGCTCCAGCGCGACGACGAGTAGGGCCGATCCTCGATGCGCGGGGAGTCACACGGCCACAAACAGCAGGGGCAGCAAGCGGACCGTCGCGCTCTTCCTCCATAAAAAACGTCCTTGACAACTGCGTATAGCTATACGTAGTATTTTTAAAGAAGGCATGGGCTTGGTCTGCACGATCAGCAAATCCGGGGAGAAATCTACAAATGAATACGGTGTCCCCGGATTTTTTAACACACGTAAAAGGGCCGGGAAATGGGTTAAATCATTAAAGGCAACGCAAACAGAGCAATCGGAAGAGAATTGCCCATGAGTGAGAATAAAATGAAGACATTATCGAATAAGTATTTTATAACTATAATGATTGTTATAGCTTTTTTACTCGTGTTATGGGTTGTCAATCCGGTATTGCCTCTCGAGATAAGTATCATTCATTACTCGTTTGTTTGTAAACATTGCGGCGCTATGCGAGAAATAACAACTACAAGGTATTTTAAATTATATACAATGAAAACATATCGATCGAGCCCGTCCGGCTTCTTTTGTTACGAAGAGAACGGACGCGCAAGTACAGAAATGCAATCTGTATATGAAAAGTTGTTGGGCAGGAAGTGTTATCATGAATATGTTTATTATGGCCATTATGCCGAAATATACGAGTTGCCTGTTGGAATATTACCAACACGTGAAGGTAGATTTTACAGCGATTTATGTGCAGCACACTTTAAGTTAGTTATGTATGCAATAAATAACAATAACGTCGATTCGGTCCTTATCGATTCTATGTCTGCGACCGAAAAGGAAAAGATGGCGCGAGAATACAGAAAGGACTTGGAAGAGTATTATAAGGAAATAGAGAAACATATTCGGTATTTAGAGCTTATCCCAATAGGCCGGAAGCTCTGAAAGCGATCAAGG
>JAZDLH010000057.1:0-12262 GCA_043802275.1 Planctomycetota bacterium
CGCGGAAAAAGACCCCGACTTTACGACCCTCCTCGGCGGCCTCAAGATCGTGCGCGCCGCGATCTGGAACGTGCTCGCCGACGCCGGCTTCGAGCGGATCGACGCGGGCCCCGGCGTGCCCTTCGATCCCGAGGTGCACGACGCCATCCTGCAGCTCCCCCACGAAGCCCATCCGCAGGGCGCCATCGTGGAGGAGCTCGCCTCCGGCTACCGACTGGGAGAGCTCATCCTCCGACCCAGCAAGGTGGTAGTCTCGGCGGGCGCCGGCCCGGAAAGGCCCACGGAGCGAAGCGGGCCGGAACCCGAGCGGCCCTCCTCACCATGAAGAGGGACCGAATCTTACGGCAAATGCATGGAAAGGAAGACCCGTTATGCCGACCTATGAATACGAATGCTCCGGATGCGGACACGCCTTCGAGCGATTCCAATCCATCAAGGACAAGCCGATACGCACCTGCCCGTCCTGCGGCCGGCGGAAGGTCTCCCGCCTCATGGGGAGCGGTGCCGGCATCATCTTCAAGGGAAGCGGGTTTTACGAGACCGATTACAAACGGAACGGCCCCAAGCCCGCGGCGGCGGAAGGCGCCCCCTCCCCAACCGCCGGAGGGGCCGGGGAATCGAAGAGCGGCCCCGCGGCGGCGAAGAAGGTGGGCTCCGCCGACCGGACAAAAAAGGAGCCCCTGCCCGATTGAGCGGCCATCCGGAATCGGTGGGCAAAGAAGGGGAGACGCATGCTTGACACGCGCCGCTTTTTCCCCTACCATGGCAAGCAGGCGGACTTGGGAGGATCCCAATGCAGGAGAAGGCGCCGTCGGAGGACCCCCGTTTCGCGTTCCCTCCCGCCGAGTTCCTCGCCTCCCTCACGACCGAGGAGGCCATGCTCATCCGCATCCGGGACGAGTTGTACGACGGGTCCTGGGCGAACATGCAAATGGACCTGCAAAACCGTCTGAGCGGACGGCCCTACATTTTCAAGCTGGTCAGCCGGATCGAACATGACCTGGGTGCGGTCCGGCTGCTTTCCCTTTACGAGTCGACTCGAGGGATCAATTTGGCCGAGGTGGAAAACAAGGAGACCCCATGAAACGATGGATTCTTTTGCTCGGCACGCTGTGCTTGACGGCCTCTTCCGCCTGCAGCCGACCCGGCGCCGCCCCGGTCGAGCCGGTCCCGAAGGCCGCCGTCCCGGAGGAGGGGCTCAAGGCCCGACTGGAGCCCATGGCGCTCAACACGGAGGTGCAAAAGCTCCTGCCGCCCCACTTTCCCATCCGGGTGGACTGGTCCCTGCCGATCGAAGGCGTTTCGATCGCGAAGGTCTGGGTCCCCCAGGACCCGCCGGACCATGACGCGCTCTTTGTGCTGTCGGACAGACACGACCTCATCGCCATCCGGCGGGAGGACGGCCGGGCCCTTTGGTGGATCCGGCTCGACGACAAGCCGGAGTGCGTCCCGGCTTGCACTCCCTTCTCCGTGTACGTGGTGGCGAACGCGCACCTCATGAACATCGAGCGGTCGACCGGCAAGGTGCTCTGGCGGATCCGCCTCGAGTTTCCCGTCAACGGAACCCTGCTGGTCGACGAGATGAAACAAGGCGAGCCCCACTTCATCATCCCCGCCGCCAACGGTTTGCTGCACGCCTTCTTCCTGGAGTCCTATAGCTGGCCCCCGGCGCACAGCCTTGCGAAGATCGAGGAGAAAGGCGTCGCTTTCCAGCAATACCGCCTGGTAACCGACTGGGACTTTCCCTGCCAGGGAGTGATCCAGGGGCCGGTGGCCTATCGCGAAGGATTCGTCGTGGTGGGGGACGGAACCGGCATGGTCTACGGGCTGAACGCCGCCCGCGTAACTCGCGGCCAGCCCGAGGTCGTCTGGCACGAAAAAACCCGCGAGGCGAACGTGGCGGGCGTCGTGGCCACCCAGCACCTGGCCATGGTGGCAAGCCAGGATCGAAACGTGTATGCCTACGGTTTGAAACAAGGCGGAGTGGCCTGGCGGAACAACAGCGGTAACCTGTTCGAAAAAACGCCCGTCCTCGTCACGGATCCCGCCACGGAGAGGGACCTCCTGGTCGTTCAGGCGAAGAAAGGCCCGCTCCTCGTCCTCAACGGAGAAAACGGCGCGACCCTTTGGCAGATGGAAGGGGATGGGACCATCGCCAACCTGGACACCGCCCCGGAAAAGAAGGAGGAGGAACGCACCACGCTCGCGGTCTTCCGAGCGGACGGCTCGATCGAGGGCCGGGCCGCCTGGTCCGGCGCCACGCTCTGGACCATCCCCTCCGGCGTCTTTTCCCAGGCGGCGGAAAACGCCGTGGACCGGAGGTTCTACACCGTGCGCGGCTCGAACGTGCTCTGCGCCCTGAGCCGGGAAAAGTAGCCCGGCGGACGCGTCCTTCCGGGATCGTCCGAAAGAACAGCCGGGGGAGGCGAACTGGGGTTCGCCCCCCCCGGCTGTCTCCCCACAGGCGAAACCTCTTAATCCGCGAGAAGCCCCAGCCCCTCGGCCCACGCGTTGAAGAGGCGCGTATAGCTGTCCGCGACGGGAATCGCCCCGGCAAGCGGCTCCGGAAGAAGGGGCGCGCCCGCCCCCTCGGCGCCGACACGGATGGCCGGGCGGGGCGGAGGCTCCTCGATGCGAACCGCCCCCCCGCAGGCCGCGGCGAGTTTTTTGAGCGTCTCCCGCGCCTCGATCCCCGCGAGCGGAAGGATCCCTTCGCCCACCCGTTCCTCCCGACCGCCGGTCGCATAGAGCCGCCCCGCGGCCTCGTGCGGCGCGGGGATCGGCAGGACGACCTCCGCGCGAAGAGCGCTCTCGCTCCATACCGCGTCCGCCACGACGAGGGCAAGGTCGGCCCGGCCTGCCGCGGCAACGGGGTCCTCGCGGATCGCGAGCACGGCAGAGCCCCGGTGCAGGGCCTCGGGATCGACCGCGCCGAGACCGAGGCGCGAGAGGCCGTGGCTGTTGGAGCTCCTCCGGAGGGCCAGGAGCGGCGCCTCCCCGCTCTCCCCGGCGAGCGCCGCCGCCAGGAGCGCGGAAAACGCGGCCAGGCGTTCGCCCGCGCGGGAGGCGTCGATCACGACCAGGGGATTTTTCGCCTCGGCCAGGCGGCGGGCGGCCTCCTCGAGCTCCGCGGGCGCGATGCCGCTCGCGCGCTCCACGGCCGCGGGCGTTGCCTCCCGGAGCGCGGCCCGAAGCGCCGCGGCGAGGTCCTTGGAAAGTGTGCCCTTTCTCCGGATTTCCAGGCAGCGGGCCAGAAGTCCCGCCACAACGGCCGGCGCGGTCCTTGTCGCCGGCCGGAGGCGCAGGGCGGCATGCGGATCGAGCGCCGTGGGGCTCGCGGCGAGCACCAAAAGCGAGGCGCCCATCCGACGAGCGGCCAGCGCATGGACACCGGCGGAGGGATGGCTCCGCTGCGGGTCGCACTCCACGAGGAGAATGAGGTCCGCGGCCAGGAGATCGGGCACGGCGCGAGGCGAGAAGGGCTCTCCGAGCGACCGGACGAGACCGGCGAGCGCCGGCGCCTCGGAGCGGGCGTCGAGGCTCCCGACCACGGAGGCCTCCACCGCCTCGGCGATGGCGCGCGCGGCCAGCATCTCCTCGAACGTGGCGTGGGGCGAGACGAGCACCGCGCTCGTCCCCGCGGCCCCGCGAAGTACCCGCGCCGCGGCTCGGAAGGCCTCCTCATAGGTTGCGGGCTCGAGACGGCCGGACTTCCGGACCCTGGGCTCCAATATCCGGCGCTCCTTCGTCCAGGCGCGGTGTCCGAAGCGGCCCCGCAGGCAGAAGGCGCTTGGGCCGGGCCCGGCCGTCTCCCGGCGCGGCCCGATCGCGACCGCGCGGCCGGCGACGGTGCGCCACTCGAAATCGCAGCCCGCGCCGCAGCCCGTGCAGCGGGACGGGAAGTCCGCCGGCGCGAAGGGCCCGCCCTCCTTGCCGAGCCGCTCCACGAGGGCCCCGCTCGGGCAGAGGTCCACGCACGCCCCGCAGGAGATGCACCCCGCGGAGAGGAGCGAGTCGCCGAAGGCGGGGCGGATGCGCGCCGCAAAGCCGCGGCCCACGAACCCGAGCGCGCGCACGTCGCGCACCTCGTCGCAGACGCGCACGCACGCGCCGCACATAATGCACTTCTCGACCTCGAAGCGGATGAGGGGATGGGTGTCCAGAGGAAGCTCCTTGCGCTTCTCGCCCCCGAACCGCGCGGGATCGCAGCCGTACTCGGCCGCGAGCCTCCGCACCGCGCAGTCGTAGACGCTCGCGCACCCGCACTCGAGGCAGCGCTCCGCCTCGGCGCGCGCCGCTTCCTCCTTCAGCCCCTGCTCGACCTCGGCGAAGCCCAGGCGCTCCGCAAGCGGCAGGCACGGCACGGCGCGCCGCGGGCTCTTGAGGAAATGCTCGAAATCGGCCGGGTCGAGATCCTTCCAGTCCCCCCGGGCGACGGTAAAGACGGGCTCCCGCTTCTCCACGGGCTGCCCGCCGAGATACCGGTCGATGGAGACGGCCGCCTCGCGGCCCTGGCCCACCGCCTCGACCACGGTGGCCGCGCCGATCACGCAGTCGCCGCCCGCGAAGACGCCGTCGAGGTTCGTGGCGAGGCTTTTGGGATTCACCTCGAGCGCGCCCCAGTCGGTCTTTTTCAAGGGGGTGTCCATGACCGACGCGAGGTCCGGCGCCTGCCCGATGGCGGCGATGCACACCTCGAGGGGAAGGACGGCCTCGCTCCCCTTCACGGGCACGGGCCGGCGGCGGCCGCTCGCGTCCGGGGCGCCGAGCTCCATGCGGAGAAACTCGATCGTCTCCAGGCGTCCCGGGCCCATGAGCCGGGTGGGCGCGGCGAGGAAATGGAACCGCACGCCCTCGGCCGCGGCGTCCTCGACCTCGGAATCCTGGGCCGGCATCTCGACACGGCTGCGGCGGTACAGGACCGTGACGCTCGCCGCGCGGAGGCGCAGGCTCGTGCGGGCCGCGTCGATGGCGGTGTTGCCTCCGCCGATCACCGCCACGTTTTTGCCGGAGAAGTCGAACGCCTTCCCCAGCTCGAAATCGCGTAAAAATTCCGTGCCGGAAAGGACCCCGTCGAGGTCCTCGCCCTCCACGCCCATGCGACGGCTCTCGGCCGCGCCGAGGCCGAGAAAGACGGCGCGAAAGCCCTCCTCTTGAAGCGACTCGAGGGTGAAGTCCCGGCCGAGGCGGCTGTTCAGGCGGACTTCGACGCCGAGCTCGAGGATCGAGCCGATCTCCGCGTCCAGCGCCTCGCGCGGCAGCCGGTAGGCGGGGATGCCCCATCGCAACATGCCGCCGAGCCGGGGGAGCGCCTCGAAGACCGTGACTTCGTGGCCGCGCCGGGCGAGGAAGTAGGCGCAGGTGAGCCCCGCCGGGCCGCCGCCCACCACGGCCACGCGCCAGCCCGTGCGCTCGGCCCGGGGCGGGACATAGGGCCGGCCGGCCGCGCGATTGCGGTCCGCGAGAAAGCGCTTGATGGCGTTCACGGCCACGGGCTCGTCCACGAGGTTGCGGCGGCACTTGGCCTCGCACGGGTGGGGACATACGCGGCCGCAGATGAGGGGGAGGGGGTTCTTCTCCTTGATGAGGCGGAGGGCTTCCTCGTACTCCCCGCGCGCCACGTGCGCGATGTAGCCCTGCACGTCGATGCCGGCCGGGCAGGTCATGCGGCAGGGCGCGAGGCAGTCGCCGGTGTGGTCGGAGAGGATGAGCTCGAGGCAGAGCTTACGCGTGGCGCGGATCTCCTCGTCCAGGGTCGTGACCTTCATGCCGGGCGCCGCGCGCGTGCTGCAGGCCGGCACGAGCGAGCGCGGGCCGTCGGCGACCTTGACCACGCAAATCCAGCAGGAGCCGTAGGGCGACAGGGCCTGGTTGTAGCAGAGGGTGGGGATCTCGATCCCGAGCGCCCGGGCCGCATCGAGGAGGGTGCTCCCCTCCGGCACGCGCACGGCCCGGCCGTCCACGGTAAGCTCGATCCTCTTCTTCGCCTGGCGGTCCATGGCTTTCCTTCTTCCCGTCTCCGGCCCGGTTACTTCGCCTCGATCGCGTCGTACCGGCAGGTCTCCACGCAGAGGCCGCACCGGATGCAGGTCGCCGGATCGACCGCGTGGAGCTCCTTCGGCCTCCCGGAGATGGCCCCCGCCGGGCAGACCTTGGCGCAGGCCGCGCAGCCCACGCAGCGTCCCGCGAGGATGGCGTAGGAGAGAAGCCGCCTGCACTGGCGGGCCGGGCAGCGCTTCTCCCGGATGTGGGCCTCGTACTCGTCGCGGAAGTACCGGAGCGTCGTGAGCACGGGGTTGGGCGCGGTCTGCCCGAGACCGCAGAGGCTCGCCTTCTTGATCGTGCGGGAGAGCTCCTCCAGGGCGGGCAGGTCCTCGGGGCGGCCCTCCCCCTCGGTGATGCGGGTGAGGATCTCGAGCATGCGCTTGGTGCCGATGCGGCAGAAGGTGCACTCGCCGCAGGACTCCTTCTGCGTGAAGTCGAGAAAGAAGCGCGCGATGTCGACCATGCAGGTCTCGTCGTCCATGACCACGAGCCCGCCCGAACCCATGATGGCGCCGGTGGCGTTCACGGCCTCGTAGTCCACGGGCGTGTCCAGAAGCGACGCGGGGATGCACCCCCCGCTCGGACCCCCAAGCTGCACGGCCTTGAGCGCGCCCCTCCGGACGCCGCCGCCTATGTCCTCCACGATCTCCCGGAGGGTAATGCCCATGGGCACCTCCACGAGGCCGGTGTTCTCCACCTTGCCCACGAGGCTGAAGACCTTGGTGCCCTTGGAGCCGGGGGTGCCGATGGCGGCGAACCACTCGGCCCCGCGCTCGAGGATGACGGGCACGTTCGCCCAGGTCTCCACGTTGTTGATGTTCGTCGGCGCCCCCCAGAGGCCGGACTCGGCCGGGAAGGGCGGCCGGAGGCGCGGCATGCCGCGCCGACCCTCGATCGAGGCGAGGAGCGCGGTCTCCTCGCCGCAGACAAAGGCGCCCGCGCCGCGGAAGATGCGGATGGAAAGGTCCGTCCCGCTTCCCAGGATGTCCCGCCCGAGGAGGCCGTATTCCACGGCCCGCTCGATGGCCTTGTGGAGATGCACAAGCGCGAGCGGGTATTCGCTCCGCACGTAGATCACGGCCTCGCGCGCGCCGATGGCGTAGGCGCCGATCAGCATCCCCTCGAGCACGGCGTGGGGGTCGCCCTCCATGATGGAGCGGTCCATGAAGGCGCCGGGGTCGCCCTCGTCGCCGTTGCAGATCACGTATTTTTTGTCGCCCCCGGCCTCGCGGCAGAGCCGCCACTTGCGCCCCGTGGGGAACCCGCCGCCGCCCCGGCCGCGGAGGCCCGACCGGTCGATTTCGTCGATCACCGCCTCCGGCGTCATCTCGAAGAGCGCCCGGACCGCGGCCCGGTAGCCGCCCGCGGCGATGTAATCGTCGATGGACTCGGGATCGATGAGGCCGTTGTGGCGGAAGACGATGCGCTTCTGCCGGGCGTAGAAGGGCACCGCTCCCTCCCGCTCGTACCGCTCGCCGGTGCGGGAATGGGTGTAGAGAAGGTCCGGAAGGACCCCTCCCCCGTCGGCGAGCGCCTGGACCACGCGCGGGGCGTCTTCCGGGGTCACGTGGTTGTAGAATATCTCGTCGGGGCGGATCACCACGAGGGGGCCCCGCTCGCAGAAGCCGTGGCAGCCGGTCTGCGTCACGGCCACCTTTTCCGACAGGCCCGCCGCCTCCACGGCCGCGCGGAAGGCGGCCACCACCGCCTCGGCGCCCGTGGCCCGGCAGCCCGTGCCCGCGCACACGGCGATCTGCCGCGTTTGGCCGGTGCGCGATGCCCGGAGCCTTGCTCGGAGCGCTTCCAGATCCTCAGACGAGTGGAGCAAAGGAGCCGTGGCGGCCATATCAGCCTTCCTTGTCTTCTTTTTTCAGTCTGCGGATGATCTTGCGCGCGGCCTGGGGATCGAGCTTCCCGTGCGAGGCGCCGTCCACGGTCATGACCGGCGCCAGGCTGCAGCAGCCGAGGCACGCCACCTCCTCCACGGTGCAGAAGCGGTCGTCGGTGGTGTCCGCCTCGCCCCGGAGGCCCGCCTCGCCGCGCACGGCCCGCGTGATGGCCTGCGCGCCCGCCACGTGGCAGGCGGTGCCGTGGCAGACGCGGATCATGTGCCGGCCGGTGGGCGCGAGGCGGAACTGGGTGTAAAAGCTCGCCACCCCGTAGAGTTGCACCGCCGGGATGGAGCTCTTCCCGGCGACGTATTCCATGGCGGAGCGGGGGATATAGCCCGCCGCGGTCTGGATGGCCTGAAGGATGGGAATCGTGGCGTCGGACCCGCGGCCGCATTGATCGAGGATCGCGTCAAGCGCCTGGTTGGAGAGCGTTTCCTGTTCCACCGTCATTCTCCCTGTCGAGTTCGGAAGCGCTTCGAGACACAGAAATAAGAATCATAACGCCCAGGCCTGGATTGTCAAGCAGGCAGGTCCGTCCTGGAAAAGACCGAACCGCCCGGCATTTCCCTTCCGCAACCCCTTGATGCAACGACGGGGTTGTGGTATAGTAACCCTGTCGCGTGGAAACGGCCGGTCGTGCGGAGGATTATTCAATGAGAAGATTTCCACGGGTCTTTGTCATAGGCATCGCCGCGTCGCTTCTTGGCGGCTGTCCTATTTCCTGGCCCCCCAAACCCCGCCCCCCCGCGCCGGTCAAGACCGCGGCACAGCCCCCGGTTTCGAGCAGGAACATCTACAACAAGGTTATCAACCGCCCCAAGGCCCTCACCCAGGAGGAGAAGAACCTCTTCCTGGGCGCGCAAATGCAGAACAACACGGGCTCGCAGTCCATGCAGGAGGGGAATCTGAACGAAGCCGCCAACCGCTTCACGAACTCCCTCGCCATCGTGGATGATTATGTGCTTCCCATGGCCAATCTGGGCCGGACCTATTACCTGCTCGGGAAATTCGGCCTGGCCAAGGACTACCTGGATGCCGCCCTGGCCACGACCACGCGCATCGAGCCCAACAATGTCCCCTTGTTGACCCTCCTCCACATCGATCTCGGCAACCTCTACCGCCAAAGCGACCAAATGGAACAGGCCCAGCAGGAGTACTACGCGGCCCTGCAGCTCACTCCCGATTTTCCCCGCGCGCACTTCGAGCTGGGGAACCTGTACCTGAAGCAGGGGCAATGGGAATCCGCCCTCGAGCGCTTCAACCGGACGCTCGAGCTGGACGCCAGCCCGGACTATGACTCGGCCCGCCTGGGGCGCGCCATCGCGCAGCACAGCCTTGGCCGGGACTTGGAAGCCTGGCAGGACATCCTGGAGCTCGAGCGCCGCGGCTACCAGGTGAACGAAAACCTGAAAAATACCGTTGTCGAAAGCTTGCGCCAGCAGCGGGAAGCCGGGCAGTTCCGCCCCGGTTCCTGATTTTTCCCCCTTCTTGCCATTTGGCCCCCTTCCCCTCCGCACCCGTATAGGGGGAAAGAATTCCCTAAGACTTGTGGCCCTGCCCATGCTTCCCGCTGCCGAGCAAGCGCTCGCTCTCCCCGGCATGGCGCGTCCGAAGGAAGGAGCGGAACTTTCTGCCGGCCCCGGAGGATCGGCGCAACGGGAACCGGAAAACACAAGAGGGATGCCGCCGATCCGTTCCCCGGGAAGACCGCGTCGTCTGCAGCCGCCGCGAATCCTTTTCGCTTGACGCGGCCGGGCCCGCCGGGTACCTTGGTCCGAGGTAATCATCGAAGGGGACTCGCATGAAACCGCTCTCCGCCGTCTTCTTCGACGTGGACGACACCCTCTATTCCACCACGGAATTCGCGGCCCTGGCCCGGCGGGCGGCGGTGCACGCCATGATCGCCGCGGGGCTCCAGATGGACGAGGAGAGCTGCCTCAGGGAACTGGAGGAGGTCGTCGCGGAGTTTTCCAGCAACTACGAGCACCACTTCGACAAGCTCCTCCTCCGGCTTCCGCGCAAGACCCTGGGCGAGGTCTCGCCCCTCGTCCTCGTGGCCGCGGGCATGGTCGGCTACCACGACACGAAGTTCCACAACCTCACGCCCTACGAGGACGCCGTCGAGGTGTTGCGGATTCTGCGGGAGCGGCGGCTTGCGCTCGGCATCATCTCCGCCGGCATCGGCATCAAGCAGGCCGAGAAGGTGGTGCGCCTGGGCCTGCACCGCTTCATCGCGCCGCAGGCCATCTTCATCACCGACACCATCGGCATCAGCAAGTCCAACCCGAAGCTGTACCTGCGCGCCTGCCACGCGGTCCGCTCCACCCCGGAGCAGGCGATGTACGTCGGCGACAACCCCGAGACCGACGTGGACATCCCCCACCAGATCGGCATGATCACGGTCCTTCACCAGCGAAGCGGCAAGCACATCCACAAGCAGAGCATCCACAAGCCCGACTACGTGATCCACAATTTCTGGGACCTCCTGGATCTCGTGGACAAGGAGTTTGAGATCCAGGCCTGAGGTTTTGTTCGAAAACCCCCTTTCGAAGCCTTCCTCCTCTGCGGACTCGCTGAAAATGAAAAAACGTTGCCCGCCGGTTTTTTTAAAAACTGCATGCGTGTGGAGGCGGCGCGAGGACGGCCTTAACGCGGTTGTTTCAGCGGTCGTATAAAAAAATCAGGACTTCTCCGCGGCAAGGTCCCTCCCGCGCCAGGCAAACCACAGGGTCCCGAGCGCTCCAAAGGCGAAGGCCGTCATGAGGTTCGCCTTGGGGCCGAATCCCCACCAGAGAAGTCCGCCGAGCATGGCCGCCAGGGAGACGATCGTGTCGCGGATGAGGTAATACAGGCCGAACATCGCGGCCTTGCGGTGCTCCGGCGCGAGGTCCATGATCAGGGCCTTGCGGGTGGGCTCGCCGAATTCCTTGAGCCCCCGCACCACGAACGCCACCGCCAGCCACACGAGCGAGCGCGAGAAGTAGAGCACGAGCGGAAACAGGGAAAAATTCACGAAGGTCATGAGCACGAACGGCTTCTTCCCGCCCCGGTCCGCGAGATACGCGACCGGTATGTAGCAGAGCACGGCCGTGATCATCTCGATGACCGAGAGATAGCCGAACTCGGGCGCGGTGACCCGCGCCGTCGTGTACCCGGCGACCGCCTCCATGCACCAGACGACCACGAAGACGTCGGGAATCTGCTCGCAGAAGCGGATGAGAATGTCGGACACGAGAAGGTTGCGAAGGGACCCGGACATCTCGCCGAAGAGCTTCAGGGGATTGGCCTCGGGGCCGTGCCCGCCCTTCCCGGGCCGGAGCGGGTGGGCCTCGATCATCCGCTCCTGGAATACGACCGAAAGGCACACCATCACAAACGCGATGCCGAACGCCACGCGGATGCCTGTAATGCTGCCCCAATAGGCGATGCAAAATCCTCCCACGACCGGCCCGACGGCCATGGGCACGCGCCGGAGGAGCGAGATCATGGAGACGCCCATGGTGCGCTTCTCCATGGGGAGGACCTTGCTCACCACGCTCATGGTGGCCGGGAGCGAGACCGCGGACCAGGCGAGGAAGAAGAGCGCCCCCACGAAGACGGCCTGCCACGCTGGGATGACGATCACGATGAGGAAACCGAAGGCGGCGATGAAATTGAAGAAGAGGAGCGCCCGTTTCTCGCCGAGGAAGTCGGATACATACCCGCCGAAATACGAATACAGGGCCGGGACGAAATTCTTGACGGCCCCGTAGAAACCGATGAGGAGGGCACTTCCCCCGAGCGTCGCGAGATAGATCGGCAAAAAGCGCTCGCCCAGGCGCTCGCCCATGCCGACCAAGACCACCATGCCGAGGATCCCAACGATGCTCCGGCGTAACCCGAGAAACCGGATAATCTTCCGAAACTTTTTTTGCGGCTCCATCCGCGCCTCCCTGGAAGAGTCGGCGGGCGCTACAGGATCCTTTCCCGCGCATCTTGCAGCGAGAGGATATTATCCAAATCCGAGGAAAAAAGTCCCGCAAAATGGGGAAATGCCCGCCGCTTTTTTTGAATGGCCGTTTCTGGGACGCGACCCCTTCGGCAGGCACCCGGAGAAACGAGCCCGATCTCAGGCTGAAAAACCGTTTAGGCAGTTGCGTGGGCGGGAGATTCCTCGACGAGCTCCAGGGGATTGCGGGTGGTCAAGGGATTGACAAATCGGCAAAAAAAGGTCTTGTCGCACAGCCCTGCCTCGTCGCAATTGTAAAAGGTCCGAATGGGGGGAAGATCCTTGTCTCGACTTTTATAGGTCTCCTCCATGAGGACCGTGACCTTCTTCTTTAAAA
>JAZDLH010000058.1:0-4978 GCA_043802275.1 Planctomycetota bacterium
CAGCGAGCGAAATCGAGAAGATGCGGAAAACGGCCAATGACGCGCGCATAGGAAACCTTTCCGCCCATGGGGGCAAAAGGGCCCGGAAACCCTTAGAATACCTTGTCTCCTATTTTTTGCCGTGTTTTGTTCCTTGCCGGGAATCCTTCCTATCAAATATCCTATGAATATTCGATTCCCAATTCAACAGGAAAATGAAAACGTCTTGACAGCGACCGCGCCGTATCTTAAATTGACGGTGTACTCATAGATCCCGATCGGGATTTAATTATAACTCCCTCCCCACCTTTGAGCGCGCCCGGTCAGCGCAGATGAAGAAGTGCCGCATTTATCCCTTTGATTTTCCGGAAGCCATCCATTATAAATGACAGTACCCGGTCACCCTCTGGAAGCGAGGAAAAATCCATGCCGCAACAAGGCCGTATGCTCGGGGAGATCCTCTTGGACATGGGGGTCATCACTCCGGAAGCCATGGACGAGGCGCTCAAGGCCCAGGCCGAGAAAAACATGCGCCTCGGGGACGTCCTCGTGGAGATGGCCTATATCCAGCCGGAGGACCTGACGCGGGCACTGGCCGAGCAGTTCGACATGGAGCTCGTGGATCTGGAGAGCCTCACCATCCCCAAGGAGGTGCTCGAGATGGTCTCCTCGGACCTGGCGCACGAGCACCGGATCATCCCCATCGAGTACAAGGACAACGTTCTGACCGTGGCCATGGGCGATCCCCTGGACCTCTACACGATCGACAACCTCCGCTTTCTCGTCAACTGCCAGGTCGAGCCCGTCCTCGCCACCAAGCAGGCCATCGACGAGGCCTTGAGCCTCCACTACGGCTGGCAGGAGGACAAGCTGGACGAGATGATCCAGGAGTTCACGCGTCTCGACATCGAGTTCACCCGCACGAACATCGGCTTCACCAAGACCAACATCGAGTTCTCCGAGGCGGAGGAGTACGGCGGCGAGGACGCGCCCGTGGTCAAGCTCGTGAACCTCATCATCACCGAGGCGGTGAAACAACGCGCGAGCGACATCCACGTCGAGCCCATGACCGACCGGCTCCGCATCCGGTACCGCATCGACGGCCATTGCGTGGAGGTGGAGTCCCCCCCCAAGAGCCTGCAGGGTCCCATTCTCTCGCGCCTCAAGATCATGTCCCGGATGGACATGGCCGAAAAGCGCCGGCCGCAGGACGGCCGGATCAAGATGAACATGCTCGGCCGCGAGCTCGACTTCCGCGTCTCGGGCCTGCCCGCCTCGCACGGCGAGAGCGTGGTCCTGCGGATCCTGGACAAGGAGTCGGTGCTCCTCGGCATGGAGCAGCTCGGGTTTCACCCGGACGATTACGAGATCTTCTCCGGCCTCATCCGGCGGCCGAACGGCATCATCCTCGTCACCGGCCCCACGGGGAGCGGCAAGACCACCACCCTGTACGCGGCCCTGAGCGAGCTCAACCGCTCCGACCGCAAGATCATCACCGCCGAAGACCCGGTGGAATACCACATCAGCGGCATCAACCAGTGCCAGGTGAACCGCAAGGCCGGCATGACCTTTGAAAGAATCCTCCGGGCCATGCTCCGCCAGTCGCCGAACGTGATCCTCGTGGGCGAGATCCGCGACCGCGAGGCGGGCGAGACGGGCATCCAGGCCGCCCTCACCGGGCACCTCGTCTTCAGCACCCTGCACACGAACGACGCGCCCTCGTCCATCTCCCGCCTCATCAACATGGGCGTCCCCCCCTTCCTCGTGTCGAGCTCGATCCAGGCGGTCCTGGCCCAGCGGCTCATACGCGTGATCTGCCCGGAATGCAAGGGGCCCGTCCCGCCGGACGTGCCGCTCCTCAAGGCGGCGGGGCTCCGGGACGACCAGATCGAGTCCACCACCTTCTACCGGGGGGAGGGATGCGACTTTTGCAAGGGGCGGGGCTTCCGCGGCCGCCGCGCCATCTACGAGATCATGATCATGAACAGCCGGCTGCGCCAGATGGCCTTCGGCACCGCCCCGGCGGACCTCATCCGGGAGCAGGCGATCAAGGACGGCATGCACACCCTGCTCATGGACGGCGTGCGCAAGGTCGTCGACGGCATCACGGTGGTGGAAGAGGTGCTGGCCGTGGCGCGCAGCTTTGATTGAAGACGCCCCGGCGCGGGCCGGGATTGCCATCCAACGAAGGGAAGACATATGGACCTGGACAAGCTCTTGGACGTGACGATCGACAACGACGCGACCGATTTCCACCTGCGCGTAGGCGTGCCACCGAAGATCCGCATCCAGGGAAGCCTGCGGAACGTGGGAAGCCAGCTCCTCACGCCGGAGGACACCTTGTCGATGGCGAAGAGCATCATGAGCGACAAGCAGATGCAGGAGATCGACACCTACGGCTCGACGGACTTCGGGCTCTCCTACCAGGACAAGGCCCGGTTCCGCGTCTCGGTCTTCCGGCAGCGGGGCCGCATCGGGGTGGTGATGCGGACCATTCCCAACCGGCACTACACCTTCGAGGAGCTGGGGCTCCCCCCCGTGGTCCGGGAGCTCTGCCTCCGGCCGCGGGGCCTCTTCCTGGTCACGGGCCCCACCGGAAGCGGCAAGACCACGACCCTCGCCAGCATGCTGGACTTCATCAACGACAATCCCCCCAACCACATCATCACCATCGAAGACCCGATCGAGTACATCCATCCCCACAAGAAGTGCATCGTGACGCAGATCGAGCTCGGCAACGACACGCCGAGCTTCGCCGAGGCCATCCGCCGGGGTCTCCGGCAGGACCCCGACATCTTCCTGGTGGGCGAGATGCGCGACCTCGACACCATGGCGGCGGCGGTGACCGCCGCGGAGACCGGGCACCTCGTCTTCGCCACGCTCCACACCACGGGCGCGGGCCCCACGGTCAACCGGATCGTGGACGGCTTCCCCATCAACCAGCAGGAGCAGGTCAGGACCCAGCTCGCGGCCAACCTGGTGGCGATCCTCTCGCAGCAGCTCATCCCGGTCAAGGAAGGCGGCCGCACCGCGGTCTTCGAGCTCATGATCATCAACCCCGCCATCCAGCACCTCATCCGCAAGAACGAGACCTTCAAGCTCAATTCCATCATCCAGACCAGCTCCGACGAGGGCATGATCCTCCTGGACGACTTTTTGTTCAACCTCTTCTGCAGCGGGCGCGTGAGCCTGAACGACGTCCTGATCCGCGCGCAGTTCCCGAACTCCCTGGAGAAGAAACTGCGCGAGTTCCGCGCCACCCTGGAAAAGAGCAAGAGCCGGGTCTGACCCGGACGCGCACCGCGAGGCGTGCCCCATGATCGACTTCGAACCGAGAAAACAGATCGGATCGATTCTCCTGGCCGACGGCGTCATCAACGAGACGCAGCTCAAGGAGGCCCTCGCCGTCCAGGAAAAGGAGGGCGGGGCCCTGGGCCGCATCCTCCAGGATCTCGGGCACATCACCGAGCCGCAGCTTCTGTCCGCGATCGGCTCCCAGCTCGGTATGGAGGTGATGGACGACCTCTCCGCCGTGGAGGTCCCGCCCGAGGTGCTGAACATGGTGAACAAGATGATGGCCGAGGTCTACAACATCGTGCCCGTCCCCATGGACAACGGCGAGCTTCTGGTGGCCATGGCCGATCCCCTGAACGTGCACGCCCTGGACGACCTGCGGTTCATGCTCAACTGTCCCGTCCGGGGCGTGGTCTCCAACCCCGAGGCGGTGCGGGCCGCCATCGACCGCTTCTACGGCGCCTCCACCGCGGACGATATCGAGAGCCTCATCAACGAGCTCAAGCAGGAGACCCTCATCGAGGTGGGCGACGAAGACGCCATCACGGACATCGGTCGCCTCACCGACCTCGCGAACCAGATGCCGATCGTGAAGCTCTTGAATCTCGTGCTCCTCACCGCGATCAAGGACCAGTCCTCCGACATCCACTTCGAGCCGTTCGAGGACTGCTTCAAGATCCGGTACCGGATCGACGGGGTGCTCCTGGAGCTGCAGAACCCCCCGCGCAGCCTCGCCCTCCCCCTCATCAGCCGCATCAAGGTCATGTCGAACCTCAACATCGCCGAGCGGCGCCTGCCCCAGGACGGCCGCATCGCCCTGAACCTGAGCGGCCGGCCGATCGACCTGCGCGTCTCGACCCTGCCCACCATGTTCGGGGAGAGCGTGGTGCTGCGCGTCCTCGACCGCTCGGTCGTGAGCCTCGATCTCCACCGCCTGGGGCTGCGGGAGGACGAGCTCGCGACCTTCAACGACCTCATCCACAAGCCCAACGGCATCGTCCTCGTGACGGGCCCCACCGGCTGCGGCAAGACCACCACCCTCTATTCGTGCCTGAACGAAATCAACGTGATCAGCGACAAGATCATCACCACCGAGGACCCCGTGGAGTACGACCTCCCGGGGATCATGCAGTGCCCGATCCGGCCCGCCATCGGCGTGACCTACGCGGCATGCCTCCGCTCGATCCTGCGGCAGGACCCGGACATCATCCTCGTGGGGGAGATCCGCGACAAGGAGACGGCCGATATCGCCATCGAGGCGTCCCTGACGGGGCACCTCGTCTTCAGCACGCTCCACACCCAGGACGCCCCCTCGACGGTGGCGCGCCTCGTCGACATGGGCGCGGAGGCCTACCTCGTGGCCGCCACGCTCGAGGCCGTCTGCGCCCAGCGCCTTGTCCGCACCATCTGCACCAAGTGCAAGACCCCTTATGTGCCCTCCGAGACGGAGCTCATGGAGCTGGGCTTGAAGCCCGAAGACGTGAAGGGGCGCGAGTTCTATTTCGGCACCGGCTGCGAGGTCTGCAAGAACACCGGCTACCGGGGCCGGGGCGCGATCTTCGAGATCATGCTCATCAACAGCAAGCTCCGCCAGATCATCACCGAGAAGAAATCCACCGACGTCATGCGCGAGGCGGCCCGGGAGCAGGGCATGTTCCGATTGCGCGACTCCGGGCTCTTGAAAATTTTCGATGGAATCACCACC
>JAZDLH010000059.1:0-10166 GCA_043802275.1 Planctomycetota bacterium
GGACAAAGCGCTGGCGAGGTCTCGAGCGTTCCCTTATAATGGTTGCGGCGAAAGAGCCCTGGGACGAGGGCGTTTTGCCGTTGACGACGGCGCCGTATCGTTTATGGACAGGTGAGGATGATGATCTCCAAGACCGGCATCTTCCGAAAGCTCTCGGGCTCCTTCCAGCGCCAGTGGATCCTATCGCCCGATCCCGGGCCCGTGCGGCGCGAGATCGCCGGGGCGCTTTCGCTCTCCGAAATCACCGCCCGGATCCTCGCCAGCCGCCTTCCGGAGCCGACCATCGAGGCGGCCCGGGCCTTTCTCCATCCCTCCCTGACGAGCCTCCACGACCCCTGGAAGCTCGCCTGCATGGAGACGGCCGTCGACCGGCTCGCGCGGGCCGTGCGCAACCGCGAGAAGATCGTGATCTACGGCGACTACGATTCGGACGGCGTGACGGCATGCGCCCTCCTTCTGCGGGCCTTCCAGGCGGTGGGCTCTACCGCCTCGTATTACCTCCCGGACCGCGTGGAGGAGGGCTACGGCCTCTCCGAATCCTTCACCCGCCAGGCGCTGCGCGAGGGCGTGGACCTCGTGGTGACCGTGGACTGCGGGGTGAGCGACTTCACCGAGGTCGCCACCCTGCAGGAGGGCGGCGTGGACGTGATCGTGACCGACCACCACGAGCCCGGCGACGAGCTCCCCCGGGCCCTGGCCGTCATCAACCCCAAGCGCAGGGAGAGCACGTATCCCTTCCGGCACCTCGTGGGCGTGGGCGTGGCGTTCAAGCTTGCCTGGGCCCTGTTCGAGCGCCTCTCCGGCTCCCGCCGGGTCCGGCCGGAGCTTCGCCAGACGCTTTTGGATATCCTGCCCCTCGTGGCGCTCGGCACGATCACGGACGTGGCCCCCCTCCAGGGGGAGAACCGCGTCTACGCCGCCTACGGGCTGAACGCCCTCGCCCGCACCACACATCCGGGCCTCAACGCCCTCCTCGAGGTCTCCAACCTCTCCGACAAGGCCCTGACCCCGCGGGACGTCTCCTTCCGGCTCGGACCCCGCATCAACGCCGCCGGCCGCATGCAGAACGCGTACCTCGCCCTCGAGGTGCTCATGGCGACCGATCCCGCCGTGGCCCGCGCCAAGGCCTTCGAGCTCGACCGCGAGAACAACAACCGCCAGCACCTCTGCCAGACCATCTACGAGGAGGCGCGCGCCTTCGTGGAGGAACACATCGACCTCGACAAGACGACCGCCCTCGTGGTGGTGGGGGAGGGCTGGCACGAAGGGGTGATCGGGATCGTGGCCTCGCGCCTGGTGGAGGAGTTCAACCGCCCGAGCGTGGTGATCGCCCTGGCCCCGGACGGCCTGCGGGGCAAGGGATCGGCCCGGAGCATCCCCGGCCTTCACCTCTACCGCGCCATGAACCGCTCGCGCCAGCGCTTCGAGTCCTTCGGCGGGCACGAGATGGCCGCGGGGTTCTCGCTCATGCGCGACCAGATCGAGCCCTTTTGCCGGGAGTTCAACCACGAGTGCCGCCTCCAGGTGGCCGAGGGGGGGCTCGCGCCCGAGCTCGTCATCGACCTCGACATCCACCTGCGCCAGCTCTCCGAGGAGTTCGCGCGCGAGATCGACCTCCTCGCCCCCTTCGGCCGGGGCAACGAAAGCCCCCTCTTCCTCTCCCGCCACGTCAAGGTGGCGGGTACCCCACAGATCCTGGGCTCCCAGGGCAAGCACTTCAGCTTCTTCGCCTCCCAGGAGCAGGTGGCCTTCCGGGCGCTCGTCTTCAATCACACCGAGTGGCTCGAGCGGATGGACCATGGGACGGACTACTGGGACATTGTCTACACGCTGTCCTTGAACGACTATTACGAGCCCCCGCGGCTGGAGCTCCGGATCGCGGACATGCGGCCCTCGTAGTTTGGCGGGTCCAGTTGTGGTTTAACATACATGATGGGATTAACTATAATGCCAAAAAGAAAAAAAGTGGGCACTGCTATCTTTCATCCATTTGTTCCTTTAATGTTTAATGCAAAATATGCGCTGGGGAGAGCTAAAGAGAATGAAGAGGGCAGTTATTATGAAAGCATGACTGCCATAGTTTTCTCTGCGCTTGCTATCGAAGCTTTTTTAAACCATGTGGGTTACTATAAACGTATCGAGTTTTGGAAGATTTTGGAATTTAAGCTTAACCCTCAAGAAAAACTCCAATTTTTATGCCAGAGACTCAAGCTTAAAGTAGATCGAGGAGATGAGCCTTACCAATATTTTAAAACTATTCTTAACTTCAGAAATTCGATAGCGCACGCAAAAGTTTTGACTGAAAAAGTAGCGGTAGATTATGATTCCGGGTACCCTCGCATTCATTGGGAAAAAATGTGCAATCCTATTGAGGCTGGGAAATTAGTTTGTGGGATGGAAGCTATGATTGAAGATTTAGCCAAGCAACTAGGTTTGGAAATGCATCTCAAATCTTGGGGTGATTTTTCTTATCGGGTAATTTCTGAGTAAAATAGACCATGCAGGCGGACACCGCCATCCTCATCCCCGCGAGGCTCGGATCCACCCGGATGCCGGAGAAGCTTCTCCGCGCGGACACGGGGCGAGCCCTCATCACGCACACCGTGGACGCGGCCGAGCGCGCCCGCGCCTTGAGCAGGGGAGCCGTCGCCGAGGTCCTCGTGGCCACGGACGACGCGCGGATCGCCCGGGCCGTGGACGAGTACGCCTCGGCCAGGGGACTCGCCGCGCGCGCCGTGCTCACCCGGCCGGACCATGCCTGCGGGAGCGACCGGATCGCCGAGGCGGCCCGCTCCCTCCCCGAATCCGTCGGCCTCATCATCAACATCCAGGGCGACGAGCCGGGCCTTTTGCCCGAGCATATCCTGAAGGTGGGAGAGCTCTTGAAGACCCATCCCCGGGCCGACATGAGCACGCTCGTCCGGCCCATCCTGGACGAAGCCACCTTTAAGGCCCCGAGCGCGGTCAAGGCCGTGCTCGACCGGGACGGCTACTGCCTCTACTTTTCGCGCTCGCCCATCCCGTTCGACCGCGACCGCACGCGCCCCAAAGACGCCCCGCTCGGGTATCTCCATCTCGGGATCTACGGCTTCCGGCGAGGGGTGCTCCTCCGGTACAAGGACCTGCCCCGGTCGGACCTCGAGGAGCGCGAAAGCCTGGAGCAGCTTCGCGCGCTCTCCGCGGGCCTGCGGATCGTGGCGTCCGCGGTCGACCAAGCGGGCACGGGCATCGACACCGAGGAGGATTACCGCGCCTTCGTCGCGCGCCTCAAGGATTGAGGGGGAAGCCCGGCGCGAGCGCCTCGTGCACGAGCCCGTTCGAGGCGAAGACGTTGTGCGTGTGCGGCCCCGTCTCCACGGAGGAGAAGCGCCCCCCCGCCTCGAGGAGGAGCGCCTCGCCCGCGGCGATGTCCCAGGTGCGGATCCCCGCCTCGTAATAGGCCGTGAAGCGCCCCGCCGCCACGTAGGCGAGGTCGAGCGCGGCCGAGCCCATGCAGCGCACCTTGCGCACCCGGTGGATCGTGGAAGAGAGCGCGCGCAGGCCCCGGCTCACCGTCCGGTCGTCCTTCATGAAGCCCACCGCCACCACCGCGTCCTCCGGCTCGCGCACCGCGCTCACGCGCAGGGGCCGGCCGTTGAGCGTGGCGCCGCGGCCCCGCTCGCAGGCGAAGAGCTCGTCCCGTAGCGGATCGTACACCACGCCGATCTCCATCCGGCCCTCCAAGGAGAGCGCGATGGAGGTGGAGAAGTGCGGGATGCCGTAGAAGAAATTCACGGTCCCGTCCAGGGGGTCGACGATCCACGTGTGGCTGGAGTCCCCCTCCGAGCCCCGCTCCTCGGCCAGCACCGCGTGCGCGGGAAAGGCTTGCCTCAGGATGGAGACGATCGCCTCCTCGCAGAGCTTGTCGACCCGGAGCTTCACGTCGAAGCGCGTCGTCTCGTCCACCTCGAGGGAGCTTCCGAAGTGCCGGCGCAGGATCTCGCCCGCGGCGCGCGCCGCGATGATGGCGGTCTTGAGCATGGCGGTTCCTTTCGATCCCTTTCGCGCGATCCCGGTCCGGAGAGACGCGTCATCCCTCTCCGGAGGCCCCGGCCGGGCCCTTCCCGGCCAGGTGATAGGCGCGGAGCTGCCCGCAGGCCGCGAGGATGTCGCGGCCCTTCTCGGCGCGGAGCGTGGCGCGGACGCCGCATTCGGAGAGCCGGTCCGTAAAGGCTCGGCACCGGCGCAGGCTCGGCGGCAGCCATTCTCCCTCGGGGGCGGGATTCACCGGAATGCAGTTCACCTTGCACGGGAGGCCGCGGAGCCGGCCCGCGAGGCGCTCGGCGTCCTCCACCGAGGCGTTAAGGCCCTGGATCAGGATGTACTCGATCGTCACCTCGCGCCGGGTGGAGCGCGTGTAACGGCGGAGGGCGGCGAGGATCCGGTCGAAGGGCCACTGCCTGGCGGAGGGGACGAGGCGCTCCCGCACGGCCTGGCTCGGCGCGTGGAGCGAAACCGCGAGGCGGAACTCCTCGGGCTCGGCGGCGAAGCGCTCGATGCCCGTGAGGACCCCCACCGTGCTCACGGTGATGTGGCGCGCGCCGATCGCGAGGCCGTCGGGGGAGGCGTTCATCCGCCGCGCGGCGGCGAGGACGGCGTCGTAATTCAGGAAGGGCTCGCCCGAGCCCATGAAGACGACGTTCGTGACCCGCTCGCCCGAGGCCGCCTCGATCGCCGCCGCCTCCTCCACCATCTCGCCCGCGGAGAGGTGCCGGAGGAAGGGGCCGAAGCCCGAGGCGCAGAAGGCGCACCCGAGGGGGCAGCCGAGCGAGGAGGAGACGCAGGCCGTGCGGCGGGCGCCCTCGCGGATGAGCACAACCTCCACGCCGTGGTTCTCAGGTGTCGCCAGGAGCCACTTTTCTGTCTTCCCGTCCGCGCTCGCGGCGTGGTCCGCGACGGAGAGGGTGCGGAGCGCGGAGCGCTCGTCCAGGGCCTTGCGGAGCGCCTTGGGGAGATTCCGCATCTCGTCGAAGGAGGCCGCGCGCTTGGCATAAACCCAGTCGCAGACCTGTTTCGCGCGGAAGGGCTTCTCGCCAAGCTCCCCGAGGAGCGAGGTGATTTCCTCCGTCGTCGAGGAAAGGAGGTGAATCTTTTGCGCGGGCATACTCCATTCACCTCGGCAAAACCGCCGGCCGTCCGACTTCTTCAAGAGGCGGGCTTACCCCGGGCCCTTCCCGGCGGGAGACGAAGCCCGACCCGCCGCGAGGCGGCCGAGCGCTCCGCTTCGGGCCCAGGCCGCGAACTCCCCGATGGATTCGCAGACGTGATCGGCCAAAAAGCGCACCACCCAGTTCTTCTTCAAGGGCCCGATCACCACCACCGGCTTCCCCGCGTGAAAGGCGTTCCAGAGCTCGATGGCCGTGCCCATGCTCGCCGACGGAAGATACGCCACGAGGAGGTCCGTCTCGGCCGCGCGCCGCATGAGATCGAAGAAAACTTTTTTCGCGCGCGCCTCGTCGAAATTCAGGCTGTTCGGGAAGCAGGCGATGGGGTCGTAAATCTCGGCCCGGGGAAAGGCCTCCCGCAGCGCCGCGACGATGGGCGGCCGGTAATCCTGCTCCACGATCGCGTCCGGCAAAGACCCCTGGATAATCCCGGCGAGAAAAATGGTCCGGATCTCGGGCATGAGTCCTTTCCTTGGGGGGCGTCAGTCCCGGCGAGTCACAGGCCGAGCTGGATGGCCAGCCCGCACAGGAAGAGAGCCAGTCCCGCCAGGGCGTGGCTGTAGCGCTCGATCCGCGCGAAGGAAAAGGGCCGGATGCCGATCGAGGCGAGAAGCACGATCCCCATCATGGTGGAAATGGTCGCGGCGCCGAAGGCCGTGGCCGCGAGGAAGACGCCCCAGAGGCTCTCCTTGACCGCCGGGTACATGAGGAGGGGAATCAGGGGCTCGCACGGCCCCAGCACAAAGATCGTGAACAAGACCCATGGCGTGACGCTCTTTTTGTCCTCCCCGTGTTCGTGGGGAAGACCGTGCGCGTGGCCATGGTAGTGGTCATGGGCGTGCGCCTTGCGCCTCCAGGCCCGCTTGAGGCCCCAGATCCCGTAGATGAGGCCGAAGGCCGTGAGCGCCCAGGCCGCGAGGTCGCCCCGCATTCCCTCGATCAGCTCCAGACGCGAGAGGGCCACCCCGAGGCCGATCCCGATAAAGCCCAGCACGACGGAGCTTCCCACGTGCCCCACGCCGCAGAAAAAGGTGATGCCCGCCGTGCGCAAAAGCGACCAGTTGCGCACGCGCGCCATGGCGATAAAGGGCAGGTAATGGTCCGGGCCGATCACGGTGTGGATGAACCCGATCGATACGGCCGTAACCAACAGGGCGGTCAGCGGTGCCTCCATGGTGTTCTCTCCTTTCCTGCAAGATTATTCGTTCCTGTTTTCCCGTTCGAGGCGCATCACAATCTCCCGGAAGCGCTCGCCCCGGGCCTCGTAATCCGTGAACATGTCGAAGGAGGCGCAGGCGGGGCTCAAAAGCACCACGCCCCCTTCGGGACAGCCCTCGCGCGCGCGCGCCACGGCATCGGCGAGGTCCCGGGCCGTCTCCACGCGTCCCCCGCCCCCGGCCGCCTCGACGGCGGCGCGGAGGGCGGGCGCGGTCTTTCCGAAGAGCACCGCCCGGTGCGCCTCGCGGGCGATCGCCCGGCCGAGCTCCGCGAAGGAGGCCCCCTTGTCCGAGCCCCCCGCGATCAGCACGCGCGGGCAGTCGAAGGACCGGAGCGCGGCCATGGCGGACTCGGGCGTCGTGGCGTCCGAGTCGTTGTAATAGCGCACGCCTTGGACCGCGGCCACGAGCTCCAGGCGGTGCGGAAGGCCCGCGAAATTCGCCACGCCCTCGGCGCGGGGCCTCGTCTCGTGCAGTTGCGCATAGGCCGCGGCCGCGGCCGCGAGCGCGTTCATGAGATTGTGAGGCCCCGGCAGGCGCATCTCCCGGAGGGCGAAGGCATGCGCCTCGCGCCCTCCCAGGCGCACGACGACCCCGCCATCGCGCACAAAGGCGGCATTGGGCGTGTCGGGATCATCCGGCGCATAGAAGACCGTGCGGCCGAGCGTTTTCCCCCCCCACTCCCTCAAGACCGGATCGGCGGCGTTCAGCACCGCCACGTCCTCCGGAGACTGGAAGCGAAGGAGGTTCTCCTTGGCCGCGTAATAGGCCTCCACGCTCCCATGCCAGTCCAGGTGGTTCGGCGCGAGATTGGTCACGACGGCCACGTGCGGGGACATCTTCTGCGACCCCAGGTAATAAAGCTGGAAGCTCGAAAACTCCATCACCACCGGCGAGGACGGCGGGTGCGTGGGGATCTCCGACAAAAGCGACCCGCCGATGTTCCCGCCCACGAGCGTGTCCGGATCGGCCGCCTTGAGCATCGCTCCGAGAAGGGAGGTCGTGGTGCTCTTGCCGTTCGAGCCGGTCACCCCGAAGGTGGGCCCGTGGAGGAGGCGGAGCACCGTGCCGATCTCCGTGATGATCCGGGCGCCGTGCTTCCGAGCGAGCTCCACGAAGGGGTTGCCGGGCTTGACGGCGGGGTTGACGACCACCACGTCCGCCCGGCGGAAGTCCTCTTCCTCGTGGCGGCCGAGCACGTACCGGCAGGAGATGCCGCGCAGCGCCTCGAGGGAGTCCGAGAGTTCCGCCCCGGTGCGGAGGTCGGTGACCGTGACCGTGCTCCCGAGCCCGGCCCAGAAGCACGCGGCCCCCGCTCCGCCGCCGAAGCGGCCCAGTCCCATCACCGTGACCTTGGCGCGCTCCCGGCCCAGCATGGGCGCTCCTTTTTGCCTTGACGGGGCGATCCGTGCAAGGGGGATGTCCCTCGGCGTCTTCCTCCGCGCCGGGCGCTTTAGCGGGCGCTGGGGAAGGGGCGCCTCCGGCCCCTCTTGGCCCGCGCTTTACGTCCCCGGCGGTCCGGGGGGAAATCCTTGAGGAGCTTATACTCGTAGGCGTCGATCAGGGCCTTGAGGCTCGCCTCGATGACGTTCTCCGACGCCCCCACCGTGATCCAGACGTCGGAACGGTCCGCCGACTCGACGGTGACGCGCACGTGGGCCGCCGTGGCCCTCGACGGGTCCACGATCACCACCTTGTAGTCCACGAGGCGCAGCTCGTCGAGTTTTCTGTAGTGCGGCACGAGCGCTTTGCGGAAGGCGTTGTCGAGGGCGCCCACCGGCCCCTCGGTCCCCTCCGCGACGGTGTGCACGAACCGGCCCTGCACCTCGAGCCGGACCGTGGCCTCGCTGATGCGCAGGTCCTCGCCGCGGCTCTCCGAGGTCACGCGGAACCCGAGGAGCTTGAAGAAGGGCTCGTACAGGCCAAGGGTCCGCCGCACCAGGAGATCGAAGCTCGCGTCGGCCGACTCGAAGGAATAGCCCTCGAGCTCGAGCTGCATGATGCGGTCCAGAATCTTCTTCATGGCCTCGGGATTCTTGGAGAGGTCGATCTTGCTCCGCGCGAGGATGTTGCTCTTTCCGGAGAGCTCGGAGATGAGAATGCGCCGCTCGTTCCCCACGGTCTCGGGCTGGAGATGCTCGTAGGTGCGCTCGTTCCGCGACACGGCCGAGACGTGCACGCCCCCCTTGTGGGCAAAGGCGCTCTTGCCCACGAAGGGCTGCCGGTCGAGGAGGGGGACGTTCGCCATCTCGTAGACGTAGCGGCTGACCTCGGTGAGGTGCCGGAGATTCTTGGGACCGATGGTCCGATAGCCCATCTTGCGCTCGAGAATGGGGATGACGCTCGTCAGGTCGCAGTTCCCGCAGCGCTCGCCGATTCCGTTCATGGTGCCCTGCACCTGCCGGGCGCCGGCCTGCACCGCGGCGACGGCGTTGGCCACGGCCAGGTTGCAGTCGTTGTGGGTGTGGATGCCGAGGATCGCGCCCGGGAGGCGCTTGCGCACGACCTCTGTGATCTCGCCGATCTCGCTCGGCAGGCTTCCGCCGTTCGTGTCGCATAGGACGAGGCGCGCCGCCCCGGCGTTCGCCGCGGTCTCGAGCGCCTGCAGGGCGTATTCGGGATCTGCCTTGTAGCCGTCGTAGAAATGCTCCGCGTCGAAAAAGACCGTTCCGCAGCGCTTCTTGAGATACGCGACGGAACTTGCGATCATGTCGAGGTTGACGGGCAAGGTCACGCGCAGGGCATCGGTCACGTGGAGATCCCAGCACTTGCCGAAGATGGTGACCACGCTCGCGCGGCTTTCCACGAGGGCGCGCAGATTCGGATCGTCCGCCGGGTCGTGGCGGGCGTGGCGGGTGCTGCCGAAGGCGGCGAGGCGGGCGTGCCGGAATTTCACCTTCTTTGCCGCGGCGAAGAACTCCATATCCTTGGGATTGCTCCCCGGCCAGCCGCCCTCGATGTAATGGATCCCGAACGCGTCGAGCTTCCGGGCCACCTCGAGCTTGCCGAGCGAGGAAAACGAGACCCCCTCGCCCTGGCTTCCGTCGCGGAGCGTGGTGTCGTAAATTTCGATCCTGTGTGCCATGGTCCATCCTTTCCGCCTGGAGACGAGATGGGGCGCTTCTTCCGGACGTGCGCCGCATCGGGCACAGGGCAATCGCCCTGTCGCGCACGGGTACTGGAAGCGTCGCCATGCTTACGATGGATTATAATTGAGGAAGAGGGATCGTCAAGACTGGAATCCCGGGCGGCGAAAAACGCCGGCGGAACTCCCTTCACCGCGCGAGCAGAAACCGGGCAAAATGTTGGGCGGCGAGCTCCGCCCCGGCGGCGTCCGACCCCGTGAGGAGGACGGCATTGTGCCGGGTGCTGAAGACCCGCCAGGCGCCCTCGATCAGGCCTCGGCCGGGACCGGGATAGCGGGCCGTCAAGGGATGGAGCGTAAGGCCCTCCTTGTTCATCACGAGATCGATGAGCGCGTTGTCGGCGGCCGTGCCAAGGAGAATTGCCGTTCCGGGAATTTTCACTCCCGGGCCCGGGAACCGGACCTGGGCGCCGCCCTGGCCAAAGGGGAAATCGAACCGGAGCCCCGCCACCTCGTTCACAAAGAGAATCTCCGCCTTTTTCCTCCGCGCGGCCAGGGCCGTTGCGATTTCCCGGGCGAGGGGAAGATACCGCGCCGAGCCCAGGATGATCGTGGGCGCCTCGATATCTTCGGCCCACTTGCGGATGACCGGCTTGTCCG
>JAZDLH010000060.1:0-5489 GCA_043802275.1 Planctomycetota bacterium
AGGTCGTCGGTTCGAACCCGTCATCCTCCACCAGACCTAACGCCCTGCAACGAATGAGGTTGCAGGGCTTTTTCATCATGGCTCGGGATGAACTTCCGACCCTTGCCGGCGAAACGCGATGCCGATCCCCGCGCCGGGATACCAGTGCTTGCGCGGCTCTTCGCGGAAGAAGAGAAAGTGGCGGTCCGTGGCCTGGGCGAAGTTGAGAAGCCGGTCCGTGCAGTGCGCGTTGTCCCCCAACACGATCGCCCCGTGACTCAGCTTTTCGGCAACAGCCGCGTATTCCTTTTCTTCATAGGCCGCGGAATGGTCGCTGTCGTTGATGAAGAGGTCGATGGTCTTGTCGAGCGTGGCAAGCGACGCGATCGAATCGCCGTAGAGGATTTCCCCATAAGCCTCGTACGGACCGCTCAAGAGGTACCCGGCCCGGGGATTGATGTCCGTGCCGTAATAATAACCGGGATGTCCTTCCCGGGCGTTTTTCCTCAGGGCGGCGGCGATGACGCAGCTTCCCAGGCCCTTGTCCACCCCGGTTTCGACCACGATTTTGGGACGGAGAGCCCGGACAAAAGCGTACCAGCCGAGGCGTCTTCCGTATCGCGCGGTCGAATCGGCGGTGTCGCTTTCCCTGCTCGACTGAGTGGCGGCGCGGATGTGGTTTCGCAATTCCTGGTCCTCTTCCAATTCCGCGAGGTACGCGGCGATTTCCTCCGACCGCCTTCCCAGAACGTCGGCGATCGTCGACGCAAGGTAGCGCTTGTTTGCCGGGGTCAAGTCGTACGTGAAGTTGGTGGTCTCCCGGGACAGGAAGAGCCAGCGAAAGAGATGGCGGAGCGGTTCTTTGAAATATCTCGCCGCCGTCCGCACCCGGCTCAAGAACCCCACGGCGCCCCGGATCAGGGGCACTTGTCGAATCCGGCGTTTTTGGTCGGCCACGGTGGGATACTCCGGTTCATCCTCCGCCCGAGCGCCCCAACAGTTTCAAATCCGGCTCCCGGCACGGGGAGTGTGTGGGAAGGTCCGCGGACGGTTGGTAAAGAGCTTAACACCTCCGGCCGCCCCCGGAGGGAAAAAGGGCCGAGGCGGATTGCGTTCCGTCCGCGTGCCGAACGGGCTTCAGGGGCGCTTCATGAGGAGGAGCTCCGCCAGCATCTCGTCGGCGGTGCGCACCGACGCGGTGTTCGCCTCGAAGCCGCGCTGTCCCACCAAAAGATTCACCATCTCCTCCGGGAGGTTCACGTCTTCCCCCTCGGTATTGACGTTGGCGATGCGGTGCGCGGCGCGGTTCACCATCTCCGCATGGGTGTTCATGCCTTGAATGGCGCTGGAGAGAGCGCGGATCATGACAGTCCCCTCCTCGCTTTCTATCCCGACTTTTCCCAATATATAATATACTCAACTGATGGGGCCGATGCCAACCCCCCGGGCATCTCCGTCCTGCAGGCGCCAGCCGTCACAGCCCTAAGAGAAGGCGGCGAAAAGGGCTTGCATCGAAAAGAATTATCTGCTAAAGTCCTCTTTTCCCCGGGAGCTTCAACCCTTGCGCGCGGCATGTTCCATAGCGCGGCAAAGAAGGCATGGGCTTCGGCAAAGAGGAGAAGACCGATCATGGAAAAGAAAGAGGTCGAGGCGCGCGTCAGGAAGGTCGCGGCCGCTGTCCTCGAGGTGGACCCCAAGATCGTCACCACCCAAAGCAACTTCGTGCTCGATCTCGGGGCCGACAGCCGGCAGAGCGTGGAACTCGTGGCGGCCTTCGAGGAGGAGTTCGACATCGAGATGGACGAGGCGCAGGCCCTGGCCGTGCAGACGATCGGCGACGCGGTGGACTTCATCGCCGCGATCGCAAACGCTTGAGGACGTTTTCCGTCCCCTGTGACCGAAGCGAAAGGAACTCGAAATGCGGATCATCATCCAGCCCGATGCCAAGGCCATGAGCCGGTGGACCGCCCATTACATCGCCCACCGCATCCGCTCCTTCGCGCCCACCGCGAAGAAGCCCTTTGTCCTCGGCCTTCCCACGGGATCGACCCCCGTCGGCACGTACAAGCGCCTAACGGAGCTTGGCAGGGCCAGGAAGGTCTCCTTCCAGCACGTCGTGACCTTCAACATGGACGAATACGTGGGCCTGCCGGAGGATCACCCGGAGAGCTATCACTCCTTCATGCGCAAGCACCTCTTCGACCACGTGGACATCCCGCCGGCGAACGTCAACATCCTGAACGGCAACGCCCCGGACCTGGAGGCGGAGTGCGCCTCCTACGAGGCGAAGATCGCCGATTACGGGGGCATCGAGCTCTTTCTCGGCGGCATCGGACCGGACGGGCACATCGCCTTCAACGAGCCGGGTTCCTCCCTCGCCAGCCGCACGCGCGTGAAGACCCTCACGCGGGACACCGTCATCGCCAACAGCCGCTTCTTCGACGACGACGAGGCCCAGGTGCCCAAGACCGCCCTCACCGTGGGCGTGGGCACGGTCATGGACGCGCGCGAGGTTGTGATCCTGGTGAGCGGCCACAGCAAGGCCCGCGCCCTGGAGAAGGTCGTGGAGGAGGGGGTGAACCACATGTGGACCGTCTCCGTCCTCCAGACGCACGCCCGGGGCATGATCGTCTGCGACGAGGACGCGACCGACGAACTCAAGGTCGGCACCGTCCGGTATTTCAAGGATATCGAGCACGAACACCTCGAGCCGATCGCGATCTGACCTTGAGCCCCGGCCTCCGCCCCTGTCCGAGAGGCGGCGGTCTCGAGCCTGGGGGGATCCGATCGACGGCTGCGGGGCCGGATTCGGCTAAGCGGCATCGACCCTTGCGAGGAGCCAGGCCGGCATGGGCGGGGAACAAGCGTACCGAGCGCTCACCGACGAGGAGATCGCCCATCTCGAGGCGAACGGCACGCGGGCCGAGGACTGGTCCCGGATCCGCGTGGCCAAGGGCTTCTCTCCGTCGACGGTCGTGCGGAGCGTCTTAAGCGGCGAAGTGCGCCTCGGCGTCTTCCGCAAGCCCGTGGAGAGGAACGGGGTCCCTCTCGCCTCCGGCGTCTACGACGCGCATCTCCACGACGCGACCGTGGCGGACGACGCGCTCGTCCAGAGCGTGGGGCTCGTCGCCCGGGTGGACGTGGGCCCGGGAGCGTGTCTATTCCATTGCGGCACCGTGTGTGTGGAGGGGGAATCCGCCTTCGGGAACGGCGTGGAGATCGAGGCCCTGAACGAAGGCGGCGGCCGGGCGATCCGCATCTTTGAGCGCCTGAGCGCGCCGATGGCCTATCTCGGCGCGGCATATCGGCACCGGCCGCGGCTCGTCCAGGCCCTGGACCGAATGGCCGAGGCCTTCGCCGCCTCCCGCCGCGCCACCCGGGGAGGGATCGGTGCGGGGGCCTGCGTCGCAAACTGCGCCCGGGTCCGCAACGTGGCCATCGGCCCGGCAGCCAGGGTGGAAGGGGCGCTCGAGCTCGAGAACGGCTCGATCCTCTCCAAACCCGAGGCGCCCGCCATTGTCGGCGCCGGGGTCGCGGCCAGGGACTTTATCGTCTCCACGGGAAGCGTGGTCGACGGCGGGGCGATCTTGAGCCGCGTCTTCGTGGGGCAGGGCTGCCGGATCGGGCGGCAGTTCTCCGCGGAAGGTTCGGCCTTCTTCGCCAATTCCGAGGGCTTCCACGGCGAGGCCGTCTCGGTCCTGGGCGGGCCCTATACCGTGAGCCATCACAAGGGCACGCTCCTCATCGCGGGATTGCTCTCCTTTTTCAACGCCGGCTCGGGCACCAACCAGTCCAATCACATGTACAAGCTCGGGCCCCTGCACCAGGGCATTCTCGAGCGCGGCTCCAAGACCGGGAGCTTCAGCTACCTCCTCTGGCCCGCGCGGGTCGGGGCCTTCACCGCCGTGACCGGCAAGCACTACGCGAACTTCGACGCGCGCAATCTCCCCTTCAGTTATATCACGGAGGAGCCCGAGGGGTCCGTCCTTTCGCCGGCCGTGAACCTCTTCACCGTGGGCACGAGGCGCGACGGCGAGAAATGGCCCCGGCGCGATCGGCGAACCGATCCCGACAGGCTCGACCCCGTCCACTTTGCCGTGTTCAGCCCCTTCACCGTCGGGCGTATGATGCAGGGCCGCCAGGAACTCGCGGCGCTTTACGAAGCCGCGCCGCGCGAGCAGAAGTACGTCGCGTACAAGGGGGTGCTCATCAAGCGCCTCCTCTGCCGCGCGGCCAGGAAGCATTACGGCATGGCGGTCCGGGCCTATCTCGGGGGCCTCCTCGCCGAGCGCCTCGAGCGGGCGGGAAAGGAACGGGCCCGCGGGCTGAAACCTTCCGGCACGTCGGGACAGGGGGCGTGGGCGGATCTCTTGGGGCTTCTCGCGCCGCAACGCGAGGTGGAGCTGCTCTGCGACGCCGTCGAGGAAGGATCGGTGCGGGACCCGGCCGCGCTCGAGGCGCGCTTCCGCCTGCTCCACGACTCGTATGCGGAGTGGGAGTGGAACTGGGCCGCGGAGGCCTGGAAGGCCTGGGCCGGCAAGGCGCCCGGGGAGATGAGCGCCGCGGAGCTCGCCCGGGCCGTGGAAGACTGGAAGGATGCCTCGATCAAGCTGAACCGCATGATCCGGGGGGACGCGGAGAAGGAATTCGGCGAGACCGCGCGCATCGGGTTCGGCCTCGACGGGGACGAAGCCGTCCGCGACCGGGACTTCGAGGCGGTGCGCGGGACGGCGGAGGGGAACGCCTTCGTGCAGGCGCTTCAAGCGGAGGCGGAGCGTCTCGCGCGCCGGGCGGAAGCCCTTCTTGAAAAGCTTCGGCAAGGGTAGGCCGTGGGCCACGGAAACGTGTATATAGGGATCGACATAGGCGCCGGCTCCGGGGCGAAGATCGGCCTCTTCGACGAACGACATCGGCTCCTCGACGAAACGCTTCTCTCCCGGGCGGAATACGGAGAGGGCGCGGAGTCTCTCGCCGACGCCCTGGCCGGGAGCATCCGAGCTTTAGCCGGGCGGTCGAGGCTCGCCGATGCGAGCCTTGACGCCTGCGGCATCGCCACGCCGGGGCTTTTGCGCTCCGACGGGTCGTATCTCCTTGCGAACAACCTGCCGGGCCTCAAGGATCAAAACCTCCCCCGGCTCCTGGGCGAGAGGCTGGGCGTGCCGGTGGGCATCGAGAACGACGCCAACGCCGGCGGGCTCGCCGAGTGGAGCGTCCTCAAGACCGAGCTCCTCTACTGGGTGCTCGGCGGCGGCTGGGGCGGGGCGTGGATCTCCCCGGAAGGGGCGGTCCGCTTTCCCGCCCTCGACTGGGACGGCCGGGACGCGAGTCTCCATCCCACGAACGAGCCGGGTTACTCGATCCCCTTGAGCAAGCGCGCGGTCGAACGGTTGTGCCGGGAGAACGGCGTCTCCTACGAGCGGCTGGAAGCGATTCTTATTGAGGATTTCGACCCGGCCGGAGGATCCCTTTCCGACCCCTCCGGCAGAGAGGACGCCCTCCGCGCGGAGGCG
>JAZDLH010000061.1:0-5148 GCA_043802275.1 Planctomycetota bacterium
TGAAAAGAAGCGTGCCTGCGAAGATCTCTATCGCAAGACAGGGAAGGAAATATATCTGCAGGAGTCCCGTGCATACGAAGATTTGATCGAGAAAGAGCGCAGAAAAGTAAACGACTAACCTTCTTTAGAATAAATGACGAAAGGTGCGAATATACCAGAGAAAAGAAAAGAGAAACGTGAACCTGTCACCAAGTTCCTAGACCGGTAAGGCGCAGCGGATACCGCCGCACTCCGTGCGAGGTTTCGGTCTGTTTCTCCTTTTTGCTGGCAAGGACAGGGGCATTGGAATACAATGATTTTTACGCTTGAAAAGTGCGGGTCGAACCCTGGGCGAGTAAGCCTTCCAGGGTCTTCCAAGCGGGCGAGCGGGAGTGGGGTATGGCGATCCTGGAGGAGATCCGGGAGCAGAACGAGACCTTTCTTGGGGAATTCGCCCCGGCCGCCCTCGGCGTCATCGAGGCGTCGTTCCAGGACGAGTCCCACGAGCTTATCGCCCCGGAAAGCCTGAAGAGCGCGCTCAACACAACCGGGTTCTACTCCCGCTATCCCCCTCCGGAAACCGTGATCCAACAGGCCGCATCCGCGGAGGACGCGGGCCGCGTCCAGAATCTCTTTTCCTATCTCGGCGGCCTCTATCGCCGGGTGACCGAGCGGCTGGGCGCCCTCTCGTACGAGGGCCAGGCCGAGCTCGACCGCCTGCTCGAGCTCCTCCACGAGGGCAAGGCCGGCCACTTCGATTCCTTAAGCCAAAGCATCGTCCGGGGCCTCGAGGCCATCATGGAGCTCGACCAGGCGGTGCTTGAGGCCAAGAGCAGGCGGAAGATCGACAAGACGAGCTACACCGGCGTCCGGGGCATCTCCCTACAGCAGGAGGCCACGCAGAAGAACCTCGAGGCATTGGGCCGCCGGCACGGGACGGACGTGGCGGGGGTCTACGAGTCGCTGGAGGAGATGCGCCTCAAGATCGTGGCCCACGAGCGCAAGCGCGTGCGCAGGCTCCGCCAGGGCGGGGCCGGGGTTCTGCAGTTCTTCCGGGAATTCCTGAGCGCCCTGGAGCCGTCCCTCCAGGCCATGACCACGCTCGGCCCCTTCCGGCCGCCCGCGGCCCTGGACATTTACGATTGCCCCTCCGCGGACAAGCGCCGGCTCGGCGGGACCTTCGAGAAGATGCTCGCCGCGGACCGGACGCTCGCGTTGCCCGATCCCGGGGGGCGCGGGAGAGCCGCCCTCCTCCCCCGGGTGGCGATCGTGCCCGTCACCGGATTCGTCACGGCCGCGCCCCAGCTCGCGGTCGAACGGTTCGGCGAATCCCTCCTCCTCTTTCCCCTGCGCTGCCTCGAAGACCCCGTGCGGGGCCTCGTGCGGGAGCTTCTCAAGCTTAAGCTTAAGCTCAAGCCCCGCTTGCTCCTCGCCCAGCGGAAGGCCTTCCAGCAGTACGCCGGCGAGCGGGCCCCGGCCGCGGGCCCGTTCGAGGAGGCCGTGGAGCACTTTTTCCGCTTCGCCGTGGGCCAGGCGGTCCCGGGGGGCGCGTTCACGGAAACGGTTGATCGCCTGATCCGGGAGCATTTCCTTCCCGCCTATACCGGGGACCTCTTCCTCCCGCCGGAGCTCGGGCCCGCGCTCGCTGGCCTTCCCCCGGGGATCGAGGACTCGCGCGCGGGGTTCCACGCGCTTTTGGCGGAGTTTCCCAACGAGCCGTTCGTCCTGGGCGTGCTCCACGCCGACCGCGCCCTGCGCTGCCAGGCACGGCTCGGCGAGGGCCGCTCGGGCCGGACCTCGGCAGGAGAGGGGATCGAGCCGCGTCGCAAGGAGCGCGACGCCCACCTTGCGGCGGCCGAAGAAGAGCTCGGGAAGTCGCTTGAGGGGCCGGGGGACCGCCGCTTCGCCTATTACAACCTCGGGGTGCTTCTGACGAGCGTGCCGGACGCAGGCGGGGAAGACCCTTCCGAGAGGCGAAGCCGGGCGGGCGAATGTTTCCAAAAATCCCTCGAAGGCGCGCCGCCGGACCTCTGGGCGTACAAGGCCGGAGTCTTCCTCCACGGGCTTTCCCACGCTGGAGAAGCGGAGGCGCGGCCGTCGTTAGACGCCTCTTCCTCTTCCGCCTCTTCCTCCCCGAATAAAGCGATCCCCCCGGTTCCGGCCGGTTCGATCCTCGAGTGGCTTCAACATATGCGCGGACGGCCGTAGCTCGCTCCCTTCAAGCAACGGGATCGCGAGGAATTGGCCTATGGACGGTGCGGGCGCGTTTCCGTAGAATAGGAAAACGAAACGCGCAGGGCTTAAAGGGTTGTTGCAAAACCGGCCCCAAATGCGCCCCAGCGCGGCGGAGCGAGCACTTGCGGCGGGTTCGCAGCGGCTTTTAAAACCCTCACCGGTCCCGTTCGGACGCGGGGGAGGAGGGTATCCGGCTTTTTTTAACGGAGCATCGCGGGACGTGGAGAACGATTTAAAAAGGCGAGGGAGCAAAATCCGGAAGGCGCGCATGAGCGACGTGCCCCGGATCCACGCGCTCATCAACCGGTTCGCCGAGCAGGGGCTCATGCTCGCCGTGAGCCGCGCCGAGCTTTACGAGCGCCTGCGCGACTTTTCCGTGATGGAAGAGGAAGGCCAAGTCGCGGGCACGGTGGCCGTCCATTTCATCTGGGAGGACCTCGCGGAGCTCCGCAGCCTCGCCGTCGCGCCGGAGCGCCGAGGGACGGGCCTCGGCCGCGCGCTCGTGGAGCACGCCCTCGCCGAGGCGCGGGAGTACGCGTGCCGGCGCGTCTTCACGCTCACCTACATCCCGCCTTTTTTCGAGAAGCTCGGGTTCGCGCGCATCGACAAGGCCGAGCTTCCCCACAAGGTCTGGACCGACTGCATCAAGTGCCCCAAGTTCCCGGATTGCGGCGAGGTGCCGCTCGCGTACGAGATTCCGAGGGAGGAGACATAAATGGCGAAGAAGCTCTGGGGCGGCCGCTTCGGGCGCGCCACGCATCCCCTGCTCGAGGCCTTCAGCGCCTCCCTCTCCCTCGACCGGGAGCTGGCCGAGGCGGACGTCGAGGGGTCGCTCGCGCACGCGAGGATGCTTCTCTCGGGCCGGTTCCTGACGAGCCGGGAATTCCTGTCCATCCAGAGGGGTCTCAAGGCGATCCTCGCGGACCTACGGAAGGGGCGCTTCCCCTTCCGCGCCTCGGACGAGGACATCCACATGGCCGTGGAGGCGGCCCTGACGCGGCGGATCGGCGCGAGCGCGAAGAAGCTCCACACGGCCCGGAGCCGGAACGACCAGGTCGCCACGGACCTCCGCCTCTGGTGCCGCAGGGCCGTGGACCGCCTGGACGGAAATCTCCTCGCGCTCATGAAGGGGCTCCTCGCCTGCGCGCAAAAGAACGCGCAGCTTGTCATCCCGGGTTACACGCACCTCCAGCGCGCGCAGCCCGTGCTCCTGGCGCAGCACCTTCTGGCCTACGTGGAGATGCTTGAGCGCGACCGCGGGCGCCTGGCGGACTGTCGGAGGCGCTTGAACCGCCTCCCCCTCGGCTCGGGCGCGCTCGCGGGCACCACCTTGAAGATCGACCGCGAGCGGGTGCAAAGGGACCTTGGGTTCGACGGGCTTTGCGAGAACAGCATGGACGCGGTCTCGGACCGCGACTTCGCGGTGGAGCTTTTGGCGGCGCTCGCGCTCCTCATGGCGCACCTCTCGCGCTTTTCCGAGGACCTCGTCCTCTGGGCGAGCGGAGAGTGGGGGCTCGTGCGCCTCGCGGACGAGTGGTCCACGGGGTCGTCCCTCATGCCGCAGAAGCGGAACCCCGACCTCCTGGAGCTCGTGCGCGGCAAGACCGGCCGCGTGTACGGGGATCTCTTCGCGCTCCTCACGATCCTGAAGGGCCTCCCGCTCGCGTACAACCGCGACCTCCAAGAGGACAAGAGGCCCCTCTTCGATGGGGTGAAGACGGCCCTCGCCTCGACTAAAGTGCTGGCGGCGTTCGTGCCGAGCCTCAAGTTCGACAGGAAGGCCGCGGCGCGGCTCCTTGAGGGGGGCTTTCTCGATGCCACGGCCGCCGCGGAGTACCTGGTGAAAAAAAAGCTTTCCTTCCGCGAGGCGCACGAGGTGGTGGGCGGCCTCGTGAAAAAAGCCGAGGCGCGCGGCGCGGCTTTGAAGGACCTGCCGTTGAAGGAATGGCGCGCGGCCTCGCCCCTTTTTCAAAGGAACATTCTCCATGCGCTCGACCCCGCGCAAGTGGTCCGAGCATACAGCAGCGCCGGCTCCGCCGGGACCAAGGAAGTGCAAAAGGCCCTCGCGCGGTGGGAAGCGCGGTTGGGAATCGCAAAGAAAGCAAAGAATAAAAAATTAAAGATTGTATAAACGAATTTAAAATGGCCCGAACTGGGCAGGATAGCCATTAGTTTTATCCTATGCTCGATGAGGTAGAAGGATCATGGCTTACGTATCGAACGTACTAACTCATTGGATTGGTCGTGGTAAGCACTCAGATGAGCAATATGAAATATTGAAAGAGAAAATCCTAAAGAAAAAAGAGCTCATGTACAACAAATGTCCTTGGCAGTTCCCAGCTCAAAAATCCAATATGCCGGAAGGCATTATGATACCGATGATATCTTTTGCGGATATCCCATTTTCCGAAAGTTCGAGCCATTGCAGCAAATATTCAAGATTTGGGATTTCTTTTTGTAAAAGCTACTTGGCTTCTCGGCTTGCCTGTCCTGTTGGGTACATCATTAACCCGTTTATCTATGATAACTATGTTGTTATACAAAACGCTCTATGTAAAATTAAATCCATGCTTCCAACTGCAACAAATCAAGAGATTGCTGTGGAATATATTGATGATGTCATAAATCGGTTCCAATATATGATGTGCTTTATGGAAAATTATTCCAAAGAAAACTTTTGGAGTCTGAGTGCTGATAGAAAATGGCAAACTGATTATGTGGGGAAATCTTACTTTGAAGATAACACGGCCTTATACTATGAACGAGAATGGCGGATGGTTTTAAGTGATACGGCAAAAGCCTTGTTATTTAATGTGGAACGTGACGGCAAGACTTTTTTTAAATATGATGAACAATATATTAAGTGGATTATTGTCCCACGACAGTATCTTGAACGCCTTAAAATAGAACAAGACGATGTATTCAGTGAGTATA
>JAZDLH010000062.1:0-2441 GCA_043802275.1 Planctomycetota bacterium
GATGAAATCCACGCTCTTCTTCGCCTTCCCGAGCATGCCCATCAGCGCGGGGAAATAGTCCTTGTTGACCACCGGCACGATCTCCTGCGTCCCGGCATCCGCCCGAAGCGGCAGGGCGCACGCGAGCGCCGCCGCGAATACGATCCACTTCTTCATTATTCCTCCCATGGTATAGTCTCCCTCCCCCCATCTTGCGTCAGAAATGCAGCTTCATTCCCTGGAACTCGGTCCGGAACGCCTTGACCTTCACCACCCTTCCGTCGTTTATGGAAAGGCTGACCTTGACCTTTCCCCCCCGCATGTAGTAAACTGGGGCATTGCCTCCGTACAGAGACCCCTCGGGACTGCCGAGAACCCTCGTGACTTCTCTTCGGCTGTCGCCGACCGCGACGCCGCACACCCGGGCGTTGCAGGGCGGGGTGGCGACGATGCAGAGCGCGCTCCCCCGCGCAATGACGACATAGAGCCCGTCATAGAGGAGCTGGACCGCCTGGAGCCTGTCCGACACGGAGCTCTTCGAGTGCATCTTCTCCCCCCGGTGCCCCCTTCGCTCCTCGTAGACGAACAGCTTCGGCTCGCGCCCCATGGGCTTCCCGAGCAGGCCGGTGAATCTTGATTCCGAATCCCCGATCTCGAAATGGGGGACGGACCCCGGCGCCGTCTGCCCCTCGCCCTCATCATCCTCCTCCGGGCTGCGGAACTCGATACCCTCAATCCGGTCGCCGTCGACCGTGATCTCCTCGACCGCCGCGCCGCCCGCCATCGGCGCGATGAAACGGGGCACCGGGTCGTCTTCAAGCCTTATGACCTGCCCCAGGAATTTCCCTTTCGATCTCACCGGATAGGTCCCCGGCTCGAGCCGGTCCATGGAGAGGAGCTTCTCCTGGCCGAGGAGCGCCTGCATGATCTCCCCCTTCCTTTTCTCCCCGCGCATCCCATGGAGCATCTCCGCGCGGCAGAGCGGATCGCCGGCTTTCAACCCGCACAACGGCCTGCCATAGGGGGACTCGACCGCGATCGATGCAACCCGGCCCTTTTCATCAAACCCGATCTCGGCGCCGTGGTAGCGCAACGTCTCCCCGGTATCCGCCTCCGGTTTCCCGAGCGCGTCGACGACCCTGGCCCGTGGGTCGCCGATCCCGACCCCCCCGGTCATCCCGGAAACCCGCCGCATCCCGTCCCTGCACTCCGCCGCGCGGGCCTTCACGGCATCGGGCCTGAACTCCGCATACCTCTCCTCGAGAAACACGAACCCGTCGAGGGCCCCGGAATATTCCTCGAGAGCCCTGTCGCACGCGCCGCGATGCTCGAACCCCTTCGCCGCCTGGAGCCGCAGATACCCCGCCCGGTAGCGCCCGCGGGAGAAATCGGCCGCCAGCCGCTCGACCTCGGCGAAATATTCCTTCTGGAGCGCCGCGGGCCCGTTCCACTGCGGGTAACACGCGGCGAAGGCGGCGGCGCACCCTTTCCCGCCGACCGTCAGGGCGCGGGCGAAGTCGAAAAATGCCCCCGGCTGTTTCTGCCGCGCGATCAGCAGCTTCACCAGGAGCTCGGACTGGTCGTAGAAAAGAGCGTTGCGCTCGTGGGGGGACGGGTAGTTTTTCAACCTCGTGAGCGCCGCGAGCGTGTACTGCTTCCCCTTCTTGACCTCCCCGTTGACGACCGCGAGGGCCTCGTCGAAGGAGCCCTCCTCCTGGCACTGCGCGAACCCCTCGTTCAGCCAGAGCGGGATTCTCCCGCTCCCCAGGAAGAGGGGGAAAACGAGGTGGGCGAGCTCGTGGGGCAGAATGCGGTCGTACAGCTCGTCCTGCCGCGACGTGAAGAGGGCGTGGCAGTCGCCCCAAAAATTCCGCACCACGAACGCCCCCGCGTGACCGATGCCCTTCCCTGGGTAAAACATTCCCGCGTGGAGAATATATTGCGCCCGGTCCCTCCAGACGAAGACGAGGCATTTTTTCCTGAGGAGTTTCTGGTTAAGCTGGCCGAGTATCGCGGCATAGGAATCCTGTATCCGTTCAAGCGTCTCCTTCGCCAGGTCGTGATCCGAGGCATAGACCGTGAACGTAGTGTCCCACGCGAGCCCCTTGAGACCCATCTTCCCGGCCCGCTGGTCAAACTCAATCGCCCCGGCGTTCCCGGCGGTGTGGAGCAGGGTGAGGCACGCTGCGAAGGAGTGGACACGTCTCATAGAGAGGATAGTTTATCCCATGCGAGGCGGGGCGGCACTAACCAGGTGCGATGGAGCCCGTTACTCGGACAAGCTCCTAGGGCCGGTTACCGCATCATCATACGGCGGCCCCGCGGCATCATCCCGCCCGGCCCGCCCGGCGCCGCTTCGCCGACCTCATCGATCTTCTTCACCATGAACCCGTAGACCTCGGAGCCCTTCACCGTCCGCTTCACGGTGTGCCGCTCTCCCTTGACCTTCGCCTCCATCTTGT
>JAZDLH010000063.1:0-3211 GCA_043802275.1 Planctomycetota bacterium
CGGCCATCGACGAGGCCCTGCAGGAGGGCTTTTCGGCCCTCCAAGGCTCGGGGGATGGGCGCCTTCCCCTCCTCCTCTTCCTCACCGACGGCCTCCCCACCATCGGCGAGACGGATATCGAGACGATCCTCAAGCATGCCAACGACCGGAACAGCGGCAAGGCCCGCGTCTTCTCCTTCGGGGTGGGCTACGACGTGAACACGCACCTTTTGGACCGGCTCGTGGAGAACCATCGCGGCGAGCGGACCTACGTGAAACCCGAGGAGGACATCGAGGTCAAGGTCTCCAACCTGTACGAGAAGATCGCAAGCCCCGTGCTCACCGACCTTTCGATCGAATGCGAGGGCGTCCGCCTCTACGACCTCTACCCCAAGGCGATCCCGGACCTCTTCCGGGGGTCGCAGCTCACCCTGCTCGGCCGGTTCGAGGGCCAGGGCGCGCGCAGGGTGGTCCTTCGCGGAAAGGTGAACGGAAAAGAGAGAAGCTGGAGCATCGAACAGGACTTCTCGAACGCCACGGGCGCCTCCTTCCTGCCCGCGCTCTGGGCCATGCGCAAGGTGGGCTACCTCCTCGACGAGATCCGCCTCCACGGCGAGAACGCGGAGCTGAAGGACGAGGTGACGCGCCTCGGCAAGCGGTACGGCATCGCCACGCCCTACACCTCCTTCCTCGTGGTGGAGGAGGGGGAACTCCTGGCCCGCCATCCCGGCGCGCCAGCCGCGGCTATGCCGAGCATCGAGGAAAGAAGAGATAGGCTTTTTTCCATGAACCAATCCATGGAAGATGCGCTGTCGAAAGGCGAAGCGACAGGGGCCGGTGCTCAGGCAAGAAGCGGCATGACCCAGCGCTTCAAAGAAGGGAACGTCTCCTACATGATTACGGATAGTCGAAAGATGGCGGAGTCCATGGGCGTCAACGTCGAGGCCGAAAGACTCCCGGCGGGCATCGGGCAGCTTCACATCAAGCGCCTCGAGGGCAAGACCTTCTTTCTCAAGGACGGCGTCTGGACGGACAGCGAATACGACGAAGCCGCCCCGCAAAAGGCGCGAGAGATTCGTTTCTTAAGCGACGAATACTTCGCGCTCCTCAAGGCCGAGCCCGAAATCGCCAAATTCCTCTCCCTCGGCGAGAAAATCATTGTCACTTGGAAGGGAACGGTCTACAAGATCGTGCAGGAAGATTGATCCGCCTTCGCGCGGCGCCTTCCGGGAACGCCTCCGGAGAGGAGGAACCCGGAAGGCGGGTTTTAGACGCTGTTGCAAAACTGTCGTATCGCCATATTCCAGCGCATTAGGGAGGCATTTGCTCCTGGTTTTGCAATAACGCTTTAAGGGGTTCCATCCGCCATGCTTATAGGAGGATGCCATGAAGCGCCTGGCGCTCGTCATCGGGTCTGTTGCGACCTTGGCCATGCTAATCGCCCTCCTTCAGGGGGGCGAGACGCCCCGCGGGGCCGGGGCCGCGTCCCCGGCCGGCTCGCCCCGCGCCCACCGCGAAAAAGCGCAAGCGGCCAAGAAAAACGGGAATTTCAAGGACGCCTACGACCACTTCCACGGCCTCGCCCTGAACGCGGAGGAAGACCCGGCATTCGTGGGCGAGGACCTGGACCGCGCCACCGACTGTCTCCAGCGCCTAAACCGCATGGACGAGCTCGACGCCTTCCGCGAGGGAGCGATCCAGGCCCACCCGGACAACCGGCGCCTCCTCCAGGCCGCGGCCCTGAATTACCAGACCCGGGAGCACTACGGTTTTCTTGTCGCGGGCGAGTTTCGCCGCGGCCAGAACCGCGGCGGCGGGACCCATGCGAACGCCGTGGAGCGCGACCGCGTGCGCTCGCTCCAGCTCATGGCCCGGGCCCTGCGGATCGCGGAGCAAAAGGACCCGGCCAGGGAGCGCGCCGAGCTCGCTCTCAACTTCGCGGGCATGCTCCTCCAGTCCCGCTCCGGCCGGGCCGCCTGGCAACTCCAAAGCCTCACCGACCTCTCCACCCTGCCGGATTACGAAGAGGGCTATCCCTCCTACGGCGGGGAGGCTTCCGGCGCGCCCGTGGACGCGGACGGGAACCCGGTCTTTTACAAGGTCCCCGAAAGCTTCGAATCGGCCCAAAGCGACGGCGAGCGCTGGCGCCGGCTTCTCGCAGAGGCCCTGGAGGGCGACGCGGTCGTTGCGAATAGCGCCAAATACCAACTCGCCCAGTTTCTTCACCGGCAGTTCGGCGTCCAGACCATGGCGGGATATTTTGCCGTTCAACCGGAAGAAAGCGCATTGGAGGAAGCGGAAGAGACGACCGGCCCCTACGCGGTCGAGACCCTAAGCGAAAACGAGACGATCGCCCGCCTCGCGACCGGCATCAAGCGCTTCTCCCTGCCCGACGGGCAAAATTACATCCGCCTCTTCCGCGAGGTTGCGGACCATCCCGGCGGCGGGATGCAGGATTCCGCGCTCCTGTCGCTCGCGCAGATCTTCGAAAACCGCAGGCAATACGACAAGGCCGTGGTCTTTTGGGGGCAATACGCCGAGCGCGGCCCGCGGCGCAATGCCGACCGCGCCCAAAAAGCCATCCGACAGATTTCGGGCAACTGGGGCGAGTTCGAGCCGGTCATGACCCGCCCGGCCGGGCAGGGCGCGGCCGTGGATTTCCGTTTCCGGAACGGCTCGCAAGTCGCTTTGGAAGCTTACCGGGTGAAGCTCCCCGAGCTTCTGAAGGACACCCTGGCCTACCTCCGCGCGCGCCCACAGCAGCTCGAGTGGGAACGCATCGACCTCTCCGACATCGGCCGCCGGCTCGTCTACAACAACGCGACCCGGTACCTGGGCGAGAAGGTCGCCGAGTGGACGCTCCCGCTCGAGCCGAGGGCCGGCCACCTCGATCGGCGCATCACCATCGCGACCCCGCTCCAACGGGCCGGGGTCTACCTCCTCGTGGCGAAGATGGAACAGGGAAACACAAGCCGCATCATCCTCTGGGTGAACGACACCGTGATCGTCCAGAAGCCCCTCGACAAGCGGGCGTACTACTTCGTGGCGGACGCGGTGACCGGCGCGCCCCTGGCCGGCGTGCCGGTGGACTTCTTCGGCTATCGCCAGGATTGGGTCCCCCAGCCGCGCCTCTACAAGATGGACGTGCAGGAGTTCCGCGCCGAGACCGACGCGCAGGGGCAGGTCCTGCCCGCTCCGGACCGGCTCAAGCCCGGTTACACCTGGCTCGCCG
>JAZDLH010000064.1:0-22676 GCA_043802275.1 Planctomycetota bacterium
TGTCTACACGGACATCGCGCGCGACGGCGCGCTTCTGGGGCCGAACGTGGAGGCCATCGAGCGAGCCACGCGCCTGACGGACATCCCCGTCATCGCCTCGGGGGGCGTGACCACGGCCGCGGACGTGGCGGCCCTGAGCGGGCTTCCCCTCTTCGGCATCATCATCGGCAAGGCGCTCTACGAGGGAACGATCACCCTCAAGGAGGCCATGGCCGCGGCGGGCGAGTTATAAATCGAGACAATGCCGAGACAATATCAAGATGTTATCAAAATGATATCATGGAAATATTTATTCCTACCTCTAATCGCACACCCAACTTACCCGATCTTCTTCCGCAAAAAGGCCACGGCCTCGCGGATGTCCGCGGCGGGGTTGCGGCCCGTCTCGCGCTCGATGGTGAGAAACCCCTTGTAGCCCGCGGCCGTTAGCGCGTCGAGGTACGCGTCCCAGGGCACGCTCCCCTCGCCCAGCGGCGTTTCGCCGAAATACTTCCCGAAGTCGAACCCCTCCACGCCCCCCTCGGCAAAGGCGTTGTAGACCTGCACGGGGTCGCAGGGTCGGTGCTGGACCCCGTCCTTGGCATGCGTGTGCACGATGTACTCGCCCAAGATCCGCACCGCGGCCACGGGGTCCTCGGCCGTGACCATCACGAGGTTGCCGGGGTCCAGGTTCACGCCGAGGCCCCGCGAGCCCACCGCGTCGAGAAAGCCCTTGAGCCTCCTCGCGGGCTCCGGGCCCGTTTCGATGGCCAGGGTCGCGCCCTTCGAGGCGGCGTAATCCCCAAGCTCCTTCAAGGCCGCCCGCATGAGGCCGTACTTCCGGGAGGCGGCGTCCGGGGGCACCACGCCGATGTGCGTGGTCACGACCCGGGCGCCGAGGTCGGAGGCGAGGTCGAGGATCCGCTTCGTGCGCTCGATCTTGTGGGGATTCTCGTCCGCGAGCTCGAAGCCGTGGCCGCCCAGGTCGCCGCAGAGCGCGGCGAACTCGAGGCCGAGGCCGCGGCAGAAGGACTTGAACTCCGCGCGCGTGGCCCTGTCCAGGCGCTCCGGGGCCATCTCGCCGTGCACGGTGTAGAGCTGGATCCCGTCCGCCCCGAGCTTCCCGGCCATGCGAATGCCCTCGCGCGGGGCCACGCGGAAGGAGTCGCTCATCACGCCGATCTTGAAGGGCCGCACCTGTCGTCCTCCACTAAACGGGGTCTTTCAAAACGGCTTCCCTTTCCCCTGCCGCGCGGCGCCGCAACCGCAAATCCGGGGCCGCGGGGAATCTTTTAAAAAACCCGCGTCCCAGTCCTTCCAGACGGGCTCGTACCCGAGGGAGGCAAGAACGCGGGAGACCGTTTCCGGGCTGCGGGTGTCGCACACGTCGAACTGCTCGGCCGCGCCCGAGGCGCAGACGTAGCCGCCGGGGAAGGTGCGCGATCCGGCGCTCATCTGCGTAACGCCGAGGGGAATCAGCCGGTCGCGGAGCGCCGCCTCCTCCCGGGTGGAGAGCGCCATGCCCGCGTCGGGAAAGGAGAGCCGGAGCGAAAGGATCATCTGCACGAGGTCCCGGTCCGAGACGGGCATAAGCTCCGGCAGGCTCACCCCCGGCGCGGGACGCACGCGCGGGAAGGAGAAGGATATCTGAGTTCGCCAGAAGCGCCGCATGAGCGCCCGCGCATGGATCGCGAGCGCCACTGCGTCCCGCCGCCAGTCCGAGAGGCCCAGGAGCGCGCCGATCCCGAGGCGCCGCATCCCGGCGCGCGCGGCCCGCTCCGGCGCCTCGAGGCGCGCCTCGTAGTCCGCCTTGGGGCCCCGGGGATGAAACAGGGCGTAACGCGCCCGGTCGTAGGTCTCCTGATAGAGCGTGAGGCCGTCCACGCCCGAGGCCGCGAGTCGGGCGTAGCCCGGCTCGTCCAGCGGATGGACTTCGATGGCGATCGAGGCGAACCGCTCCCGGAGCCTAAGCGCGAGCTCGGAGAGGTACTCAGGGCTCACGTGCTCCCGGTCTTCGCCCGAGACGAGAAGGATGTCCCGAAAGCCGCGCTCGGAAAGGGCCCGGGCCTCATCGAGCGCCTCCTCGAGCGAGAGGCGGCGGCGCGCGACCCGGTGCGAGGCGTTGAACCCGCAGTACCGGCAAAAATTCACGCAATGGTTGGAGAGGTAGAGCGGCGCGTACATCCGCATGGTCCGGCCGAATCGTTGAAGGGTGAGCGCGTGCGCCTGCGCGGCCATATCCTCCAGCCTCTCCCGCGCGGCCGGGGACAGGAAGACGAGGAGCCTTTCCAGGGAAAACCGCTCCGCGGCGAGCCCCATCTCGCGCTCGACGTCCGAGTTCGTGACACCCGCAAGGCGCGCGTCGAGATCTCGAGAGATCCCCTCCCACCCGGCTTCGGCAAGGGCCCTGCCGGCGAGCGAGGCGAGCGGCGCTTGCGGTTCCGTGATCATGGCTCTGGCCCCTTTCAAGCGTTGGGGCGGTCGCTTAGGAAACCCGCGAGCGGGCTCGAGGCCGAGGCGGTTTTTTTAGCCCCGGCGGGGCCGGATTCGTACGCCGCGCGGCCGGCCTCCACCGCGAGCTTGAATGCATGGGCCATGCGCACCGGGTCCCTTGCCACGGCGATGGCCGTGTTCACGAGCACGGCGTCCGCGCCCATCTCCATGGCCTCGGACGCGTGGCTTGGAAGGCCGATCCCCGCGTCCACCACCACCGGCACGGTCGCTTCCTCAATGATGATCTCGATGCTTGCGCGCGTCCGGATGCCCTGGCTCGACCCGATGGGGCTCCCGAGCGGCATGACCGTGGCCACGCCCACCTCCTCCAGCCGCTTGGCGAGAATGGGGTCGGCGTGGATGTACGGAAGGACGACAAATCCTTCCTTCACAAGCACTTCCGCCGCCTTCAAGGTCTCCACCGCGTCGGGCAAAAGATACCGAGGCTCGGGCGTGATCTCGAGCTTCACCCAGTCGATGCCCGAGGCCGCCCGCGCAAGGCGCGCCACGCGCACGGCCTCCTCGGCCGTCCGGGCGCCCGAGGTGTTCGGAAGAATTCGGTACCTCGCCCGGTCGATGGCCGCAATCATGCTGTCTTTGGGGTCGGAAATGTCCACCCGCCTCAAGGCCACGGTTACGATCTCCGCGCCCGAAGCGTCGAGGGCGGCGCGCATGACTTCAGGGCTTTCGAACTTGCCCGTGCCGATGAGGAGGCGCGACGCAAAGCCAACGCCCGCAATCTGTAAAGGCTTGTTTTCCATCATCCGCCGCCTACGAATTGGACGAGCTCTACCCTGCTTCCGTCCCGGATCGGGCAGGCTTGAAAAGCGCCCGAACTTGTGGTCGCGCCGTCTACTTCGGCAACGAGCGCCCTGGGATCGAGCCCGAGGTCGCGCACCAGCTCCTCCAGCGTGGCCGGGAGCCTCCCATCAGGATAAGCGCGGCTCTTGCCGTTGATTGTCACCTTCGGCATGGCTTTTCAATCTCCCGTTGTCCGACGAAAACCGGTCTTTACAATGACTCGGGCAAAAGAGGTTTTCTCTCCTCATCCCTTTCATATTCAATTGTATAACGCGTTTTTGCAAGGCGCAAGGGGAGCTTCACGAAACAGGAAAAGAAGGTGGGAGAGCCGCGTTCCAGGCCCTGGCGGACGAAACAAGTTGACTTTCATCCGTTCCATCGCTACCCTAAGATAGAGTTGTCATATCAGGTTGAATGGCATCCGACAGGAAACGAGAGATTGCGATTCATCCGGGCTGGGAAGCGCCAAAGGACAGATTAAAGAAACGGAGACAATCCGTGCCAAGAAAAAAGAATATATTCGGGATCGGCCTCGTGGGCGCAGGCACCGTGGGCGGGGGCGTGGCGAAGATCCTGGCCGAGAAGGCGGACCTATTGGCCGAACGGGCGGGCATGCGCCTGGAAATCGTCCGAGTCGCGGACCTCGACGAAAAACGCATCCGGATGTTAAGCATCCCGAAGAGCCGGATCGCCGCCAGCGCGGACGAGGTGATTCAGGATGCCAAGGTGGACGTGGTGCTCGAGCTCGTCGGCGGCACGACCGTTGCGTACGACATCGTGGCAAAGGCCCTGAAGGCCGGGAAGAGCGTGGTCACGGCGAACAAGGCGCTTTTGGCCGAGCGGGGCAGGGACCTCTTCGCGCTCGCCAGGGAAAAGGGCCTGCCGCTCGCCTTCGAGGCCGCGGTCTGCGCCGCGATCCCCATCATCCGCGCCCTCCGCGACGGCCTCGTGGCCGACAGGCTGGAGAGCCTCCTGGGGATCGTGAACGGGACCTGCAATTACATCCTCACCCAGATGCTCGAAAAGGGGAAGCCGTACCGGGAGGCCCTGGCCGAGGCGCAGCGCCTGGGCTTTGCCGAGGCCGATCCCGCCTTCGACGTGGAAGGATACGACTCCGCGCACAAGCTGGCGCTCCTCGCGGCCCTGGGATTCGACACGCAGGTGGATTTCCACGCCCTGCCCGTGGAGGGCATAAGCCGACTGGCCCTGAGCGACCTCCACATGGCCCGCGAGATGGGGTACGTGGCGAAGCTCCTGGCCGTGGCCCGCCCCAGGGACGGGCGGCTCTTCCTGTCCGTGCATCCGGGGCTCCTTTCCGAAGAGCATCCCCTGGCGAGCGTATCGGGCAGCATGAACGCCGTGGCCCTCTTCGGCGACGCGGTCGGTGAGGCCATGTACTACGGACGGGGGGCCGGGGCGCTCCCCACGGCGAGCGCGGTCTTGAGCGACGTGGTGGAGCTCGCCCGGGCCAGGGCGCGGGGCTCCCTTCCGCACCGGTGGTACCCCCGGGCGCAAAACCGCTTCGAGCCGGCCGCGCTCGCGGATTACGAGTGCCCCTACTTTGTCCGCTTCACCGTGCTCGACCGCTGCGGCGTGCTCGGCGCCATCGCCACCCTCCTCGGGGAGGAGCGGGTGAGCATCGCCTCGGTCGTTCAGAAGGGCTTGGCGGACGCGGGCGTGCCGATCGTGCTCCTCACGCACGTGGCCCGCGAGGGAAACCTCCGCCGCGCGATCGAACGGATCGAGGGGCAGGACTTCATCGTCGCCCCGACCGCGGTGATGCGCGTGGAAGGCTGATCGACCGTCTCGACCTTTGCCGGGAAAACCCATGCATTATGCAGTCGTGATCCCCGACGGCGCCTCCGACCGGCCCATCGCATCGCTGGGCGGCAAAACCCCCCTCGAGGCGGCCGATATGCCCGCGCTAACGGCGTTGGCGCGCGAAGGCCGGATGGTTTCGGCCCTGACCGTGCCCGAGGGCTTTTCTCCGGGCTCGGACGTGGCGTGCCTCTCGGTTATGGGGTTCGATCCCGCAAAATACTACACCGGCCGCGCGCCGCTCGAAGCCGCGGCCATGGGCCTCTCCTTGAAGGAGGGGCAGGCCGTCTTTCGGGCGAATACCGTGACGGTGGCGGACGGGATCATGAAGGACTATTCCGCCGGCCACATCTCCACCGAGGAGGCGCGGGAGGTGGTTCGCTTCCTCGGCGAGCGGCTGGACCTCGCGGGCGTCTCGCTCCACGCGGGCGTGCAGTACCGCCACGCGTGCATCCTCGACAACGCGGCCGGCCGCATCGGAGAGGCCACCCCGCCCCACGACATCCTCGACCGGCCCATCGCCCCGTACCTTCCCACCGGGGGCGTGGCCGGGCGGCTGATCGAGATCATGGAACGCACGAGGGGCCTTCTTCCGGATTGCGAGGCGAACCGTCGGCGCATCCGGGCGGGGAAAAAGCCGGTGACGCAGCTCTGGCTCTGGGGCGGGGGCGTCATGCCGAAGCTCCCCACCTACGCCGACCGCTACGGCATCCGAGGCGGGCTCATCAGCGCCGTGGATCTCCTAAAAGGTATCGCCAAGCTCGCCGGGATCGAGGTCGTGAGCGTCCCGGGCGCCACGGGCTATTACGACACGGATTATGCGGGCAAGGGGCGCGCGGCGATCGAGTGCCTCGCGCGCCTGGATCTCGTGATCGTCCACGTGGAGGCCCCGGACGAGGCCGGCCACAGCGCGCATCTCGCGGAGAAGATCCGGGCGCTCGAGAACATCGACCGGCACATCATCGCCCCGCTTGGCGCCTGGGGGAGGAAGACCGGCGACCTCCGGATGCTCGTCATGCCCGACCATCCCACGCCCATGGAGATCCGCACGCACAGCGGCGAGCCGGTGCCGGCGTGCCTCTGGGGTGCTGGAGTCGCGCCGGACGAGGCGACCGGCTTTTCGGAAAGGGCCGTTTCCAGCCGCCGGCCCATCCCCGCCCACACCCTTATGGAACGGCTGATCCATGGAACGACATGAGGCTGATGGGATGCCTGACCGCGAAGAGCTCTTCGACGTCGTGGACCGCGCGGGCCGCGTGGTGGGGGCCGCCCGCCGGAGCGAGTGCCACGGGAATCCCGCGCTTCTCCACCGGGTGGTGCACGTCATGGTGGAGAATGCCGAAGGCGAGATCTTGCTCCAGCTTCGCTCGTCCGAGAAGGACATCCAGCCCGGCCGGTGGGACACCGCGGTCGGCGGGCACCTGGCGCGCGGGGAAAGCGTGGAAGAAGCGCTCTTGCGGGAAACGAGGGAGGAGCTGGGGATCGCGGTCGATCTCCCGCGGTTCACGTATGGCTATGCCTACGTGATGCAAAACGACCTGGAGTCGGAACGGGTGCACACCTTTTGCCTCAGGCACAAAGGACCTTTCGTGCACCCTGCGAAAGAGGTGTCGGAGCTCCGTTTCTGGACGCGGGAGGCCATCCGCCGACAGCTGGGAACCGGGCTCTTCACCCCCAACTTCGAGGAGGAGTTCGCGCGGTTCGAAGCCTGGGAGCGCGCGTCTCCCGGCCCGCTGCGCCCGGGGAGAACCGGCATCGAACCACTGGAGGGTACCGGATGAAGGCGCTCTTGTTGTGCGACAGTCGCCATCCCGAGGAGGTCGCGCGCCTCTGCACGGCCCGGGGTCTCGGCATGGAGATGCAGTCCTTCTACGACCCGACCTACGTGGAGCGCGAGAGCGGCGCGATCGAGCTCCACCGCCGCGCGGTCGAGGCCGTCCCGCTCCGAGCGCTCCATGCGCCGTTCTGGGACCTCTGCCCCGGGAGCCGGGACCCCCGGGTGCAGGAGCTGGCGCGCGAGCGAATGGAGCGAGCCTGTTCCATCGCCCAGGCGCTCTCGGCCGAGCACGTCGTGGTGCATCACGCCTTCATCCCGCATATGCACAAGGAGGGGGAATACCTCGAGCGGTCGCTTCCCTTCTGGGACGCCCTGTTCGACGAGGCGCCCGCGGGGCTTCATTTCCACGTGGAAAACATCCTGGACGAGGAGCCGGAGGGCCTGGCCGCGCTCGTGGACCGGATCGGGCGCGCCAACGTGGACGTGAACCTGGACGTGGGTCACGCGCACTGTTTCTCGAAAATCCCGGTCGTGGAATGGATCGCGCGCCTGGGGGAGCGCATAGGCTATGCGCACCTCCACGCGAATCACGGCGAGCGGGACGAGCATCTCGCCCTGGGGGAGGGCACCCTGCCCATGCGCGAGGCGTGCGAGGCGCTGAACCGCCACGCCCCCGGTGCCCTCTGGGCTGTCGAATGCGAGGCGGAGGACCTGGAGGCCGCCCTCGCCTGGCTCGAGGAAAACGGTTTTATCGAGGCCGCAGAAAAAAAGGTTCGAACTTAGTGACGGGGCGGGGAGGCGCCTTCCATCCTGTCCCCAAAAGCCCGGATTGCGGCGTGGAGGGAAGAGCGAGGGTGGTCAAGGCCGGTCTTTACCGATGCGCAACGAGGCATGAGCCATGAACGTAGAAACCCTCGTCACCCTGATCGCCATGGGAGCCATGGTCGGTTTCGGGCTCCTCGTCGTGTACGCTTTTCGATTGTACGAGAGGCAGCGCGGGCAGGCCTGGGAGGCGCTGGCCAAGGAGTTGGGCTTTGCCTATTTGCCGGAGGATCCCGCCCTCCTCCACGAGTACTCGTTTCCCCTCTTTGAAAAGGGCATGAACCGCCGGGCGTCCAACGTGCTCCGCGGGGAAGCACGCGGGATCGAGGTCGTTCTCGCGGATTATCGCTATGCCGCAGGAGGAGAAAAAGGCGGCAGCACCAGCTATCAACAGTCCATCTGCATTGTGAAGGCCGAGGCGCTCGGGCTTCCGCTCTTTAGTGCGCGGCCGGCGCAATTTATCGACCGCTTCATGACGCTTGTCGGCCAAGGGGGTTTGCTTTTCGAGGAGGACCCGGATTTTTCCGAGGCGTTTATCGTGCAGGGAGAGGAAGAGCCCGTGCGCGAGCTCTTCACGGCCCGCGCGCGAAACTTTTTCCGCGAGCACGAGGAGGAGTACCGCCGGCTCTTCCTCTCCCTGGAGGGGGCGGGCGGGGCGCTCCTCCTTGTCTCGTCCCGTCGCCTGTCGCCGAAGGAGTGCCTGGGGTTTCTTCGGATTGCCTTTGATCTCCTGGCCCTTTGGGCCCAACCCGGCGCCGCGTAATTCCAAGGCGGGGCTTCGTCCGACGCTTGTCCCTTCCTTCCGGGAAGGCGTCTCTTAAGAGCGGCTTCAGGAAAGAGAGGCGTTATGCGGGTCAAACTGGCGCGAACGGCCGGGTTCTGCATGGGGGTGCGGCGCGCGATGAACATGGCCCAGGATGCGGCCGCGGAGGGAGGGAAGCCCGTCTACACCTACGGGCCGATCATCCACAACGCCCAGGCGGTGGAGGTGCTCGAGAGCAAGGGGATCCGGGTGACGGAATCCGTGGACGAGATGCCGCCGGGCCGGCTCGTGATCCGCGCCCACGGCATCTCGCCCGGGGAGCGCGCGCGCCTGGAGGGGCTCGGGTTCGAATGCATCGACGCGACCTGCCCGCACGTCCTCCGCAGCCAGCAGCGCATTCAAAAGGCATCGAGGGAGGGGCGGGCGATCGTGCTCGTGGGCGATCCCGATCATGCCGAGACGCTCGGCCTTGCGGGGTACGCCTCGGGCCCCGTGCGAATCCTCTCCACGCCGGCGGAGGCGGAGGCGCTCGCGCTGGACGGGCCGGTGAGCGTCCTGGCCCAGACCACCTTCAACGCCGAGACCTATGGGCGCGTTGCTGATATCCTCCGTCGGGAGATCGGCGATTGCGAGGTCTTCGACTCCATCTGCCTCGCCACGAGCGAACGGCAGGCCGAGGCCCGGAAGCTTTCGCAATCCTGCGACGCCGTGGTCGTGGTGGGGGGGCGCCACAGCGCGAACTCCCTTCGGCTGGCGGCCATCGCGCGCGAGAGCGGCAAGCCCGTCTTTCACGTGGAGACGGCCGGCGAGCTCGATCCGGAGGCTTTCACCTCCTTCCGGATCGTCGGCGTCACGGCCGGGGCGAGCACGCCGGGGTGGCTTACGCAGGCGGTGATCCACCGCCTGCAAGACATTCAGTCCCGGGGGGCGACGGCACGGCTCATGGACCTGGCCGCGATGATCGTGAAGAGCTACCTCTACTCCGCCCTTGCCGCCGTATGCCTGGCGCACGCGGTAGTCCGGCTCATGGGCGCTTCGGCGGTCCCCGCCGGGGCGTATTTCAGCATCTTCGCGTACATCTTCACGGTCTACACGATCAACCGCCGGACCGCCATGCCCCCGCTCGCGGATGAGCTGCCCGCGCTGGACGCCTTTTACGAGAAATGGAAGGGCCTCCTTTTCGCGCTGGCCGGGGGATTGACGGCCGCCGGCCTTGCCCTTGCCTGGCGCCTGTCGCACGGCCTCTTTCTCCTCTTGTGCCTTGCGTATCTCGGCGGCGTCATCTATGCCGTGCCGATTCTGCCGCGGGGATACCGCTGGCGGCGTCTCAAGGACATCCCGGCCTCCAAGGATATTTTCACGGCCGGAGCCTGGGCGGTCGTGGTTCTGGGGATGCCCCTGTTCCTGCTGGAACCCAGTCTCTCGCTCCTCAGCGCGTTTGGGACCGGGGTCTTGGTCTTTCTCCTTGTGTTCGGCAAGACCGTGGCGCTCGACCTCAGGGACACCGAGGGCGACCGCCTGATCGGATCGGAGACCATCCCGATCCTGATCGGCACGGGCTCCACGCTCCGCCTCTTGTACCTGGTGCAGACGCTGGCGCTTGCGCTTCTCCTGGGGTTTTCCCTGGGAGGGGTTTTCCCGTCCCTCGGATTCGCGCTCCTGGCGCTGCCGGCGTATGCCATTCTCTATCTACGACTCTTTCCGCAAGGGCTCCTCACGGAGGAGGTCCGCTGCCAGGCGATCGTGGACGGCCAGTTCCTGCTGGCCGGGGCCATAGCCATCTCGTGGGGTTGAAGCACCAGGCCGCTTAAGGGGGGAAGCGTGGCGATTCTTGCGGGGATCGACGAGGCGGGCCTGGGGCCGAGGCTGGGGCCCCTGGTCGTAAGCGCCACGGCCCTGCGCGTGCCGGACGATTGGCAGCCGGAGACGCCGTGGCGCGCGTGCGCCGACGCCGTGATCCGCGCGCCCCGACGCCGCGACGCGCGCCCGGTCGTGGCGGACAGCAAGGTCGTTTACGCGCGCGGCGGCGCCACGGCCCTCGGGCGCACGGTCTTTGCCTTTGTCCATGCGCAGGATCCCGACCGGCCCCTGTGCCGATCAGCACCTCTTTCCGCCCTTCTTCACCGCCTCGGCGCAAAGGATGTGCCCGAGCACCTGGCCGAGCACCCGTGGTACGACGAGCCGGAAGACCTTCCGGAAGCTCCTCCGACGGACGAGGGGGACGGGCCCGCGGTTCTTCATAGGGTCCTCCGGGAGCAAGGCGCGCGCGTGGCGCGCCTCGAGGCCCGGCCGCTTTTGGAGGGGCGATTTAACGACGCGGTGCTGGGCGGGTTCAACAAGAGCGAGATCCTGCTCAAGGAAACCGGGCTTCTCATCACGGCGCTGGCCGAGGCCTTTCCGGCGGAGGAGATGCGCCTGACGATCGACCGGCAGGGCGGACGGAAGTTCTATCACCCCTTCCTCGCCCCGCTCTTTCCCGGGCTTTGGATCGATATCCTGAAGGAAACCGAGGCCGCCTCGGTGTACTGCGTGCGGCGGGAGGCCGGAAGGATCCGGATCGCCTTTGAAGTTCGGGCGGAGAAATCCGCCTTTTGCGCGGCGCTTTCGAGCATCCTCGCCAAGTATGTCCGGGAGCGCTTCATGGAGCGGTTGAATCGCTTCTTCGCAAGGCGCCTGCCGGGACTTAAAGCCACGGCAGGGTATCCGGGCGACGCCGCGCGCTTCATCCGGGCGGTGCAGCCCATCCTGGAGGCGATCCACGTCCCGCCGGCGCGGTTCGTCCGGATGCGCTGAAGGGGAAGGAGAGCGGGGCCGGGGGCGGAACGGCCGTACGCGCGTCAGTAGGTGAGGGTGACGCGCTTTTCCGCAAGATGGGCGATCGGGATCGTACGGGACTTGGGCCCGCCCTGGGGGAGGCATTTGACCGTCGCATCCACGGACTGGCCCTGGTGCAGGGTGAGGAGAATCGGCGCGAGATCCTTCGGGCCCCGGAGCGGCACGCCCGCGAGTTCGGTCAGGATGTCGCCCTCGCGCAGGCCGGCCCGGAACGCGGCGCTTTCGCGGCCCACATCGGCGAGGAGAACCCCCTCCGCGGCCCCTTCGCGGCGGCCAATCCGGCGGACCCGGATCGCCTCGTTCACGGGCTGCAGGAGGGCTTCGCTGTCGGCCGGGGTGATGGGCTCCTCGCGCGCATCGAGCGCCTCGAGAAAGGCCGAAAGAATCCGGTAATGCTGCCGAAAGCGCGCCGGGTCGATCCGGCTCCCGTCGTCGGCCGGGGAATTGATGACCGAGAGGTACGGAGCGGAGAGACTGTGGATCGTGACCGAAGGGATCCCCGCGCGCGTGAAGTTGAACGCGTCCGAGAGGAAACCGAACAAGACCTGCTGCTCCGTGGGGACGCCGACTCGCTCGCCCGCCCGATTGAAGGCCGCCTCCAGGTCGTCGGCCGAGGTGTTCGCCCAGGTGCGAAGCGTGTCCACCCCGAGGCATTCGAGATTGATCATGGCCTTGATCCGGCGGCCGCCGCTGCGGACGGCCTGCTGCACAAAGGCCCGGGACCCGTGCAGCCCCTGCTCCTCGCAGCCGAAGCCCACGAAGACAAAGGTGTGGCGGGGCGCGCGATCCTTCATCCGGCCGTAGAGCGCGGCGAGCATCACGCAGCTCGACCAGTTGTCGATCACGCCCGGGCTTCCCGGCATGGTGTCGGTGTGCGCTCCCACCACGATCACGGAGTTCTGCGCTTCCCCGCCCTCGAGGTTGAGGAGCACGTTTTCCTGCGCCTCCCCGTTCCAGGTGAACGGCTGCGCCTCGATGGCATTCCGGGACGCCCCGGCCGCGCAGAGGATCTCCTTCAAGCGCGCCCGGCGGGCCGCGTTCCTTGCCGGGGCGGAGGCGACTGCGAGAAGAATCGCGTCGGGGTTCGGCGAGGCGGGCATAGGATCGGCGCCAGTCGCCGGTTGTGCCGACAGAAGAACGATCGTGGCTGCGAATAAAATCCGGCGCATGGGCCTTCCTTGGCTGGAGAGGGGCGTCTCTTACAAAACCTGTCCCCCGTATTTATATCCGATAGAAGTTGAAAAATCAACCTTTTTCGTGGCTCTTGACCCCTCAGGCCCCCGGGTCGGGAGCGTGGGGACTCCTTGGAGGGGCGCTTCCAATGGAGACGGGGGAGCGCGAGGAAGACCGGAAGGGATCGAATCGGGTCGCGAAGCGCGGTTTCGAGCGATCCGTGCTCTGTCGCTTCGGCGAGAAGGGCCTTCCTTGGCGGCTTCATCCCGTTTTTTATTGACACTCCTTATCCCTCCAACTAAACTTTATTTTTCACGGTTTTGCAAGCGGGAAAAACCGCAACCGCCCGGATTTATGCAAGAGTAGCGAGGTTTTCCATCATGAATTTGAAAGAGCTCCGCGCGGAGATTGATCGGTGCGATGCCGAGATCGTGCGCCTCATCAACGCGCGCGCGCGCGTCGCCCAGGAGATCGGCCGTCTCAAGGCCGAGAACGGAGAGGCCGTCTATGCGCCGCACCGGGAGCAGGAGGTCTATCGCAAGGTGACGGCCCTGAACCAAGGGCCGTTTCCCGAGGCCGGGATCCACGCCATCTACCGCGAGATCATGAGCGGGACCCTGGCCCTGGAGGGCGCCAGGCGGATCTCCTACATGGGCCCGCCCGGGACCTTCAGCCACATGGCCGCGCTCCGGAAATTCGGCTCTTCCATGGAGTATCTCCCGGCGCGCGAGATCCGCGACGTCTTTCTCGCCGTCTCCCGCGACCACGCCGATTACGGCGTGGTGCCCATCGAGAACTCCACCGAGGGAAGCGTGAACCAGACGAGCGACATGCTCATGGACACGAATCTCCGCCTATCGAGCGAGATCTTCCTGGAGATACACCAGAACCTTTTGGCACGCGGCGCGCTCCGGGACGTGAAACGCATCGCCAGCCACCCCCAGCCCCTGGCGCAATGCCGCAACTGGCTCGCGGCGAACACCGCCCACGTGGAAATCCTCGAGACCATCAGCACCACCGCGGCTGCGGAGATGGCCGCCCAGGAGGAGGGGGTCGCCGCCATCGCGAGCGAGGCCGCGGCGAAGATCTACGACCTTCCTATCCTGGAACCCTGCATCGAGGACCGGCCGGACAACGTCACGCGCTTCGTGGTCCTGAGCCGCGGCCACACGGAGCCGACCGGAAACGACCGCACGAGCATCCTCTTCAGCGTTCGGCACAAGGCCGGGAGCCTCGCCGACACGCTGCAGGCGTTTAAGGATCAGGGCATCAACCTCATGCGCATCGAGAGCCGCCCCTGCCGCAAGCGCGCCTGGGAATACGCCTTCTTCGTGGACATGGAAGGGCATGAGAAAGATCCCCCCGTGGCGGCGGTTCTCGATGCGCTCAAGGGCATGACGCACGACCTCGTCGTGCTGGGGAGTTACCCCCGCGCGGATCGCTCTCGCCCCCCGCGGCTCGGCGGCGCCTGACCTTCGCCCGGAGAGGATCGTCCGAATCCGACAGGAGCCGCATCCTCTGCGGGATCGCCCGGGAGAATGGATCGAGGGACCCGCCATGATCATCGTGATGAAGAGCCGCGCCACGGACGAGGAAATCGCGCGCGTCATCCGGCGCGTGGAGGCGGCGGGGCTCTCGGTGCATCTCTCGCGGGGCGTGGAGCGCACCATCATCGGCGTCAAGGGCGCCAGCCACGAGGTGCGCAGCGACGCCTTCAGCATGCTCCCGGGCGTGGAGGACGTGGTCCGGATCCTCAAGCCCTACAAGCTCGCCTCCCGCGAGTTCCATCCGGAGAACACGGTCGTGGAGGCGGGGGGCGTGGCCATCGGCGGCATAAGCCTCGTGGTCGAGGCGGGGCCCTGCTCGGTCGAGAGCGAGGCGGTCTTCCGGGAGATCGCGACCCTGGCCAAGGAGGCGGGCGCCAGGATCCTTCGCGGCGGCGCCTTCAAGCCGCGGACGAGCCCGTACAGCTTCCAGGGGCTCGGGGAGGAGGGCTTGAGAATCCTGCGAAGCGTGGGCGACGAATTGGGCCTGCCCATCCAGACCGAGGCCATGAACGTCCGCACCGTGGAGCTCGTGGTGCGCTACGCGGACATCATCCAGGTCGGCGCGCGCAACATGCAGAACTACGATCTCCTGAAGGAGGTGGGCCAATCCGGCAAGCCCGTGGTCCTCAAGCGAGGCATGGCCGCCACCGTCCAGGACCTCCTCCTCTCGGCCGAATACATCCTGCACGAAGGCAACGACCGCGTGATCCTCTGCGAGCGCGGAATCCGCACCTTCGAGACCGCCACGAGGAACACGCTCGACATCTCGGCCGTGCCCGTCATCAAGGCCCTGAGCCACCTGCCGGTATTTGTCGACCCGTCGCACGCGTCGGGGCATGCGGCCTACGTCGCGCCGCTGGCCCTGGCCGCGGTCGCGGCCGGGTGCGACGGGCTCATGGTGGAGATGCACACCCACCCCGAGGAGGCCAAGAGCGACGGGGAGCAGTCGCTCGTTCCCGAGGATTTCGCCCGGCTGGTGCAACAGGTTCGAACAGTCGCCCAGGCGGTCGGTCGAATCGTGTAACTCATTGGGACCAGGTAAGATAGGGGAGATGCCATGCGAAAGCCCTTTATCGCCGGAAACTGGAAGATGCACAAGACCATCCCCGAGGCCAGGGCCTTCGCCGGGGAATTCCTCCCGCTCGTGAAGGATCGGACCGGTGTGGAGATCGCCCTCGTAGCGCAGTACATCGCCCTTCCCGCACTCGTGGCGGCCTGCCGCGGGTCGAACGTGGGCGTGGGCGCGCAGGACTGTTTCTGGGAGGAGAGCGGCGCCTTTACCGGCGAAGTCGCGCCCTCCATGATCCGGGACGCGGGCGCACTCTACACCCTCATCGGCCACTCGGAGCGGCGGCAGCACTTCGGCGAGACGAACGAGACGGTTTGCAAGAAGGTCAAGGCAGCCCTGGCCGCAGGCCTGCACCCCATCGTCTGCATAGGCGAAACACTCAAGGAGCGCGAGCGCGGGGTGACCGAGCGGGTGGTGGAGGATCACCTGCGCGGGGGCCTTAAGGGTCTTTCCCCGGAGGCCATGGCCGCGGTCACCATAGCGTATGAGCCGGTCTGGGCCATCGGCACGGGCAGGACCGCCACGCCCGAACAGGCCGAAGAGGTCCAGGCCTTCTGCCGCCAGGTGCTCGGAGACCTGTTCGGGCAAGATGTTGCGGATACGACGCGTATCCAGTACGGCGGGAGCGTAAAGCCCGAGAACGTGAAGGAGCTCATGGCGCAGCCGGACATCGACGGCGCGCTGGTGGGAGGGGCAAGCCTGGCGCCGGCCTCCTTCGCGGCGATCGTGAATTATTGAATCCCGGCTCCCAAGGCTCTTTTCGCGGGGAAGGAGGGTTCCGACAGGCGATTTCAGGCGTGGTTTCGCGCGCGGGGAAATTATTTTCCAGGCCAAACAACCTGCCCCGCCGAAGATCGACCGGTTCTAACTCGTTGGCAGCCCTTGCTCTCGTATGAGTTTTGATGATTTCCCTTGCGAAAGCGGGGGTTAAATGGTAGGCTTTGCATTGTTGTTTTCCCGTGCTGAATTCGTCAAGGCTTTCCAAAAGCCGTCGGCAGTGAAAGGGGCGATTTGTGTACATTTTCCTTTGGATCCTTGGGATCCTGTTCGGATTTGTCGCTTTTTGCATTGTTGTGCTGGTGCTCTTGCAGGAGAGCAAGGGCGGCGGCATCGCGGCCGTGGGCATCGCGGGCGTGGACAACATCATCGGCGCGCGCAATCCCTTGCGGAAACTCACGGTGGTATTCTCCATCCTCTTTCTCCTGCTTATACTTGGGATCGGCGTCTCGATCAACAAGGCCCAGAAGACCGTCATCCCCGAGATCCCCGTCGAATTCGGAACCGACCGAATGCCCGTCGACGAGGGGCCGTTACCCGAAGAAGTGGAAGCCTCCCCGATGAGTTCTCCGGCCGGGACGCCCCGGGCGCCCTTGCCCACCCTGGCGCCCTCCACGGCCGAGATCGCCTTGCCGGGAGAGGTTCCTGGGACGATGACGGGAGTGGAGTTCCTTTTACCCCTTGCGCGTCTCGGCGCTCCGGCGTCCACGGCGGAAGCGTCACGGCCGAGCCCCTCGTCCACGGATCAGGGCGCAAGCCCTCTCGGTCTTCCCCAGGCATCCGGAGAAGGCCCTGTCTCCGAAACAACGCCCGGCGGGGAAGCGAAGTAGAACCGGATGGCGCGATCCGGGAGAGGCGTCTCGGCGTTCCGGGAGGCCCTAGGGGGGACTGCGGACCGGAGGGTGGCCCCTTGTCAGCCAAGACCGATATCTTTGTTCACATCACCTCCAAGTGCCCCATCTGCCTGCGCGAGCTGACCAACCGGTACATCAAGAGCAAGATGTTCACCGCGGTCGAGGTCGAAGACGATCATTTCGTCCGGAAATATCGGTGCGAACTGCCCGCGTTCAACAACCTCCGGCCGGAGTACTACCACCTTTGGATGTGCCCCTACTGCTATTTCAGCGATGAAAAGGAGGTCTTCCGCGGGGAAGACGACTGCGGGGGGAAGGTGGAGATTCTCGAGGAGAAGCTCCTCATCGAGACGCGCCGGCCGGACAGCGTGGTCAAGCGCCTCGGCCCCCTCTCGGACCTCCAGGCGGAGTTCGTCAGCTGGTCCTCGGCGCTTGCCGCGCACCTCGCGGCGATCTACATCCAGGAGATCCTCTCTCCCAACATGCGGCAGAGCGGCAAGCTCGCGCGCCTCTATCTTCGCACGGCGTGGCTCTACCGGGAAAGGGACCATCCCGAAGTCTACGAGAGCCATGTCATCCCGGATCCGGAGCTCGTGGAGGCCCTGGAGGACGTGAAGAAGACCTGGTCCGAAGGTCCGTTCGACGAGACGACGGCCATGAACGCCGCGCTCCAGTACTACAAGATCGAGCTCGAGAACGCCGGGCGGACGGACAATATCCGGCAGGAGATCTCCATCATGTTCCTGCTGGTGAGCCTGTACCTGCGTCTCGGCGAGAAGCGAACGGCCATGGATTACGTGCGCATGATCTTCCGCCAGTGCACCCAGCGGAGAGGCTCGTGCCGGAAGGCCCTGGAAGGGGCGGCGCGGCGGGACGACGTCTCCTCCAAGCAGATCGAGCAGCTCAAGACCCTGTACCAGTGGCTCAACAACACGATCGACCGCACCGTGGCGCTCTCGGAGAAGCTCGCGGACCTGATCTTCTGCGACGAGTACCCGCGGGCGCGGGAGATCGTGCTCGCCATGGGCTCGCCCACGCCCGAGGAGATCCTCGAGCGCCTCCGGGCCGAGGGCTGTTACGAGGGCACCTGCCGGCGCGTGGCCTCGATCTACAAGAAGAAACTCCTGGAGCACCAGATCGACACCCTGGCCGAGGCCGAATCCGATACCGGCCGGGCGGAGGAGCCGGGCGGCCTTATGTCCAAGATCAAAGGCATGATGGGCAAGGACAAGAAGGAATGACGCTTCCGCTGCGCAGCATGACCGGTTTCGGCGCCGCCGCCGAGGAGCGGAGCGGCGTCCGCGTGAGCGTGGAGATCCGGGCCGTGAACCACCGGATGCTCCAGTTTCACGTGCGGGCCCACCCCAACCTCGGGGCGCTGGAGCAGAAGGTCCGCGAGCTCGCCGGCGCGATGTTCCTGCGCGGCCACGTCAATATCGCGGTCGAGCTCGTCCGCACGAAGGTGCCCCCCGAGGCGATCCTCAACAGCGACCTCGCCGGGAGCGCCATCCTCGCTCTCCGGTCCCTCGCCCAGGCGCACGAACTGCCCGGCGGGGTGACGGTCGCGGACCTCGTGCACGTGCCCGGGATCTTTGAGAACCCGGCGGATGGCTCCTTCGCGGAGTCGGACTGGGCGCTCCTCGAGACTGCTCTCCGGGCTGCCTGCCGCGAGGCCCTGGAAATGCGCGAGGCCGAAGGCGCGGCCCTCCGGGCGGCGCTCATGGCCCAGGCGGAGGCGCTGAAGCGCTTCGCCGCCCTGGCCGAGGAGCGGGCCCCCCTCGCGGTCGAACGCGTGCGCAAGCGCCTCGCCGGGCGGCTGGCCGAGCTTCAAGGCGCGGCGCCGGGCGCCCTGGACGCCCAGGCGCTGGAGCGCGAGACGGTTTGGTTCGCCGACCGCGCGGATATCGCCGAGGAGCTCGAACGCCTCCGGAGCCACCTCGCCCAGTTCCAGGCCGCGCTTGAGGCCGGCGGCGAGGCCGGCAAGCGCCTGGAGTTCCTGGCGCAGGAGATGCTGCGCGAGGTCAATACGGTCGCGAGCAAGGCGAACGATACCGGCATCGCCGAGGCATCCATCGCCGCGAAGCTTGCCGTGGAAAAGATCAAGGAACAGGCGGCGAACGTCGAATGAGACGCACGAGACGGGGCCTCATCCTCCTCCTCTCCGGCCCGGCCGGCGCGGGGAAGACCACCCTCTCCCGCAGGCTCTGCGAGGCGCGGGCGGATTGCGTGCTCTCCATCTCCGCCACCACGCGGCCGCCCCGCGGCCGGGAGAAGGACGGGGTGGAGTATTTTTTCCTCTCCCCCGAGGCCTTCGAGGCGCGCGCCGCCCAAGGGGGCTTTGCGGAGCACGCGGAGTTCTGCGGACACCGGTACGGGACGCCCGAGGCGTTTCTTGAGGAGAAGACCCGGCAGGGGAGGAACGTCGTGCTGGACATCGAGGTCAAGGGCGCGGCCCGGATCCGCCGGCGCCATCCGGACGCGGTGATGATCTTCCTCCTCCCGCCCACGCCCGAGGTGCTGGTCGAGCGCCTGCTCGGCCGCGGCACGGAAACCAGGGCCGAGGCCGCTCGGCGCATGGAGACGGCCCGCAACGAGATCCTCCGCATGGAGGAGTACGACTATTGCATCGTGAACGACGACCTGGAGAGGGCGTTCCAGGCCCTTGGGAGCATCGTGGAGTCCGAAACGCACCGCATCCGGGGCGGCGAGTGTGACGCCTGGCTCGGCGGGCGCGATCCGTCGGAGGTGTTGAAGGTATAACCCATGACAAGCGACTCCGTCCTCTCCGGCCGCCGCATCGTGCTGGCCGTGACCGGGAGCGTGGCCGCCTACAAGGCGGTCGAGCTCGCCGGGCTCCTCACGCGCGCCGGCGCGGTCGTGCCCGTGATCCTCACCCGGAGCGCGCAGGAATTCCTCCGGCCCCTCTCCTTCGAGGCGATCACGCGGCAACCCGTCTACACCGGCCTCTTCGAAGACCACGCCGTGGAGCCCCGGCACGTCGCCCTGGCGGAGGCGGCCGAGGCGGTCGCGGTCGCCCCGGCCACGGCCCAGTGCCTGGCGAAGCTCGCCCTGGGCCTGGCGGACGACCTGCTCTCCTGCGTGGCCCTGGCCACGCGCGCGCCCATCCTCCTCGCGCCGGCCATGAACGAAGGCATGTTCACCCATCCCGCCACCCAGGCGAACCTCGCCATGCTCCGCTCGCGCGGGGTCCTCGTCGTGGGGCCGGAAGAGGGGCGCCTGGCGAACGGCCATGTCGGGATCGGCCGCATGGCCGAGCCGGAGGCCGTCTTCCGGGCCGTCCGCGCCCTCTTTCAACAAGGAGCGTTGGCATGACCGTGGAGTCCGTTCGAGCCGAGGTCGCCGCGCACCTCGGACTCTTCCCCGAGCGGTCCAAGGGGCGGTTTCGCTTTCTCGTGACGGCGGGGCCGACCTTCGAGGACCTGGACGAAGTCCGGTTCCTCGCCAATCGATCCACCGGCCGCATGGGTTCTGTCTTGGCCGAGACGGCGCAGCGCGCCGGGCACGCGGTCCTCCTCCTCCTCGGCCCCACGCACCTCGAGCCTCCGCCGGGGATATCCACCGTGCGGGTCCGGAGCGCGCTCGATATGCAGGCCGCGGTGCAGGCCGCCTTCGACTGGTGCGATGCGCTCTTCATGGCCGCGGCGGTGACCGATTACCGTCCGGGCGAGGTCTTTCCCGGCAAGCTTCACAAGGACGGCACGGACCTCATCGTCCGCTTCGTGCGGACCCCGGACATCCTGAAGGGCCTTTCCGAGGAGCGCACCGACCAGGTGATCGTGGGCTTTTCCCTTGAGCCCACGATCGACATCGACCGGGCGCTTAAGAAGCGCGAAGAGAAGGGCATGGACATCATCGTGGCCAACACCGGCCACGCCTTTGGAAGCGTCTCGACCGATGCGGTCGTCCTCGAGCGCGGCCGTGACCCCATCGCCGCGGGAGGGACCAAGGAGGCCCTGGCTGAATATCTCCTCGGGCGCTCCGTGGCGCTCGCCTCGTCCGTGCAGGCGCGGCGCACGCCGTCCATGCGTTTCGCCGCGCGGCGCCATGTCCTCCGCGAGGAGGAATGCTCCTAACCCCCGTCCCTCGAAAGGGAAGAACCGCATGAAGAGCGTCCCGCTTCAAATCGCGCGCCGGCCGGGCACGGAGGACCTGCCGCTGCCGGCGTACATGTCCGAGGCCGCCTCGGGCATGGACGTATGCGCCGCGGTGGACGCGCCCGTCCTCATCGAGCCCCGGACCGTGGCGCTCATCCCGACCGGGCTCTTCCTGGCCGTGCCCAGGGGGTACGAAATCCAGGTCCGCCCGCGGAGCGGGCTCGCGCTCCGGCACGGCATCACCGTGGCGAACGCCCCCGGCACGATCGACGCGGATTACCGGGGCGAGGTGGGCATCCTCCTCGGCAACATCTCCTCGGAGCCCTTCGCCGTGACGCGCGGCATGCGCGTGGCCCAGCTCGTGGTGCAGGAGGTGGTGCGGGCCCAACCCGTCGTGGTCGAGGCGCTCGTGGAGACCGAGCGAGGCGCCGGCGGTTTCGGGAGCTCCGGCCTCCATTAGAGAACGCGGCTTTTCCGGCCGCCTTTTCTTCCCAACGGATATTGTTTGTCGTAAGGGAGATCCCTTGTTCATGGCGGCCGGCGAAGAAGGGCTCTCCTACCTCGCGGCGCTCCTTTTGGGATTGCTCCAGGGAGTGGCCGAGTTCCTTCCGGTCTCATCGAGCGGGCACCTGGCCCTGGCCGAGCATCTGGGCTACGGGGGCGGGATTCCCCTCGCTTTCGACCTTCTCCTCCATCTCGCCACGGTGCTTGTCGTTCTCCGGACCTTTTGGGAGGACATTCGGCGCATCCTCCGGTCGGAACGGCGGGTGCTCCTCTACCTCGCGGCGGGCTCCGTGCCGGCGGGGGCGCTGGGGGTCCTCTTCCGCGACACCTTCGCCGACATCCGGGAGAAGCCCCTGGCGGTTTCGGCCGCGCTCCTCGTGACCGCGGGGTTTCTCTTCTTCTGCGACCGTATCGCCGGGGGCGCGCGCCGGCAGGGCGAACTCGGCGTAAAAAGTTCTCTCGTCATCGGCCTCGCCCAGGCCCTGGCCATCACGCCCGGCATCTCCCGCAGCGGCCTCACGATCACGGGCGGCGTGGTCTGCGGGCTTACGCGGCGGGAGGCGATCCGCTTCTCCTTTCTCCTCATGGTGCCGGCCGTCTGCGGCGCGTCCCTGCTGGACGCGGTGCGCTACGGTTCCGATTGGACCGGGCTTCCCCCGGGGCCGGCGTTCGTGGGGTTTCTCGCCGCGTTCGTGAGCGGGACGGCGAGCCTGCGCTTCCTCACGAGCTTCGTCCTCCACCGCCGGCTCTCGATCTTCGCCGTCTATTGCGTGGTCGTGGGATTGGCCGGGATTCTCTATTTTTCCCTGAGGTGAACGTCGCTTTTCCCGCGAAACGAGGAGCGGAGCGTCTCTCCGCCTGTTTCGCCGGGATCGGGGGAAAGAGCGGGGCTGTTGGTGCGTGCGCAGAAGGCTGTGCGATCCTCGCCCCGGCCATTCCAATGTGAGAGAGGGGGCTCCTTGGACCTGCAGCCGCTTCCTTCGGCGGACCGACTCCTTTCGCCCCTGCGCCTGCGGGGGTGCACGCTCGAGAGCCGAATATTTCAGGCGCCCCTGGCGGGATATTCCAACCCGCCCTTCCGGCTCCAGTGCCGGCGCCTGGGGCGGCCCGGGATGCTTGCGAACGAGATGGTGAGCGCCCGGTCGCTCCTCCAGGGCCGCGGGCGCGCCGCGGCATTTCTCGCCAGGAGCCCGGAGGAGGGGCCCGTGCAGTACCAGCTCTGGGGCACGGATCCCCGGTGTCTGGCCGAGGGAGCGCGGATCTCAGAGGACGCGGGCGCCGATGCCGTGGACCTGAACTGCGGCTGCCCCGTGCCCAAGGTCGTGGCCTCGGGCTCCGGCGTGGCCCTG